>JBAXFI010000072.1:0-13124 GCA_037139995.1 Comamonadaceae bacterium | reverse complement strand
CGGGGGACATTCGCAGAGCCAGCCACTGCGGCGCCCGTTCTGCGCTGAATAAATCTCCCGTACCGCATCGACCAACACATCAAGCTGCGCGGGCTTGTTGTAGGTCTAGACCACAGAGCCGTCATCGTTGCGAAGGCATTGCCCGGTCGGCAGGCCGGTGGCGCCAACCGCCGGCAAATCCAGGTAATCATCCCGTCCCTCACCCGTGACCCCGTTCTGCTCGATTTTTATGTGGTCGCCCGTATGCCCGTTGGTAAGACGGAGTGCCGGGTGGTCAAACGGTGCCTGCTTGCAAGCCACCCGACGGTCGGTCAGCCCGTTGCGCAGGAAAGCCACGAGGTCCTTCTGCTCCTGCTCTGTCAGGGCCAAGGAGCGGATACTCGGGTGTGAATTCGAAGTGCCGCCGCCTGAGGCATTCAGGCCCGTAAAGCCGGAACTGTCGTTGCCATCCGGCCCGCGCCGGTCACCCCCCCGGTTGTAAAACTCCACCACCTGCTCCAGCGAGATCCGACTGCCATTGTGAAAATAGGGCTTGGTCAAGGAGACATTGCGCAGGGTTGGCGTCTTGAACGCGCCGTCGACGCCGCTGCGCGTCAGGTCCGGGCTGGGCGGCGTCCAGCACTCCCGGGCATCGCTCAGGATCGAGAACAGGCAAGGTCGCACCTGAAACGCATCAGGGGCAGGCTTGCCGCTGACCATGCCGAGGAATTGGCGTGTGAACGACAGCGAGTTGCCCCAGGGATCGATATCGCCAACGCCAACATCCTCTTGCGAGGGACGCACGCCAATGTTGTAGTAGCCGTTGTCGTAGAGCCCGATCTGGCCCAGGCCGACGAACATCTGTTCCGTCAGGTTGGTATCGCGATTGGGCTGCAGTCCGGTCGCAGCGCTGGTGAATTCGGCGCCCTTGTGGCAGGACGCGCACATCCCCTTGTCACGAAATATTCCCAGGCCACGTTGTTCCGCCGCGCCCAGCGCCTTGAGGTCGCCGGCTTGACCGGGCCAGCCAAGAAATTTGTCAATCGGTGCTTCATCGGAAATCAGCGTCGACTCGTACATCATGATGGCGATGCCCCAGATCATCGCAAAGTTCGATTCCATCTGGGTGAATCCCGCGTAGCTTCCAGTGCCCGCCCACCAGCGCGGATGAAAGGCCCGCTTGACCATGTCCGCATAGTTATCCTTCAGTCCTTTTCCCGTGCTCAAGACAAGGGCGGCCAGCACGGAGTCCTGCGCGTGCACCGACTGGCTTGCCAGTGCTCGCATTGCAAGCACCTTGCGCCCTAGCGTCTTGAACGACTTGCCCGAACAGGACATTTCAAAATCGCTCAGTGCCGGGCCAACGGCCTGTGAGGCCAGACTGGCATTGGACAGGGCCATGCGCACCGGCACCACGCTGCCGTCGGACAGCATGTCGAGCACGCGGGCATCGGGATCGCGATCACCAAACGGATTGTTGCCGTTGAACACGTTGTTGGCACGCCCGTCCCAGAAGTTGCGGTGGTTAAAGACCGCGTTGATCACCGTCGGCGCGTTGCGCGGCGCCACCTTGCGCACCAGCAAGCCGCCGACGCTAAATTCATCGAGGGGGCGATTCTTGCAATTCTCCGTTCCATTGCTGGCCACGCTCAGCAGATCACCGGCGAAGGTGCCTTGAGAAGAAACCACGTCATCACTGTCAAACAGCAGGGTCGAATTGCGATCCAGCGGATCGGCCAGCCGGCGGAACGGAAAATCGCTGGCGACGAGCGTGTAATTCGCACCACCACCACCTGACGCCGTCGACTTGAACTTGTGTCCCTCTTCCTGCTCCCCTTTGCTATTCTTGTTGGTCAGGATAGCGCTCTCGGCAGCCTGAAAATTACGGCTGAACGTATGATCGCCTGCCCTCAATCCCGGGCCCAACTGGTTCTTCATCCGGCTGTCGGCACCGGCCGCAAAGTGGCAACTGGCGCAGGCGTTGCCATCGCTACCTACATTGGCTTCCCAGAAAAGGGCTTTGCCCAGCTCAATAGCACTTTTCTTGTCCCGGATGAAGGCATTCAGGTCAGGTACCGCAGGAACTTCCACCGTCTTGAGTGCGTGCAACTTGGGAAGCAGATCAACCCGCCCCAACACCGCGCGCACTGCCGGCACGGCGTTCACGCCTTTGATCTGGGCATTGGACGCAACGCCCAGCAGGGGCACCACCATTTCCCCGGTAGCCGAATACTGCGGCTTGCCCAGTGTCATGCCGATCGGCGAGCCCGCCACACTGTCCTTGCCAACGCTGATGTCAATCTGCCCGTTCTGGCCGAAGGCAGAGCCCGCCACGGTGGATCCCTGGACTTGCAGCGTCTGCTCCGAACTCCACAGAATATTGGCCGGCATGTTGGCCCGCGTTGGGGCCAGCATGTCGGGCTCTTCCATCAGCGCATCGATGCCGGCGCGGCCGCCACCGCGCGCCACGGCGGGGGGGCACGCCAGCAAGACCACCAGGCAGAGCGCGAGCGCTCTTTGCCAAGGCCTTGTCTGGGTTGTTGGCTGTTGCGGGATCATGGTCGATTTCATCAGTAGCTAAGGTGGCAGCCGCTTCACGGGCAAGTAAATTTAAGGGTCGATACGCAGGCAATCTGTTTGATCGCAGCACCCGTGACCGTGGCCGTACCACCGCGGCTTGATCGCACCACGATCGTGGTCGGCGGTACCAGCGAGGGCGGGAAAGGTCCAAACCCCGGATCGATGATGAAGCCCGGGGCGCTCAGATTCCAGCAGGGTGCCGAAGTCGGGCACAGGGTCGGTTCAGCCGCGGTATTGGCGAGCTGAACCAGCTCCGCAACGATCGGGTTGTCGATACCGCCCGGGGCGCTCGGGGTCATCCAGCTATTGCTGATGGTGGCGGTCATGAACATCCCAACGGACGCCGGCGAAACCGATGAAGTTGCCTTGATATTGATCTTGCCCATGCCATTCTTGTTATCCCAGGTGGCGTTGAAGATGACGACGGTATCGGCCACACCGACCACCTTGGGAAACTTCAGCGGTGCCGAAACCTGCTTGGCAGCAGGGCACAGACTGCTGCTGAAAATGGGGCTCTGCATAGGCACGCCCCAAGGCGCGGGATCGAGTTGACCCACGACCGGGGAATTGGTTCCCGGCCCGTCCAGTGGACCCGAACCGCAGTACAGAAAGGGCAGGTCCTGAAAGTTATTGGGCACCAACCACTGGCCGAACACCAGATTCTCCGGAAAGATGAATTGAAAATTGGGCAGCGAGAACTGGCCAGCGATCAGCCCATTGGCAAAGGTGTTGCGGGCAGCGCTGCCGTTAGCCTCCAGCAGACAGTTGGTAAACGGCCCGGTCGGCAGATCGGCACACATGGTGCGGCTGACAGCCCGGTAGTTCCGGGTCGGTGGCAGAAAAATACCGCCATTGTTGGTCGGCGTGCGAAAACGTCCCAGTTGCGCGTTGCTCATGGGGCTTTGGGTACTCAGCAGACGCTCACTGACGACACCGGTCAGCGGATCCTGATCCAACGCATACAGATCCACCAGATTGGTCGGATCGGTGGTAAAGCCAACAAATTTGACCCGCTCGGTAGTCTCTTGTGCCAGACCCGCCACCGGCAAGGCAGCGGTGCCAGCCAGCACTTCCTCAACAAACACGTAGGCAGGTTTGCTGTTGGGCTGGGTGTAGATGCCCAGATTGACAGCAACCGTGTGTGCCGAGACGTAAAAGCCATTGGCGTCGGACTTTAGCGTGCCCTGAAATACGATGGTGTCACCAATCTGAATCGGCGCCTGACGCGTCGGGTCGGTCGGGCAGCCAGGGCCCGGACAGCTCAAGCCCGCCGGCGCCGTTGCGCCCGGCAAATCCATGACGTAGGTGGTGCAATAGCCCGAAGTCTGTGCGGCAAAAGGCGGGATGCCACTGGTCGAAGGAAAGCTCTTGCAGTTAGGGGCGACAGGTCGGTTCGATTGCGGGCAGAGCGGGTCAACCCCGGCCGTAAACGGGTTCAGCCGCGCAACACACATCGGATAACCGGTCGTGGCATGCACGGTTGGGTTATCGGTATCGGGCGCAAAGCGCGCATCCAGCCCCGCCTCTTCAACACAATTGACGGCACCAGCACACTTGCCGATCGCCGCATGGCGCTTGCCAAAACGTCCAATGGCGTCGCTCAGCCGCAACCGTGCCACCCCGACAGCCGCCGGAACAGGGCAAGCCTTGCCGTCGCTCGGATCCGTTGGCACACCGCCCACCTGCATTTCACCGCTGGCGTAGTCGATGCAGCTCACCCGACCCTGACCGGCGTTGAGCGACTGCTGCGAAATAAAAACCAGGCCGGCGATGTAACTGCCATTGACCACATTGCCCAGGACACGAATCTCATAGGAGGGCAAGGAGGCATTGGTACGCGTCTGCAAGGTGGCCGAACTGTCCGAGCGCATCTTGAAGCTCAGCAAGCCGGGCGCCGTGGCTGCTATCGTCGCGCCGTAGGTCGAACCCAGCAGATCTCCCAGCGCCAACCCTGTCTGACCCACCGGCGCGATCGCCGTGGGTGCCAGGCCCTTGCCCGGATTGAACAGATCAGCCCAGGACATGGTGGCCGCTGGCATTTGCAGCACCGTATTGCAGGGGATGACAATCTTTTGGCCGTTCAGTGTGACGGTGCCACCAGCGAGTCGAGGGTTGGTCGGATTGCAGATCGCGCCCGTGCTGTCCAGCGTTGCTTCCTGAATGAATCCCGTAACGTCAAAGCCGGCCGGCACCGGAGCCACGGGCACGGCCAGCGCCGGAGTGAAGGTCGCTACCGCTGCAAGAGCATGGGCAGGTTTGGCGCCTGACATCGCCAGGACTGCGCCAGCACAAAGAACCAGGATGGCAAGTCCTTTTATCCGTTCGAACAGCGAGACCCGATTCAAATGCATACCTTACCCCAGCCTTAATCACGTTTCCCGACATGCGACACAAAAACTCTGTGTGCAGCGTCGAGTGCTGATGGGGAGTCTAGGATGCGCGGCCCATGCTGTCAGTTCAAGCACTGTCTGCGCGTTGTAACGCGGCGTAACAAGGAGCAGAAGAAGCGCGCTTGCTACTTCAAAAGCCGCTTGGCGCGCGAATCACAAAGGGCTGCACACTCCCTGCAGGCCTGTCTGCGGCTGGCGCGGCCACCGCTTCCTGCTTGGGTGGCACCGGCGGAACTGGCTGCGCCGCGGGTGCTGGACCTTGCGGCGCTGGCTGCGCCGCGGGTGCTGGACCTTGCGGCGCTGGCTCCGCTGCGGGTGCTGTTGCTTGCGCAACTGGCGGTGCTGGTGGTGCGGCTTCCGCAACGGGTGCTGCGGGCGCTGGTGCTGGCGCTGGTGACGCTATTTCTGGAGCGGCTGATACTGGCGTGGGCACGGGTGCTGACGTCACAGCGGCCATCAATGGCAGCGCCGGACTCTGCGACGGAATGAAATTGAGCGACCCCGTTGGCGTGCTTGCATTGGCTTGTGCTGGCATGCCACCGGCGGCGATGAAGCGCCAGTCAGCATAGTGGCGGGCCTCGCGAAAAGTCTCGTACAGCGGGGCAAAACCAGAGCTCTTGATCGGCTCGCGCATGGACTCGGAATGGACACCGACAATCTGACCCTTGGCATCCAGAATCAAGGCCCAGCCACCTGTTTTTGCAGAATCATTCGGGTCGTGCTGTTGCATCGGATCAGGACAGATGCGGCGCAAATAGCGGTGGATCGTTGCCTGGTGTGGGTCGCGTAGCAGCCACTCAAGCCGGGTCGGGAAAGGGTTGCTGCCGGCGTTGTTCTTGCCGTGGTAGCTTTCAATGGCACGTCGGATTTCATCACCGCAGGACAACAATTCCGCCTCCTTTTCACGCCGCAGTTCATTGCCCAGCAGGTGTGAGCCTGCGGCGGCGGCCAGCGCCGCTGCCGCGACAGAAAGAAGCAGGCCGTAGTAGGCAAAACCGGCGTCCTGCGTCAAGCTACCAGTCTTCATATCGTGTGCCATCCCGGGGCACGCCTTGAGCGCCGCTTCGCACATCCCGAATTCCGGATTCCGAGCTGCCCATCGCCTTGACGACAACCCAGGTAGTGGACTCGCGTGTCACCGGGTCCATCGGAATTTCACGCAGGTATCTGCTTTTCACCAGGTCCTCGAGCGCCGTTGGCCACACGCCCTTGTCCTGGTAGTGCTGGTCTATCGCCTCGCGCATCGCCTTCAGGTTGGCGTGCAGCGCTACCTCGCGGGCTTTTTCCAGGCTGTTGAAATAACGCGGCGCAGCAATCGAGGCCAGGGTCGCGATGATCGCCATCACCACCAGCAATTCAATGAGCGTAAAACCGAGCGAAGCACGCCAGCTGCGTCTGCCTGAGTTCATGGGTTTTCACCAGTTCCGGTAGGTGATGCCATTGATGCCACGCCCAGTCGCCATCGAATAGACATCAAACACGTCAGCCTCATCGCGCGGCTCCTCGGATGAACTAGCGTAACTGCGCCTGCCCCAGCTGCGCGACGCTGGCAGCGAGGCATCGACATTCATCGGATCGCTCGGCAGTCGACGCAGAAAATAGATTTTTCGATGGTCCGGCGAGCTGATGTTCTCGACGCCATTGACCAGATCGTCGAGCGACTTGGGGTAGCCGCTGTCACCCACACTGACCTTCACCTTGCCTTCGTCCACCGCGCGTTTGTAGGCATCCAGCCCGGCCCGAATTTCGCGCAGTGCAGCGCGCAATTCGCGCTCCTGTTCGCGCTTGACCAGCGTCTCCTTGACCGGTACCGCCAACGAGACCAGTACACCCACGATCGCCACCGTGATCATCAATTCGACCAAAGTGAAACCGCGCGCCTGTTTCATGGCAGCTTGCCTGACGTCGCCGCCACTTGTACCTGCAAGGTGGCGCCGCCTTTGACACTCAGCTGGCCGCCACCCTCCACAGCGGGCACGGCGGTTGCCAGATGCATCTGCGCCATCCCTAACACGGCGTTGGCGCGCAAAGTCACGGCCAGCAAGGCACCGCTACCCGTTACGCCGCTGGTCGCGCTGCGGCGCGTGGTGGCGTAAATACGCCCGGTCGCCTTGTCAATACGCTGATTGAAGGTGGTCTGGGCCTTGTCACTTTTCAGCCATTCACCCTCAGCCACGCTAAGGACCGTCAGCGCCGCCGGATCGAACAGCAGCTGCAGATCCGTGCCAAGCAGACCCACTTTGCTTGTGCCCTCAAGAACCACCGTGAACTGTTCGCCCGGCTTCACACTGGCCGGGGCCTTCCACGCCAATTCGAGCGCATCCACAACCGGCGCCGGCGTCACGACCGTCGCCGCACTCGCTGGCAGCGCCGCCGCCGGCAGCAACACCTGTTTGATGGGAGCCTTGGCCGCTTCGTTGGCCGGGTTGAGCTGCGGCGTTGCCGCACGATAGACCGCCTCCGTACCAGACCACAGCGCAGCCACCTCCAGCGAAGGTCGCGGCACATTGCGCACGACCCGGGGCGTGATGGACAACACAATTTCCGTCTTCTGGCCGTCACTGCGGGTGTTGGAGAACAGGCGGCCGAGCACCGGAATTTCACCTAAACCGGGCAAGCGATTGGCCATTTCGATATCGTCATTCTGTATCAGTCCCATCAGCGTCTGCGTCTCGCCGTCCTTGAGTTGCAGCACGGTGGTGGCGTTGCGCGTGCCCACCCGGAAAGCGACGGTCCCGTTGCGGCTGGTCACCGAATCCCCGAGCGTGCTGACCTCCAGGTTGACCTTCATGGTGACGCCGCCATCGAGGTGAATATTGGGCTCAATCTCCAATTTCAGGCCAACGTCCAGGTACTGAATGGTGTCAGTGATCACGGGCGAGGTCGCGCTCGGCGTCACCACCGAAGAAATCACCGGAATGCGGTTGCCTATCAGTATCTTGGCCTTCTCGCGGTTGCGCACCCGGATGCGCGGATTGGACAGCAGGTTGGTCGTTCCCACATCGTTCTTGATGTTGAGTGCTCCGGAGAACTGACCCTTGATGAGGCCATCCGCATCGAACTGAAACTTCTCGGGAAAGCGCAAGCCAAGTTCGCTCAGGCGTGAGCGCAGAATTTCCATCACCTCGACTTCGAGCACCACTTCAGGCTCAGCGTGGTCCTGCATGGCAATCAGATTCTCTGCCAGCCGGATCACCTCGGGCGTATCCCGGATCACCAGCAGGTTGATCTTCTCGTCGATGAAGGTGTCCTTGGTCTTGAGCATGGTCTTGATCATGTTCTGGGTCTGCTTCACATCCGCGTTCTCAAGATAGAAACTGCGGATCACCAGATCCTGGTACTCGCGCACCTTGCCTGCCGTGGTCGGATAGATCAGCAGGGTGTTCTCGTTAAGCACCTTGCCCGAAAGTTGATTGGGATCCAGCAACAAAGCGATGGCGTTCTCGATCAGCACATCCTTGATCGAAATGCTGACACGAATATCTGGCCTGACCTCCTTGTCGAAAATGAAATTGAGTCCGCTGCCCTTGGCCAGTGCATCAAAAACCTGACGCAGCCCGGCATCGCGAAACTCCAGACTGATGGGCAAGGTAAAGCGCGACCTGAGTTGCGGCGAAGAGATCACCTGCTTGAAGCGGCGCGACTGGATTTCACGACGCGCCTCGCGCGCCTCCCTATGCTCGGGGTTTTCAGCAAGCACCTTGTTCAGCAGGTCCAGTCCAAGTTCTACCTGTCCCTTGGCTTCGGCGGCGACGGCACGCTGCACCTCGGCGCGGTGCCGGCGAACACGCAGCACCGCATCCAGACCGGCCAGTGCGCGTGGATTGACTGGATCGAGCGCCAGGACACGCCGATAGGTTTCCTCCGCCGCCACATCGCGAGCGCCGGCGGTGTCGCTGTCGGCGGAGCCAAGCAGATCGAACAGGACCCGATCACGCTGCAGCGAGAGTCCGGTGCGGTAGGCGTAATCGGCCGGATCGGCGCGCGTCGCATCCTGCAGCTTGCCAAGTCCCGCCTCGACCCGACCTTCCTTGATCAGCTGGCGGCCTTCACGCGCAATGGGTTCTGCGCCGCAACCGGCCAGACCGAGCGCCAGCACTGCCGTTAACAAGGCGCCAATACCGATAGATGCGAGCCTGGCAAGCCTGCTCTGTTCTGGTTTCATGATCCAACTCCGATTTGAAGACTCTGGCGCGCTTGCAGCGGCAGATAAATGAAATGAAGGACGCCGCCCTCGGCGCGCTCCAGGCGATAAGTGTTGTCGATACTTTCGCCAACCGATACGGCCAGCGTCGCCGTGCCCCGGATCAGGAAGTAGCTGATGTTGCCACGTCCGTCGTCGACTTGCCCCATGAACCTGAACGGCAGCGGCGGCGCTCTGGGGGCCTCCACCACGACGGGCGCAGGCGGCGGTGGCGGTGGCACGATCACCCAGCTCTTGGCGCCAAAAGCATCGCCCTGCTCGCCCAGGGCGCGCGGTCGGGCCAGCAGATCCAGCCGCAGCGAACCCGCCGGCAAACTCGGCTTGCTCTGCGGCGCAGATGCCGCTGGCTTCACCTCGGTCGCGTGGGCAGCGAGCCCCCCTTGAAGCGATAGCACCGCAACGAGGCCAGCAACCAACAATGCGCGCTTGCTCATCATCGATTGCCCTGGAAGAAAACGCTGACGCGGATCTGGGCCGCGATCACCGTCTCGCCGACATTCTGGCGTTGCATCGAGATGCCGTCGAGTGAGAGCGCGGGAATGTCCTGCAGTATTCTTGCAATGAAGAGCTTGATCTCGGACTGCGAGCCCTTCACAGGCAAGCTCACCTGGTAGCGCAGCAATGACAAACCAGCCTCCTCGGACAAGCGGTACTCGCCGTGCTCTAGCAGCAGCTTCTCGCGGTCTGCAGCAGCATAAATTTTGCCCAGCACCTGGTTGATGTCGGCCCCCGTCGGAAAAAACCGCTCGAAGGCTGCAATCTGAAGCGCCGGGCTGTTGTCGTCGCTTCGTTTGATCTCCCGCCCATTGCGTGAGGACTCGCGCAGGCGCAGCAGCTGCGCCTCGAGTTCGGTCGTCGACTGTGTCGCCGGCAGGATGACACTGAACAGCTCCAGCGCAGCCAAGCCCAGCAAGAGGCCGGCGAGCAGACCCAGCCACCCCAGGCGGACTTGCAGGCGGCGCAGGCGCAAGCCTACTTGGGCGCTTTTTTGACGGATGTCCATGATGCGGTAAAAGTAAAACGAACAGGCCGACTCGGGTCTTCGATCATGAGCTGATGCGACTGCAAAATGGCGGGCGACAAACGACCGTCCTGCCGCAGTCGCTCCAGATATTCCAGCATCTTCTGCACGTTCCTGGCCTCGGCAGCCACGCGCACTTCGGCATTGCTGGGGTCGGATTCCATGCTCAGCAGGGCAATATGCTGGCCATTGGCACTCTCCATGCCGCCAAACACATCTTCCCAGGGCGTGCTGAGTTGGCGAATGACGCGGTTCGCCTTGCGTAGGCGATCCTCCAGTTCCACGCCCGTCGCCGCCCCAGGAGCACTGCGGACGCGTGCTGCCCCCTGCTTGACGCCTAGCGAGTTCAACTCAGCCTCCAGGCGGCTGACGCGTTCCTGCGCCTGGTCAGACTGCCACAGCGCCAAAGACAGCAAGAGCGCAGCGACGGCCACCACGGCGATGCCCTTGGCGCGTGATTGAGCTTGCGCTTGTGCAAAATCGAGCGCCAGCGCGGGTGCTCGCTGCAAACGCAAGCGCAACCGTTCCCACAGACGCATGACCGAGTCTTTCATCTCAGTGTTCCAGACCCAGGCCAAGGGCCTGCGCGTCGGCCAGAGGGTCCAACTTCCGGGTGTCGGAAAGCTTGACCAGTTCCATATCGGGGCCTGCATGACAGCCCGCGCAGTCCACGCCGGGGGCGTACAGATAGACACGAGCCGCTGGCGACGGCGTGCCGGCCATCAGCCTGGCCTCGGCAAGCTGCGTCGGCAAGACCCAGGCCAAGGGCTCATCCATCGGCACGGCGGCCAGGCTGAGCCAGTTGGCGCCCTGCAAACGGGCCAGCATCAACAGACCCGGTTCGGCCAGAGCGAACCAGAAATCAGAGCCCACGAGTTGGCGCCGCACACGGTTAAAAGTGCTCATCAACAAGGGCTCGATCGAACACAGGCGCGAATCTGCCTCTTTCAAAATTTCGCGTAGCCGCTGCACAAAACCGCCCTCCAGCGCCGCAGCGATCTGGTCCTGACCCGACAGCAAGTTGCCCAGTCGGATATCCCACTCGGTGTCGCTGCCACCGTGCATCTGCCGGAATTTGAGTTGCGCCAGCGCCATCTCGTCGGCAGCGCTCAACAGCATGTCACTGGCCGGCACGATGGCGTAGTGCACCAGCGCATTGGAGACCTGTACGCGCGCGTCGGCACCCTGCCAGCGCGGCTCCTGCAACAGTTGCTGCAACGCGTCGAGCGTCGCTGCTGCGGATGTCGCATGGTCAGCGCTCAGCACGGTCTCGGTTTTTTGCGCGATGCTGCGTGCGCGCAGGCCGCCGCTGACACGCACCAACACGACGCGATCGGCATACAGTCCGATGTGCAGCGTGTCCCTAAACAAACGTAACACGGTTGATTTCCTCCAACGTGGTTTCTCCGGTGCGCACCAACTCCAGTGCGGCCTCCCGCAAAAACCGCGTGCCTCCCTTGCGTGAGGCCTCCTTGATCTGACGGATGGGCGCGTTGGCAACAATCATTTCACGCAGCTCATCGTTGAGCACGAGGAACTCGGCAATGGCCTTGCGCCCCTTGAAGCCGGTACCCCGGCAGGTGCCGCATCCCTGGCCTGCCATAAAGTGGTAGTGCGCCGCGTCCTGCTCGATACCGGATTCTGCCAGCATTTGCGCGTCGGGCTGCGCCGGCCGGCGGCAATCGGGGCAATTGATGCGCACCAGACGCTGGGCCACAATGCCGTTGAGCGCCGAAACAAAGCTGTAGGGGTCCACACCCATGTGCTTGAAACGCCCGATCACATCGAAAGCGCTGTTGGCGTGCACCGAGGTGAACACCAGGTGCCCGGTCAAAGCCGACTGGACGGCGATTTGCGCGGTCTCGGGGTCGCGGATTTCACCCACCAGAATCTTGTCCGGGTCGTGGCGCAGGATGGAGCGCAGACCCCGCGCAAACGTCAGGCCCTTTTTCTCGTTCACCGGAATCTGCAAGACACCCGGCAACTGGTACTCCACCGGGTCTTCAATGGTGACAATCTTGTCCTTGCGCAGGTTGATTTCCGTCAGCGCCGCGTACAGCGTTGTGGTTTTGCCGCTGCCGGTCGGGCCGGTCACCAGCACCATGCCATAGGGTTCGTTGGAGAGCTTGCGAATGCGTCGGATCGATTCCGGGTCCAGCCCCAGCACCTCCAGGCGCAATTCGCCCGCACCTTCGGCCAGCGTGCGCTTGTCCAGAATCCGCAGCACGGCATCCTCGCCGTACATGCTGGGCATCACCGACACCCGCAAATCCACCGGACGGTTGCGCACCGACACCTTGAAGCGTCCATCCTGGGGGATGCGGGTCTCGGAGATGTCGAGCTCGGACATCACCTTGATCCGCGAAATGACTTCCTGCGCCATGGCCAGGCCGTGCACCCGACCCACCGAACTGAGCACACCGTCGATGCGGTAACGAATCTCCAGCCCGGCCGGTTCGCTCTCCAGGTGAATATCGCTGGCGCCGGACTTGAAGGCGTCGTACAGGGTCGAATTGACCAGCCGCACCACCGGGCTCGCGTCTTCGCTGATCGCCATCAGCGACAGCTCTTCCACACCCAGCACCGATTCGCCGTCACCTGACTCCTGGCCCAGCAGGCCGGTCATGGCACTCATGGCCTCTTCCTGGCGCGCCAGGTAGGCATCCAGGTCACCGCCCTGCACCAGACTCAGGCGCGTCCCGGCGGGCAGCGCAAAACGCGCCCACTCACGCAGGCCCTGGTCAAACGGATCGGCAATGGCCGCCGTCAGCGCACCGCCCTGCAAGCGCAGGCACAGGCAGCGCCGGCGCGAAGCCTCGGTAAAGGGCAGGCGTTCGAAGTCAGGGCTCGCCTGCTCCAGATCCTGTGGTGACAGGCAGCGCAGCCCGAAGCTTGCGCCCAGCAGAGCGGAAAATTCGCGCGGCGCCAGACCGCTTTGCTCTTCCAGCAC
>JBAXFI010000071.1:0-13500 GCA_037139995.1 Comamonadaceae bacterium | reverse complement strand
CTTCGTCGGTAACAAAGTCTTCCAGATTGGCCAGGCGCTCGGCCATGGCGGCAATTTGCTCGCTCGGGATCGCCTGCGTCTTGGAGACAAAAGCGTCGGCCAACGTATCGCTGACGGTCTTGATGTGAGCGTCCTGTTCGGTCGCCCCAATACCGAGCAAGGTCATACCGGAGCGCAGCTTTTGCAGCAATTGCGGCAGGTCGCGAATGACGCGAGCGCGGTCAGCGCGATTCGGTTTGGCACTGGCCGACCAGACCAGATCGGATGCCAGCTTTTTCAGACTCAGTGTCTCTTCGTGCTGCGGGCCATTGCGCACCGCTGCCAGCGCCAGCACCTCAGCCCAGATCTTGAACAAAAACTGTCGAATCTCTTCGCGCACCGGCAGGTCCTTGAGCAGGTTGCGCATCTCGATCGTGTACTGGATCGTCAGCGTTTCCTTCTGCTCCACCTGCTGCGCCACACCCACCACTTTTTGCGTTGAGTCGCGCCCGGTCAGGAACTGCGCCAGAAATTTCTGGAACTCGTCATAGACCAGCTGATAGACACGCTTGCCGGTTTCCGGGTACTGCTCGATCACCTGGACCACCCGCTTGATTTCGGTCTCCAGCGGACCGCCATTGATGCCGCTGGCGTCGAACCCCATGACGCAGGAACCCATGCGGTCAATCAGCTGACGCGCCGGGTGATCCACGGTGCCAAAAAAATCCGGCTCCGCCAGGGCCACGCGCAGAACCGGCATTTGCAGTCGGGCAAACCAGACCCGGATGCCGGGCGGGATCCGCTCTTCCTGCAAAATCGCCTGAAACATCAGCGCCACGATTTCAATGGTCGCCTTCTCGCCCTTGGTTTCCGCCTTGTTCTTGAGGTCTGTCGTGCGCTGCCGCAGATCTGCCGAGACCCTGGCGACCCCCGCCGGGCTGTAATCCTCCAGCACAGTGGCACTGCCTCCAGCCGCCGCTGATGGCGCTGCGATGGCAGCAGCCAGCGCAGGCGAAGGCGCTCGGTGTACCGTCGCCTCAAAATCGATACCGCCCGAGTTGCCGAGCAAGCGTTTGAGCTGCCCCACCACACCGGCGGCACGGCTGCGCGCCCTGGCCAGTGGGGTGGTACTTGTCATCATGCGGGTTTCTTCGGCGGCACTGGCGCCATCGGAGCCGTAACCGCCAGTAGATGGCCGGCTTCGCGCTCGCTCGACCGCACCGGAGCCAGTGGGTGCACGGACCGGCGCGGCGCCGAAAATGGGCGCGCCCGCAGAGCTGACCGCACCCGGCTCGCTTTCCCAGCCCAGGCGCCCGGCAAAGGGGGCGCCAGGCCGCTGAGCAGCAGGTGCGCCCGGTCGCGACGCACCCGCTTCGTGGGGAGCGGCTTCGATGGCCGGCGGCGCTTGAACCGGTGTCTTGGCGGCGGTCGGCGCAACATGGCCGGTCACCACCGGTGAACGCGATATCCGGTCGGCCAATTCAATGGTTGGGAAAACACCCTGCTCAATCAGGAAAGCGTTGGCGCTTGTATAGGCCTGTCTGATACCTTCGGTCAACAATTTTTGCGCTACGTCATTGACCAGGGCCCAGGCGCCGCGCGACAGGTCAAGGCCGGCCCAGCGCTCCACCATGGCCAGAAATAACACTTCGGGCCGCAGGATATCGTTGCTTTCCAGTTCCTGCGTACCCAGCAGTTGCTTCATGCGAAAGAGCAAATCGTTGTATTCGGAGCCAGCCTGCTCGAGCACACCGATGGCCAGACGCGATGCCAGAATCTTGTTTTCAGCGACTTCGGTCGCCACCAGTTCAAAAGCACCATCGAGCACCTTGTTCACCTTCGGCAGCGCTGGCTGCAGGGCCAGGGTCCAGGCTTTGTGTGTGCCCTCGACCCAGTTCGCCCGGGCTTTATGGTAAGCAGTCCAGGCGTCGCGCCGATTCTGCATTTCCCGCGAGGGTGCTGCCTCATCCCTCAACTCGGTCAAGCGATCGAGCACCATGTCGCCAAGCTGCTCCATGACGCGCCCTGCATCACGCACAAAGCGACGCCGCGTTTCCTGCGGTAGTTGCTCGCGCTGTATCACAGTTGCTTGCGTTGCCATGCCCTCTTTTCCCCTCAAACGGTGGCGCCAGCGTTCGGATCGTTCGGGTCACCGTCTTTCTTGGTGCCGCCCTTGATCAGGTCTTCGCGCTGGATACCCAGCCACATGGCAATCGCCGCAGCGACAAAGACTGATGAATAAATGCCAAAACAAATGCCAATCGTCAAAGCCAGAGCAAAGTAGTGCAGCGTGGCCCCGCCAAAAAGCAGCATCGACAACACCATCAACTGCGTGCAGCCGTGCGTAATGATGGTCCGACTGATGGTCGAGGTGATGGAACTGTCGATGATTTCTACCGTATTCATCTTGCGATAACGCCGGAAGTTCTCGCGAATCCGGTCAAAAATCACGACCGACTCATTGACCGAATAACCCAGCACCGCCAGCACGGCCGCCAGCACCGGCAGTGAGAACTCCCACTGGAAAAAAGCAAAAAATCCGAGAATGATGATGACGTCGTGCAAATTGGCAATGATGGCGGCTACGGCGAACTTCCATTCAAAGCGAATGGCAAGGTATAGCATGATGCCGATCACCACCGAAGCCAGTGCTTTCAAACCGTCTGTCGCCAGCTCATCACCCACCTGTGGGCCGACAAACTCGGTGCGGCGCATGGTGGCAGAGGCGTCAGCCGCCTTCAAGGCCGTCATGACCTGTTCGCTCTGCTGCGCCGAACTGACGCCTTTTTGCACCGGCAGACGGATCAGCACATCCCGTGCCGTGCCGAAATTTTGTACCTGCACGTCCTTCAGGCCCAGCGCCTCCACGGCACTGCGCACGCCGTTGAGGTTGGCCGGCTGGGTGTAGCCGACTTCCATCAAGGTGCCGCCCGTAAATTCAACCGACAGATGCAGACCCCGGCTGAACAGGAAAAAGACGGCCGCCAGAAACGTCACGAGCGACACCAGGTTGAAGATCAGCGCATGCCGCATGAACGGGATATCGCGCTTGATTTTAAAAAATTCCATGCAATATCTCCGTTACTGTGGCGCGACCTGATTGCCGGCATCGGGACGCCAGACCGTGCCAATGGACAGGCTCTTGAGCTTGTTCTGTCGGCCGTACCAGAGATTCACCAGGCCTCTGGAGAAGAACACGCCAGAGAACATGCTGGTCAGGATGCCCAGGCAATGCACCACGGCAAAACCGCGCACCGGCCCCGAGCCAAAGGCCAGCAGGGCCAACCCGGCTATCAGGGTGGTGACGTTGGAGTCGAGAATCGTGGCCCAGGCCCGGTCATAGCCGGCATGAATCGCCGCCTGCGCCGACGCACCGTTGCGCAATTCCTCGCGAACCCGCTCGTTGATCAGCACGTTGGAGTCAATCGCCATACCGAGCACCAGCGCCATCGCGGCCATGCCGGGCAGCGTCAGGGTCGCCTGCAGCATCGACAACACGGCCACCAGCAGCAGCAGATTGACGGCCAGCGAAATGCTCGAGAACATGCCAAACAACACGTAGTAAAGGCACATGAAGACCGCCACCGCCGCGAAGCCGTAGGTCACGCTGTTAAAACCCTTGGCAATGTTTTCTGCGCCCAGGCTCGGTCCGATGGTGGTTTCCTCGATGATTTCCATCGGCGCTGCGAGCGATCCAGCCCGCAGTAACAAGGCCGTGTCGTTGGCTTCCATGGAGGTCATGCGGCCGGAGATCTGCACCCGGCCACCGCCAATTTCAGAGCGGATCACTGGCGCCGTGACGACCTCACCCTTGCCCTTTTCAAACAGCAAAATGGCCATGCGCTTGCCAACGCTCTCACGCGTCACATCCCTGAAGATGCGCGCGCCCTTGGCGTCCAGTGTCAGATTGACCACCGCCTCCTGCGTCTGACTGTCAAAGCCGGGTTGCGCGTCAGTCAGGTTTTCGCCGGTCAGGATCACCTGTTTCTTGACGATCACCGGTTGACTGTTGCGCTCCAGATAGCGTTCGGAGCCAAAGGGCACGGCGGCAGCGCCGCTCTCGGCAGCGCGCGCTTCGCTGGTCTCGTCGACCATGCGCACTTCCAGCGTCGCCGTGCGTCCCAGAATGTCCTTGGCCTTGGCCGTATCCTGGACGCCAGGCAACTGCACCACGATCCGGTCCAGACCCTGCTGCTGAATCACCGGCTCAGCCACCCCGAGTTCATTGATCCGGTTGTGCAAGGTGGTGATATTTTGTTTGAGTGACTGATCCTGCACCCGGCGCGCTGCCTCGGGTTTGATGCTGGCGGTCAGCTTGAACTCTGTTCCTTCGGGTGCCTCGATCGTCTGCAGATCCGGAAACTGATCCAGGATCAGCGCCTTGGCAGCGCCCAGTGTCGGCATGTCCCGAAAGCGCACTTCAATGGTCTGGCCGTTGCGGCTGATGCCGCTGTGGCGTACATTCTTTTCACGCAAGCTGGTGCGAATGTCGCCCGACAGGGATTCCGCCTTCTTGGCCAGCGCCGCCTGCATATCCACCTGCAGCATGAAATGCACGCCACCGCGCAAATCCAGCCCCAGATACATCGGGAAGGCGTGCAGGGAAGTGAGCCAGACCGGTGAACGCGACAACAGGTTGAGCGCCACAATGTAGCCCGCGCTGGTCGCATCCGGAATCAGGGCTTTTTGAATTGCATCCTTGGCCTTGAGCTGTGTCTCGGTGTTGCCAAAGCGCGCCTTCACCGAGGTGTTGTCCAGCGTCACAAAATCGGCCGTAATGCCGGAGGCCTTCAGGATCTCTTCGACCCGCAGCTTGGTGCTGGCGTCAACCTTGATCGTGACTTTGGCCGACGAGACCTGCACCGCAGGCGCCTCGCCAAAAAAGTTCGGCAGGGTGTACAAAAACCCCACCACCAACGCGATCAAAATGATCGTGTACTTCCATATCGGGTAACGATTCATGATCGCGTGTCTTGCTTACTTGATGCTGCCTTTGGGCAGAACCTGTACCACGGCACTGCGCTGCACCTGCAGTTCCACACCGCTGGCAACTTCCAGGCTCAGGTAGCTGTCGCCGAGCTTGGCAACCTTGCCCAGTACACCACCCGCAGTAGCAACCTCGTCTCCTTTGGCCAGTGAATCGATCATGGTCTTGTGTTCCTTTTGCTTCTTCATCTGGGGACGAATCATCACAAAATAAAGCACCACAAACATCAACACCAGGGGCAGCATGCTCATGAGTGAAGACTGCATATCACCGCCAGCGGCGGCGGTCTGAGCAAAAGCGGAAGAAATAAACACGGAAATACTCCAAATCTGACGGCCCGCTATTGTATGCGGCGCGGCTTGGTGCCCGCGCTGCAGGGGTCATCGCCGCTGCTCACCGACTCTTGGGCCAAAGAACCCAAAGCCGCAGCGGCTGTTTCAAGCGACCCGCGAGCTCGGCCGCTGCGCCTCCTGAACCGGCAAAATAGTCGGCGCGCACGGCGCCGGTGATGGCGCTGCCGGCGTCCTGCGCCAGCACCAGCTTTTGCAAGCGGACGGCCGGTCCGCTCGAGGCCAGCCAGACCGGTGTGCCGTAGGGAATGCTGGCCGGATCGACGGCAATGGAGCGCCCCGGCGTCAGCGCCACACCCTGCGCGCCTTTCGGTCCCCAAATGCCCTCCTGCTCGGACAAGCGCTCTTCCCGGAAGAAGACCACGCGTGGATTGCTCCACAGCAATTCCTTGACGCGCTCGGGGTTGCGCTGCAACCAGGCTTTGATTGAGGGCCAGGAGGCATCGCGCAGCGCACCCTGATCAATCAGCCAGCGTCCGACACTCTTGTAGGGATGCTCGTTGGAGCCGGCATAAGACAAACGCAGTGTGATTGGCGTGCCGTCGGCCTGACTCACGCGCAAACGCCCGCTGCCCTGAATCTGCAATATCAGCGCGTCAATCGGATCGGCCAGAAAGGCAATTTCACGGCCGCGCAGCGCCGCCTGAGCCTGCGCCGAAGTATCGATTTCCTGTCGCGTGTACCAGGGCTTGCGCTGCGCCAGACCGACTGGCGGCTGGTACAAGGGAATGGAGAACTGGGCGCTGGCCCGACGCGAGGCTTCCAGCACCGGCTCAAAATAGGCGGTCAACAAGCCTTCGGTGGTCCCGTCCAGTGCTTCCACCTGGTAGGGCTGCAGGCGCGCCATCAGCCAGGCTCGCTGCTCGGCAGCGTCCGCGATGCTCAGTGTCCTCACCTGGGCGCACAGCGGCGCGAAGACCGGTCCGGGCCGCTCACAGCTCTTCAGCCAGGCGTTCCAGGCCTCATGCAACGCATCGTCCTGCCAACCCGGCAAATCGGCCCAGCGTACGGCGGTCCAGCGGCTCCTGGACTGCAAAATCGGCGCCGGCAACGGGTGTTGATCTTCGATCTGCCCGGCGCTGGGCAAGGCCACTGGCGCGACCTGCATCTGGGTCACGCTCTCCTGCACAGGCGGTGGTGGCGGCGGCGCACTCGCGCAGGCCGCCAGCAGGCCCAGCAGCAAGCCATGTCCGCTTGACGCCAGCAGTCGGCGCAGTCTCTCAACGAGTGACATCATCGGGTTGAGCGGCCGGCGCCTTGTGATCGACCTTGGTGATTTTCGGGTCAGCCCAACTGCCATCGATGTGAAATTCCTGCGTGGCCGCCTCGTTCAAGGGACGGCGCAACAACAGCTGCGCCAGAAAAGTGGAAAGCCCAACCGCGGGGTTGATCACCGAGGCAATCAGCGAAGCCGTGCCGGCATTGATTTCCGGCACCACGACCACCTTGAGATCCTGCGTCTCCCGGGCCAGATCAGCACGACCCTCCATCAACACGGCTGCGTTCACGCCTTTCATCTGCAAATTGTTGGTCTTGGCAATGCCCTGCTCAATGCCGACGTCGCCCCGGAAAAAGTCAAAGGCAAAACCATCGCTGAAAACGTCCCTGAAATCGAGTGACAGGCGTCGCGGCAAAGCCTGCAGACTGAGCACCCCGAGCAACTTGGCAATACCGGGATCGTTCGCCTTGAGAAACTGTCCGTTCTCGATGTTGACAGTGAAGGCGCCGGTCATCGAGGGGTAATCCAGGCTGAAGGGCGAGCCCAGCCAGGCGACCTGCCCCTCCATCTTGCCGCGCCCCCTGCGCACCACGTCCTTCATGCCAAAACGCGCCAGCAGTTCGCCGCCATCGGCCACATCGAGCTTGAAATTCATTGCCGTGCGCCGGCGCTCCGCCATGGCGCGCGAGCCGGGTGCTGCGGGCAGGCTGGTCTGGGCGTTGACGCTGCTCCAACTGCCGCTGGCCGTCAGCGATGCCTCGGGCGTACTGATATTGAACTTGCTCAGCCGCCACTCGCGCGCAGAGCCGCCGCGCGCTGGCGTAGCAGCACCCCGGTTGATGGCCTCGACCTCCAGACGTCCAAGCCGCTTGCCGCGCAATTCAAAATCTTCCACCACAATGTCGAGCGCCGGAATGCTGGCCGGTTGCTCGTTCAGCAGCGCCTCGACCTCACTGACATCGCTGGGGGCCACGGTCAGCTTGCCCAATCTGGCATAAACCCGCCCAGCGCTCGTCTCCGACGCCTGGCGGTATTCAAGGTAGCCGCTGAGCTCACTGGCGTCCAGATTGGCACGCCACAAGAGACCCTCACGGGACCCCCCAACCACGACGTTGCTGAACTTGCGTCCACCGAAACGCAAATCCCGTGCCCGCACTGCCACGGTGGTGGGCAGGTAGGTCAAGGGCGTGCTGGCGGCTCGGCTATCGGTCAGGGAAGCACCGGTTGCCACCGACAACACCGCCTCCCAGGCGTCCAGATCAAAGCTGCCCAGGTTGATGTTGGCTGCCACGCCCTCGTCGGGCAGCGGTACGGTCTCCTGCGGCGACAAGCCCGCCGCCATGCTGCCACGCACAACGCGCGGCTCCGGCCCCGACAAATCGCGAATATAGACAATCGATGCCAGCCGTCCAAAGTCGAGCGTCATCTGGTCCCGCAAGCGCAGCGCAGCGTTCGCCGCAGGCGCCAGCGACTCGCGCAGCAGCGCCGTTTCGAGCCGAAATGGCAGCGCAGCTTCGGCACTCTTGCTAAACGGCGCTGGCAGATTCAAGCCCAGCCCCTGCAGATTGCTGGTGACCAGCAATTCAGGCTCGCCGCGCCGAAAGCCCAACGCAGCGGTGTATGCAGCACTGCCGCTGGCGTGCTGCGCCAGACGCGCCACAAAGCCAAGCTCCCTGGCCTGGCGCAAGCCCTCGGCCGTCACTCTGCCGCTGGCGCGAATCAGCATCGCAGGCCCACTGCGGGCTGCGCTGCCGCCAGTGACCGGCACAGACCCCCCTTCGAGTCGTACGTCGCCGCCGAGCATCTGCGCCTGACCCGCAACAATGGAAAAGTCACTTTCCGAATAATTGACATTGCCGCGAGCGCGCGTCAATTTCGGTGTATCGGGTGTCATCTGAATGTCGTTGCCCGCGAGCGTCACGCTGCCTTGCACTTTGGACTTGTCCAGGTCGGCAATCGGCAGCGTGAGTTTGAGTTTGTAGTCGGCGCTGGCGCTGGCCACTGCGCGCGCCAGGGCATTGGAGGTCATCACCGACAACGGCGAACCATTGACAATCCCCAGAGCCTCGGCTAAGGCGCCACGGGCCTCGGCATTGACGGTCACCACCGGGCGATCCAGATCGGCAATGGCTGCTTCCACCTTGCTGATCTGCAAACCGGCGCTGGCGCCAATTCGGGCGCGCGCACCCCTGACCTGCATCTGGGCGCGCTCAAAAATGAGTTCGCCGCTGAGTTGGGTCAGCGCTGGCCAGGGCAGCGCGTCGCGCGCCTGCAGGCGGCGCGGCACGTAGGCGTAGCTGGCGTTGTGGACATCCGCTGCAATCCGGAATTCACCGCGCTTGGGGTCGCGAAATGGCATATCGCGCAGATCCCCTTTGACCTTGAACTTGACGCCACTGGCAGTACCGGTCTGGACCGCGTCGCGCACGTAATCACGCACCGAGCGTTCAATCACCGAGGGCAGGTAGCGGTGCACGCGGGTTCCATCGGCACGGCTGAGGCTTCCCTGCAAATCGAGCACGCCAGGAAACCTGGCATGTGCCGCCGATTTAACCGGATCACTGGTTTCCCACTTGATCTGCGCCTCGCCCTGCGCGTCGGCATTGCTGAACTTGAAATTGGGCAGCTGAACGGCGATCTTCTCGCCATTGATCTGCCAGCGCGCGTCAAACGACAACTGGCGCACGGCAATCACCGGCTCGTCAAAAATGGTTGGCAAAGCCAGGGCGCCGCCGGCAACACTGACAGCAGACCGCCCGCCCGACTGATTGAAGTCAAACTCGACGCTGGCACCCTTGACGCCTGGAAAACCGGCGGCCGGCGCCAGTTCGAGTTGACTGACCCGGCCCTTGACGTCGAACTTGCTCATGTTCTCCATCGGGCCCTGCCAACTCGTCTGCAATCTGTCGACCAAGCCGCGCGGCGCATGCGCCAGCAAGGCGGCGCGGGCCACCGGATCGAGCGGCAGGCGATTGGCAATCTGCGACAAGGAACTCAGATCGAGCTTGTCAGCCTTGAGTTCACCGCGCGCCGTCACCTTACCCTCGGAACCCAGGTAAGTCACGCTGACATTGCCGCCGGGCCAATGCAGGCCGTCGCGCGTGTCGAACTGCAAGGCCTGCGTCGAAAACTCAAAACCGGCGGCCAGCACCTTGCCAGCCAGCCGGCCGCGCACGGACTGCAGTTCCAGCGCCTGCAAGTCCTTGCCCAGCGTCACGCTGACCTCACCCAAAGCAAGGTCCGCTGCGGCACCGGTCAGTTCACCACGCGTGATATCAACCCAGGCCGTCAACGCACCGTTGCCCCGGCGCAAATCGATGCCGATTTCGGCATAGCGCCGCAGTTCCGAGAGGTCAACCCGGGCGAATTCGGCGTACAGCTGCCCTTCCCAGTCCTGCCAGCGCCCCTTGCTGCGTGAGAGCAGAGGCTGCTGGAACATGCTGCGCAGACTGAAACGTTCACCCCACTGCGCTGGCGGCGTAGCGTCCAGTCGCATATCGTGGCGGCGCCCGCGATTGCGCACCACCAGGTCAAGCTGCTTGAGTTCGAGCGTCGGCGCGGCACGCATCTCATCGGTCCAGCGAATCGTGCCGTCATGAATGGCAAACTCGATTTGCGAAAAAAACCACTCTGCAGCAGCGTTATCGGGTCTGCCCTCTTTTGAAAAATCAAGCCCAGCCACCGTGATCTTGCCGTCCGGAGCACGTCGAATATTGAGTTCGGGCCGGTCCACGTACAACTGCTCGAAGCCAAAATACCAGAGCGAACGCGGCGACAGCGCAGCCAGTACCCTTGGTAACAGAAGGGCTTCACGGCCCTGCGCGTCGAACAACTGAACCTGGGTCAGCTCAAACGAGGGAATCATTCCGGTGGAATGTGCCACCACCGCACCGATGCGCACCTTGACACCAAGGATCTCGCTGGCGCGCGCTTCGAGCAGCGGGCGGTACTCGCCAATTCGCGGCACAATCAGCCAGTGCAACGCGGCCCAAGTCACCCCGCAAAGAAGCCAGGCCACCAATACGACACCCAGGACCCAGCGGGCCACGGTGGTCGCTATGGCCAGCCTGGATGAGGGTGCAGCAGTCGCGTCAATCATTTGGAACCGTTAGCCATGACAGGAATTATGACCCGAGCCGCCTTGTCCCCGCACT
Organism: Comamonadaceae bacterium; assembly: GCA_037139995.1. Lineage (GTDB taxonomy): Bacteria > Pseudomonadota > Gammaproteobacteria > Burkholderiales > Burkholderiaceae_C > Rhodoferax. Next base: position 2,811 of record JBAXFI010000071.1, on the reverse strand, counting down.
CGCGCCTGTGCCAGCGCGTGCAGCGCCGCTATGCCAGTGAAATGCCACTGCTGCCGCCCGGTCTACCCGATCAGCCGGCGATGACCCAGACCCTGGCCGCCCTGCGCGGCCTGGGCAGCGAACTCGGTAGCGCCCTGCGCATCATCCGCCAGTTGGTGCTCGAGCGTCTGCTTTGTCTGGACTGCGACCAGAATGCAACGCTTCAGCAAGTCACGCAGGCCATGACCGACCTGGCCGAGTTTTCCCTGGGTCAGGCCTGCGCTCAGGTGCAGGAAACGCTTGACTTGAGCCACGGCGCACCGCTTTCGGACAGCGGCGAGCGCTCGCAGCTATGGATCGTCGGCATGGGCAAGCTCGGCGCACGTGAACTCAATGTCTCCAGTGATATTGACCTGATCTACGTTTACGAGCACGACGGTGAGACCAGCGGCAATGACCAGGGGCGCGGCCGGATATCGAACCACGAGTACTTTGCCAAGGTGGTGCGTGCCATCTACGCGCTGATCGGCGACAGCACGGAACACGGTTTCGTTTTTCGGGTTGACCTGGCGCTGCGCCCAAACGGCAACTCAGGGCCGGCTGCCGTCTCGCTGGGCGCGCTCGAAGAGTATTTTCATGTGCAGGGCCGCGAATGGGAGCGCTTTGCCTGGCTGAAAAGTCGTGTCGTGGCACGGCTGGGCAGCCCGGACAAGCAGGCGGCACAAAACCTGCGCAACGTGGTACTGCCCTTTGTCTTTCGGCGCTACCTCGACTACAACGTGTTTGACTCGCTGCGTGTGCTGCACCGCCAGATACGCGAGCACGCCAGCAAACGCAGCAGCGGCCACCCGGAGCGCGCCAACGACGTCAAACTCGGGCGCGGTGGCATCCGCGAGATCGAATTCATAGTGCAGTTGCTGCAAGTGGTGCGCGGTGGCCAGTTTCCGGAGCTCAGAACCCGCCCTACGCTGAGCGCATTGCCGCGTCTGGCCAAGGCTGGCCTGATGCCCCAGTCCAGCGCTCAGGCCCTGGCCGAGGCCTACGATTTTTTGCGCCGGGTCGAGCACCGCATTCAGTACCTGGACGATCAGCAGACGCATGTGCTGCCAACCCAGGACGCAGATCTGGGCTGGATTGCCAGCACCATGGGTTACGCCGCGGCGCCCGCCCTGCTGCACCAGCTTGACTGCCACCGCGAGCTGGTAGCACAGGAGTTCGACTCCCTGCTCGGCGGCGGCGCCGAGAAGGAGTGCAAAGGCTGCAATGGCGCCAAAGGCAATACCGCCGCACCCGGTTTTGACGAGTTGCTGCGGCAGTTGCCGTCTGAGTTGCGCCAGCGCGTGGCACCCTGGCGTGAGCATCCCCGCGTGCTGGCACTGCGCGAGGAGTCGCGCACGCGCTTGCTGCGCCTGCTGTCTCGCACCGCCCAGTGGATCGAGGAAGGTCTGGTGAGCGAAACTGCAGGGGTGCGCCTGGCCGACTGGATCGAACCGCTGCTGCGCCGGGAAAGCTACCTCGCGCTGCTGCTGGAGCGCCCCAAGGTGCATGAGCGCCTGCTGCGCCTGCTCGGAGCCGCACGCTGGCCGGCACGCTACCTGCTGCTGCATCCGGGCGTGATTGATGAACTTGCCAATGCCGACATGCTCGATGAGCGCTTCGAGGCGGGTGAATTTGAGCGCGAGCTGGAGCACCGGCGTGTATCTCTGGCGGCCAGCGGCGAGGATGATGACGAGGCCTTGTTGAACCTGCTGCGCCGGGCCCATCACGCCGAAATATTCCGAACGCTGGCGCGCGACGTGGAGGGTCGCCTGACGGTGGAGCAGGTCGCCGACGACCTGAGCGCCCTGGCCGAAGCGGTGCTGCGCGTGACCACCCGCTGGTGCTGGAGCCGCCTGGCCAGAAAGCACCGAGAAAGCCCGCAGTTTGCCATCATTGCCTACGGCAAACTTGGCGGCAAGGAGCTCGGCTACGGCAGCGATCTGGACATCGTTTTTGTCTATGAGGACGAGGACGAGCGCGCGCTGGAAGTCTATGCCAGCCTGGTGCGCAAGCTGATCAACTGGCTGACCGTGAAAACCGGCGAAGGCGACCTCTACGAGATTGACACCGCACTGCGGCCCAACGGCAACTCCGGCCTCCTGATCACCACCTTCGACGCTTACGCCAACTACCAGCAGCAGCGCGGCAGCAACACCGCCTGGACCTGGGAGCACCAGGCCATGACGCGTGCCCGCTTCGTGTTCGGCGATGACGCACTGCGCGAACGCTTTGACACGATCCGAAAATCCGTCATCGCCGCGCCGCGCAGGGCCGCCGACCTGAAAAGCGAGATCATCGTGATGCGCGAGCGCATGCGCAGCGCCCACCCGGTGAAGGGCGAGTTCTTCGACGTCAAGCACAGCCCGGGCGGCATGATTGATGTGGAGTTTGTCATGCAGTACCTGGTGCTGTGCCACGCTGCTGCGCACCCGGAACTGACCGCCAACACCGGCAACATCGCCCTGCTCGAACGCGCTGAACTTATCGGCTTGTTGCCGCCGGGTGTCGGCCACGCAGCAGCCGATGCCTACCGCGAATTGCGCCGCGTGCAGCACCGGGCGCGCCTGGACGAAGCGCCAACGCACGTGCTGCCAGCCGAGTTGCAGTCGCAACGCGACGCCGTGCTGGCGCTGTGGCACGCGGTGTTCTGAGCCACCCTTGTCATTGCAGCCATCCTCTTGTCATTGCAGCCATCCTCTTGTCATTGCGGGCTTGACCCGCAATCCAGTAGTGGCGTAGCACTGGATCCCGGATCAAGTCCGGGATGACAAATGGCTAGCCCGGGATGACATT
>JBAXFI010000070.1:0-13515 GCA_037139995.1 Comamonadaceae bacterium | reverse complement strand
CCGAGGTACTGCTGCGCCGGCCTGATGTACGCCAGGCCGAACAGCAATTGATCGCCGCCAACGCCAGCATTGGCGCAGCGCGCGCCGCCTTCTTTCCGCGCATCAGCCTGACCTGTAGCGTGGGCAGCGTCAGCAGCGAGCTCAGCGGCCTGTTCGGCAGCGGCATGGCCTGGAGCTTTGCGCCGCAGCTGTTGCAGCCGATCTTCGATGCCGGGCGCAACCAGGCCAATCTGCGCGCTTCTGAAGTCGGTCGAGACATCGCACTGGCCCAGTACGAACGCGCCATTCAGAGCGCTTTCAGGGAAGTGGCAGATGCGCTGGCCGGACGTGCCACCTTGGGCGAGCAACTGCGCGCGCAGCAGGCCCAACTCAAGGCGGAGCAGGACCGCTACCGTTTGGCCGAGTTGCGCTACCGAGGTGGTGCCGCCAGTTATCTGGACGCGCTCGATGCACAGCGCTCGCTGTTTGCCGCGCAGCAGGCACAACTGCAGGTGCAAACGCAGTATCTGCAAAATGGGGTGACGCTGTACCGCGTGCTCGGTGGTGGCTGGACGGCCGATAGCACAAGGCCTTGAGAAAGCCCTTGCAAAGGGAGATCCGAATGGATCGCTCCTAAATGGGTCGCCGCGCGTTCATGTGTCAGCTGGCAGCGTTGGCGACGGTCGCCGGAACTGCAACATCTTCTTCGGGCGGGGCGTTGACGGGTTCCATCCGGACCATGCCACCTCCCGGGAGCAACGATGGAATGGCCGTGTCGGCGCGCGCGCGCGGGCTGGTCTTTGGCTGCGGCATCAACGGGCCGGGCTTGCTCGACTCCGCACTGCTCGCCGCCCACGTGCAGGAGTCAGGGATGTGCGTACCCATCGGACAGGGAGCCTGGGCGCAAACGCATCCCGGGCTAGCGACATGGGACTTCGCGGTCCTGGACAGAATGTGGGAGTGGGCTCAGTCCGTGGGCCTGCCGATGCGCGGCACACACCTCGTCTGGCATTCCAATATGCCGGCATGGTTCGCCGCCAGCGTCACTCCGGCGAATGCCACGCAGTACCTGCGCGACCACATTTTTGCTTTCATGGGGCGCTACAAAGGGCAGTTCCATTCCTGGAATCCGGTGAACGAAGCTGTCCTTCCCGCCGATGGGCGAGCGGATGGCCTGCGTCACACGCCGTGGCTGCAGTTGCTCGGGCCGCAGTACATCGCGCAGGCGTTTACCTTTGCGGCGCAAGCGGATCCTTCGGCGACGCTTGTCTACAACGAGTTTGGCATTGAGGAAGATTCCACCGCCGCCGCCAGAAAGCGTCATTTCACGCTGCAACTGCTACGGCACTTGAAGCGGCAGGGTGTGCCGATCCACGCGCTCGGGATGCAGTCGCACATTGCCTCGAACTCCGTGATCAACCCGACCAAGCTGACGGCCTTCATGGACGCCGTAGCAGCGCTCGGACTCAAGATCTTCATCACGGAGCTGGACGTGAAAGACCAGATGCTTGCAGCAGACCATGCGATTCGCGACGCGGGTGTGGCTGAGCAATATCATGCCTTCCTGACGACGGTTCTGGCACATCCAGCGGTGAATACGGTCATCCTCTGGGGACTCAGTGATCGGCGGACCTGGCTGTCGGGGCAAGCTCCACGCAAGGATGGCCTGCCGGTGCGTGTCCTGCCGCTGGACGACCAGCTCCAGCGCAAGCCGGCGTGGACCGCAGTCATCAATGCGCTCAGCAGGCCTTAGGTAAATGGGCGAACACTTCGACTACTGAAACTGCCTGATCCAGACCAAGCACTCAAGGTCGCCAGCCTTTTGGTCGATATAGGATGATAAGGTTGCACTGGAGGAGACCTCAACCCAGTGGGTTTCTAGAAAAAGGGTTTGTTTGAACGTGAATATTCCCCCTTTGCGGTCGCTCAAGACAAGGGTCACCGTTCTCACGCTGATCATCTTCCTTATCAGCCTCTGGTCCGTCACCTACTACGCACAGCGCAGCCTGCGAGACGATATGCAACAGCTGTTAAGCGATCAACAGCAATCGACCGCAGCGTTCGTGGCTAAAAGCGTCAATGACGAAATGAGCGACCGGATCAAAGCGCTGGAAATTCTTGCTAAAAGAATTACCAGCTCCATGATGAAGGACCCGACGCGCTTGCAAGCCATGCTGGAAGACCGGAGGGCCGATTTTTCCCTTTTCAATAACGGGATCGCGGCCGCCGGAATTGATGGCTCCGTCATTGCAGAATACCCGCCGCTGCCTGGTCGCCTGGGCGCAAATTTCGCGGAAAGAGACTATATTGCGGGACCGCTCAAACAAGGGAAGATGACGATTGGTCGCCCCGTAATGAGCAAGCTCATGCACGCCCCGGTTTTTGTGATCGGGATGCCCATTCTTGATCCACAAGGTACTGTCATAGGTGTGCTGGGGGGTGTCACTGACCTTCGCATGCCCAATTTTCTGGATAACATTACTCAAGGGCACTGGGGTCGTACTGGCGTTTTGTTACTGGCTTCGCGCCAGCATCGGGTGGTCATCACCGCATCGGACAAGCTGCGCATCATGGAGTCATTCCCACCACGCGGTGTCACCCCGATCATTGATGCGCGTGCCGACGGGAAAGAGGACAGCACTGTCTTGGTCGACCCGCGTGGCGTTGAGGTGCTAAGTGCTGCCATGAGCGTTCCGGTGGCAAACTGGTTCGTCGCGGTTTCAATGCCCACTGAAGAAGCGTTTGCTCCCATCCGTGATCTTGAGCGGCGATTGGCACTGGCCGCAGCATTTGCCACGCTGCTAACCGGTGTTCTGACCTGGTGGGTGCTGAAGCGCCAACTCGCGCCGATGACAACTGCGGCGAAATTGCTGACTGTCCTGCCTGGCCCAGACCAGCAAGCACGACCGCTGCCTATCGCACGCCCAGACGAAGTTGGTCAACTCATAGCCGGTTTTAACCACTTGGTGTCGGAGCTTGGGCAGAGGGATGCATTCCTCAAATTAGTCTTGAACAATTCCAGCGCGGCGATTTTCCTGATTGACAGTAATGGGCGCATCACACAAGCCAACCAACGCATGGCCGAGATATTTGGATATCCTGTGGAGACCTTGACCGGCCTGGAGTACTTGAAGCTGGTGCCACCATCACAGAGAGAACTTAGAGGGCAACAGATGGCGGCTCGATTGGCCGGCAACGCCCAGTCATTGGATCTGGACCTGCTGTTTTCGCGTGCCGACGGCTCCGAATTTTGGGGTCATGTGACAAGTCGGCGCTTCTATGACGTGAAAGGCGAAGAAAACGGCCTGATAGGCACGATTCAGGACATCACCGAACGCAAGCAGGCCGAGAGTGTCCTCAAGACCAGTGAAGAAAAGTACCGTGCATTGATCGAAACGACCAGTACCGGCTACTTAATTCTCGACAGTGAAGGTAAGGTCATCGATGCAAACTCTGAATATGTGCGGCTAGCTGGCTACAGCGACCTTCGGGAGATACTCGGACGATCCGTCCTGGAGTGGACTGCGGACTATGAAGTTGAAAGGAACGACAAGGCAGTCGCCCAATGCGCCAGAGACGGTTTCATCAGGAATCTGGTTATCGATTATGTTGACAGGAATGGACGAACTACGCCGATTGAGATCAATGCGACGGTCATTGGTGAAGGCGGTCCCGCACAAATCCTATCCCTCTGTCGAGACATTACCGAACGCAAGGTATCGCAGGCCAATCTCCAACTCGCTGCCAACGTATTCAGCCATGCCCGTGAAGGCATCATCATCACCAACGCCAGTGGCACCATCATCGATGTCAATGAAGCGTTTGCCCGTATTACCGGCTATGGTCGCGACGATGCGCTGGGGCAGAATCCGCGCATGCTCAAGTCAGACCGGCAGGACCAGGCCTTCTATCAAGCCATGTGGCGCGACTTGATTGATCAAGGCCACTGGAGTGGGGAGATCTGGAACCGGCACAAGGACGGCGAGGTGTATGCTGAATTGCTCACGATCAGCGTCGTGCGTGACGCTTCAGGTGCTGCGCAGCAATATGTGGGATTGTTCTCCGATATCACAGCGATCAAGGAGCACCAAATCCAACTGGAGCGCATTGCCCATTTCGATGCGCTGACCAACCTGCCCAATCGCGTGCTGCTGGCCGACCGGCTCCAGCAGGCCATGGCGCAGGCACAGCGCCGTCGCCAGCAGCTCGCGGTGGTCTATCTTGACCTCGATGGCTTCAAGGCCATCAATGACCGTCACGGCCATGAGGCAGGTGACCAAGTTCTCATCACTCTCGCCCAGCGCATGAAACAAGCTTTGCGCGAAGGCGACAGCCTGGCCAGACTCGGTGGCGACGAGTTTGTGGCGGTGCTGATCGATCTGGAAGATCAGTTTGCCAGCCGCCCCATGCTCAACCGGCTGCTGGCTGCCTGCTCACAGAGCGTTCAGGCAGGAGACCTCAGCCTGCAAGTCTCAGCCAGCCTGGGTGTCACCTTCTATCCCCAGCCGCAGGACATCGACGCCGATCAGCTGCTGCGCCAGGCCGACCAGGCCATGTACCAGGCCAAGTTGTCTGGGAAGAACCGCTATCACTTCTTCGATGCCGCGCAAGACAGCAGCATCCGAGGCCGTCACGAAAGCGTGGAACGCATCCGCCTGGCGCTCGACAATCAAGAGTTCGTTCTGTATTACCAGCCCAAAGTCAATATGGGGAGCGGCCAGATCATCGGTGCCGAAGCCCTGATTCGTTGGCAGCATCCTGAAAAAGGGCTGCTGGCACCGGTCGTCTTCTTGCCAGTGGTCGAGGACCATCCCCTGGCGGTCTCCATTGGTGAATGGGTGATTGACACTGCTCTGACCCAGATGGAGATCTGGCAGGCGGCGGGGCTGGACTTGGGGGTCAGTGTCAATATCGGTGCGCGCCAGTTACAGCAGAGCGACTTCGTGGATAGGCTCAAATTCATATTGGCAAAGCATCCGCAGGTGAATCCGGCCAGTCTTGAACTCGAAGTGCTGGAAACCAGCGCACTCGAAGACATTGCCCAGATCTCTCAGGTGATCGAAGACTGTGCACAGATCGGTGTGACGTGTGCCCTGGACGACTTTGGAACCGGCTATTCGTCACTGACCTATCTCAAGCGCCTTCGCGTTGCCATGCTGAAGGTCGATCAGAGCTTTGTGCGGGATATGCTGGAAGACCCGGATGATCTGGCTATCCTGCAAGGCATCATCGGTTTGGCAGAATCTTTCAAACGGCAGGTCATTGCCGAGGGAGTAGAGACCGTGGCCCATGGCAGCTTGCTGATGCAACTGGGCTGTGAGCTAGGGCAGGGTTACGGCATCGCCAGGCCCATGCCAGCCGCACAGATGCCTCAGTGGGCGGCAGAGTGGCAACCGGATGTGGTTTGGTCTGAGTTGCCGTGGCTTGGCGGCGTTCCAGAGTCGATGGAAGAGTAGTCTCTCTTGAACCCAAGCAAATTGCTGCCAGGCACGAACAGTGCCGTTACACTGTCGTCAGGGTCAACAGTTCACCCAGGCGTTGCCGGAGCCTTGTGCTCACGCTAAACCTGCACATTTTTGTAAAAGCCTCAGACATATTCTGTGTGCCTACGCTGCAAGCGGCAACCCCAGCACTCGCCTTCGAGTCCAAGGCACACGAGGAATATTGATGACACGACTGCTTGTTCCCCTGGCCACGCCCGACGTATCGGCGTTGACCAAGACCCTCAAAGGCTTTCTCGACGAGCGCCATGCTGCCGGCAAGGCACCACCCTCGCACGTGGAACTTCTCAATCTGATGGCACGCGCCGCCGGCCTGCGCAACTTTGCCACCCTGAGGAAGGCTGCTTTGACGACAGCGTCCGACGCCTTGGTGGCGCCAGAAACAGAAATACCGGCCCCAGCCGATGCCGCCATCAGCCTGTCAACGATGTCGCCGACCGTTCGCAAGGCCCTGCTGCAATTTGACGACTCGGGACGCCTGGTTCGCTTGCCCAACAAGCTCTCGGTACAGCAGATGACGATGTGGGCTTTGTGGACGCAGTTTGCAGCCAGTCGCAAATACACCGAGAAGGAAGTGAATGCCGTCACCAACGCCTTCCATACCTTTGGTGATCAAGCCACCTTGCGCCGCGAACTCGTCAACATGAAACTGCTGGGCCGCAAGAGCGACTGCAGCGAGTACTGGAAAGAGCCGCAGCGCCCCAGCGACGAGGTTCAGTCCTTTCTGCGTGCCTGGCGCGCCGGGCTTCGTTGAGGCTCCGGCGACCGAACTTTCAGGCGGAGCGCACCCAGTCTTCGCTGTTCTTCCAGAGCAGCGCGGCCAGTTCCGGATCGCGCGCCACCATGCTCGGGTTGCGGCTACGACAGCGATCGTAGTAGAGGCCGGACTCGCCAGCCAGGCTTGCCGAAGTGGCGCAGTGCAGCGTGGTGGCTGCTCCTTGCTCGGTCGAGATCATGAACAGCTTGATGAGGGAACGCAGCGGCCAGGGCACGCTGCGCCAGACGTCCGAGGCCACCACGCCGGGATGCAGTGAATAGGTGCTGACGCCGCTGCCAGTCAGGCGGCGTGCCAGTTCGGCACTGAACAGCACATTGGCCAGCTTGGATACACCGTACTCGGCCACCGCAGAGGCCGAACGCGTTCGTCCGCGCACGGCCTGCCAGTCCATGCCCGGTGCCCGGTAGTGGGCCCGGCTGGCCACGGTGACAATGCGCGCCGGCGCCGAAGTTTTGATGCGCTCCAGCAGTAGTTGGGTCAGCAGAAAATGCCCAACGTGGTTCACACCAAAAGCCAGTTCGAAACCTTCTTTGGTCAGCCCTTTGGAGCCGGCCAGGCCTGCATTGTTGACGAGCAGATGCAGCGGCAGGTTGCGCGCCAGGAAGGCCTGAGCACATTGCCTGATCGAATCGAAGCTGGCCAGATCGAGCGCAAGCCACTCTACCCTGGCAGAGGGCGCAACAGCGGCGATCTCGTCGAACAGTTCCTGCGTGCGCTCCCGTGAGCGACAGGCGACAAACACATGCATACCCTGCTTGGCCAATTCGCGCGCGGTGACACGGCCAATGCCAGTGTTGGCGCCAGTGATCAGTGCAACTCGCTGGTTGCCGGTCTGGTTACCGTCTTTGCTCATGCTGGTTCCCCTTCAATGACATCGTGGCGATCCATTCTCACACGCTCTCCAGCAGACGCAGCACCTGCTGGCCATAGGCCTCCAGCTTCTTGACGCCAAGGCCGCTGATGCCCTGCAGATCTTCCAGCGACTGCGGTGCGTTCTGCGCGATGGCCGCCAACGTGGCATCGTGAAAGATCACATAGGCCGGCAGGTTGTGTTCTTTGGCCACCTCGGCGCGCCAGGCCTTGAGCGCGAGGTAGCGGCTCTGCGCCTGTTCGTTCAGCGCCGCTGCCAACTTGACTGGCACTCTGGCGCTGTCACGTTTGGCTTTGCGCGGTGCCGGTGTCGAGACCGACTCGCGCAGGCGCACCGGCACTTCGCCCTTGAGCACGGCGCGCGAGGCGTCGGTCAGCTTCAAGGTGTTGAAAGCCTGCGCGTCCACCGTGACCGCCCCAATGGCAATCAGCTGGCGCAGCACGCCGCGCAACTGCACTTCGCTGAACTCCGCACCCAGGCCAAAGGTGCTCAGGCTGTCATGGCCGCGCTGCAGCACTTTCTCGCTCTTCTTGCCGCGCAGAATGTCGGTGATGTGAACCGCGCCGTAACTGATACCGTCCATCTGCTGCACGCGGTAAATGGTGCTGAGCAGCTTGCGCGCGGCATCGGTGCCGTCCCAGACGGCTGGGGGACTTAGGCAGTTATCGCAATTCTGGCAGGGCTGGCTGGCTTCGCCAAAGTAGGACAGCAGGCGCACACGCCGGCAATCCGTGGCCTCGGCCAGCCCCAACAGGGCGTCAAGTTTGCCGCGCAGACCCTGCTTGAATTCTTCTTCGGCCGGGCTTTCATCGATCATGCGGCGCTGGTTCACCACGTCCTGCAGGCCGTAGCACATCCAGGCGTCGGCCGGCTCGCCGTCGCGCCCGGCACGACCGGTTTCCTGGTAATAGCCTTCGATGTTTTTCGGCATGTCCAGATGCGCCACAAAGCGCACATCGGGCTTGTCTATGCCCATGCCAAAGGCGATGGTGGCCACCATCACAATACCTTCGTCGCGCAGGAACTGGTCCTGATTGGCCTGGCGCACCTTGTTGTCCAGCCCGGCGTGATACGGCAGGGCGGCAATGCCTTCATCGCACAGCAGGTTGGCCACCTCCTCCACCCGCTTGCGCGACTGGCAATAAACGATGCCGGCCTCGCCCATGTGTTCGCGCGAGATGAAGCGCAGCAACTGCTGCGTGGCCTCGCGCTTTTCGACAATGGTGTAACTGATGTTGGGCCGGTCAAAGCTGCTGACAAACTGGCGCGCCTCCTGCAGTTGCAGCCGCTCCAGAATGTCGGCGCGGGTCAGCGTGTCGGCGGTCGCCGTCAGCGCCATGCGCGGCACGCTGGGGTAGCGCTCGTGCAGCACCGTGAGCGCCCGGTATTCGGGCCGGAAGTCGTGGCCCCACTGGCTCACGCAATGCGCTTCGTCGATGGCAAACAGGCTCAGGAGGCCGCGCTCGTACAGGGAATCGAGCTGCGCCAGAAAGCGCAGCGTCGTGACCCGCTCCGGCGCCGCGTAAAGCAGCGTCATGTCAGCGCGCAGCAAGCGGCGTTCGACCTGCGATGCCTCCTCGCCCGACAGCGTGGAATTCAAAAAGGCCGCCTCGACGCCGGCCTCATGCAGCGCTCCCACCTGGTCGTGCATGAGGGCGATCAGCGGCGAGATCACCAGCGTGATGCCAAGGCCGGCACGCTGGCGTGCAATGGCCGGAATCTGGTAACACAGGGATTTGCCACCGCCGGTGGGCATCAGCACCAGGGCGTCGCCACCCGCCACCACATGCTCGATGATGGCTTGCTGCGGCCCACGAAACTCACGGTAACCAAAAACTTCCTGGAGAATGGGCTGGATAGACAAAGTGAACCCATTGTCCCATCCGGCGGCACCCAAGACACCGGGTTTCTACAATAGCCCCCATGAAAGCTCCTGCCTACACCCGCGCCCAGGCCCTGCCCGGGATTCTCCAAAAACGCATCATGGTGCTCGACGGTGCCATGGGCACCATGATCCAGCGCTTCAAACTCACGGAAGCCCAGTACCGGGGCGAGCGCTTCAAGGACTTTGGCAAAGACGTCAAGGGCAACAACGAGTTGCTCTCACTGACGCGTCCTGACGTCATCAGCAGCATTCATGAGCGCTATCTGGGTGCTGGCGCTGACCTGATAGAGACCAACACCTTTGGCGCAACATCGATTGCCCAGGCCGACTACGACATGGCCGATCTGGCCGCCGAGATGAACCTGGCCTCGGCCCGACTGGCGCGCGCCGCCTGCGACAAGTTTTCCACGCCCGAGAAACCCCGCTTTGTGCTTGGAGCGCTCGGCCCGACGCCCAAGACCGCCAGCATCAGCCCAAACGTGAACGACCCTGGCGAGCGCAACGTGAACTTCGAACAACTGCGCGCCGCCTATTACGAACAGACCGAGGCTCTGGTGCAGGGCGGTGCTGATGCGCTGCTGGTGGAAACCATTTTCGATACGCTCAACGCCAAGGCGGCGCTGTTTGCAATTGACGAATATTTCGAAGTCTCGGGCGAGCGCTTGCCCCTGATCATCAGCGGCACGGTCACCGATGCCTCCGGGCGCATCCTGTCGGGCCAGACCGTCACCGCCTTCTGGTACAGCGTGCGCCACGCACAGCCGCTGGCGATCGGCCTGAACTGCGCACTCGGCGCTGCGCTGATGCGACCCTACATCCAGGAACTTCATCGTGCTGCACCCGACACCTTCATCAGTTGCTACCCCAACGCCGGCCTGCCCAATCCGATGAGTGACACCGGCTTTGATGAAACACCGGCCGACACCAGCCGCCTGCTGCACGAGTTTGCTGCCGAGGGCCTGGTCAATATCGTAGGCGGCTGCTGCGGCACCACGCCCGAGCACATCGCGGCCATCGGCCAGAGCGTGCGGGATATGCCAGCGCGCAGCCTGCGGGGCTCCCTCTTTTATCGGGAAGCGGCCTGACTGGAAGTCCAGAGCAGACACCGCACTGTCAACGCACTTCAGCCCCCCGGCAACGGCGCTAAGCCGAGTCTTCTGATGCGGCCGGAGCCCGCTACCGACCGGGTTACGGTCGCATCGCCGTAGTAGGCCACATCGCCCGACCCGGCAATGCTCACATTCAGGGTCTGACTGGCCCAGACCACAGCGTCACCCGAGCCGGCAATACTGATCCTGACGTTCTTGCTGGCCAGCGCACTGGTCTTGAGATCGCCTGATCCGGCGATGCTGTAGCGCGCCGTGTCGGCACGGCCCGCTGCCAGAAAGTCGCCAGCACCCGAGATGGACACGGTCAGCGAGTCGGCCTGTAGCGCTGCAAGGCGAACGTCGCCAGAGCCGGCAATGCGTACCTCGAGCGTCGGCGACTGCAGCTTTGCAGCATTGACATCGCCCGAGCCTGAAATCGAAATCTGCTCCAGCGCACGCACATTGACTGTGAGCTTGAGGACCGTCGGCTTCAGGGACTTGAAGCGTTGTGCCCATCGAATCTTGAGTTGCTCGTTTTCCACCACGGTTTCAATCAGGGGCGCGATGTTGTCATCGGCCTCGATCACAAGACCTTCTGCCTCGCCTTGAACAATCTCGACACTGGCAGGCAACTCCAGCGACACGCCCTTGAAGGCGCTCACTTGCCGCTGCGTCCTGCTGACGTGGCCCGAGCCAGACACGCCGGCGCCGAACGGCCAGGACAGGTCCCACGCCATGGCCGATCCGCTGAGCAGACACAAAGTACTGGCAATGACCAGGCTACTGACGCCGAAGACATGACGGCTGATGTTTGACATTGACTTCTCCTGTTGACGAGTCGCGCTGACCCGGTGACCGAACTGTAGAAGATGGCGTCTGGCCGCGCCAGCGCCTTGCGACGAACTGCGGCAGCACGCGAGGGACAGCGATTTTCCGGGAACGGGTCGTACCGCTTAAAATCCTGCCCATCCAAGGAGCGTTGCAGCGGGTCGATCGATCCGTCAGGCTTGGATATTGTGCAACGACGCTCACCTGCTTTTTTCAGATTTACAGGTGAGATGCATGTCCGATACCCTTGTTCCCCCCATGAGATTGTCCGGCCTGGAGCCAGTGCGCATTGGCGCGCAAGATCGTCCACCCAGTGCTTCGTTCGTCAACATCGGCGAGCGCACCAACGTCACCGGTTCCAAGGTCTTTGCGCGCATGATTCTGAACGGCGAGTTCGAACAGGCGCTGGCCGTGGCGCGCCAGCAGGTGGAAAACGGCGCGCAAATCATCGACATCAATATGGACGAGGCGATGCTCGACAGCCAGGCTGCCATGGTGCGCTTCCTCAACCTGATCGCCTCCGAGCCCGATATTTCCCGGGTGCCGGTGATGATCGACTCGTCCAAGTGGAGCGTGATCGAGGCCGGTCTGCGCTGTGTGCAGGGCAAAGCGGTGGTGAATTCGATCAGCATGAAGGAAGGGGTGGACGAGTTCAAGCGCCAGGCCCGCCTGCTGCGCCGTTATGGCGCGGCTGCCGTGGTGATGGCATTTGATGAACAGGGTCAGGCCGACAGTTATGAGCGCAAGATTGGCATCTGCCAGCGCGCTTACCGGATTCTGGTGGACGAGGTCGACTTCCCACCGGAAGACATCATTTTCGACCCCAACATCTTCGCCATTGCCACCGGCATCGAAGAGCACAACAACTACGCGGTGGACTTCATCAACGCGACCCGCTGGATCAAGCAGAACCTGCCCGGCGCCAAGGTCTCGGGTGGCGTGTCGAACGTGAGCTTTTCCTTTCGCGGTAACGACCCGGTGCGTGAGGCCATTCACACGGTTTTTCTGTACCACGCGATCGCGGCCGGCATGGACATGGGCATCGTCAACGCCGGCATGGTCGGCGTCTATGACGAGTTGGAGCCGGTGCTGCGCGAGCGCGTGGAAGACGTGGTGCTGAACCGCCGCAGTGATGCCGGCGAACGCCTGGTGGAAATTGCCGAGGGCGCCAAGGGTGCGGCCAGGGACGAGAGCACAAGATTGATATGGCGCGGCACCGCCGAAAACCCGGCGACCGTCGAACAACGCCTGAGCCACGCCATGGTGCATGGCATCACCGACTTCATCACGGTGGACACCGAAGAGGCCTACCAGGCCGTGCTGGCCAAGGGAGGGCGCCCGCTGCACGTGATCGAGGGTCCACTGATGGCCGGCATGAACATCGTGGGCGACCTGTTCGGTCAGGGCAAGATGTTCCTGCCGCAGGTCGTCAAGAGTGCTCGTGTCATGAAGCAGGCGGTGGCGCACCTGATTCCCTACATCGAGGAAGAAAAGCGTCTGGACGAGGCCGCCGGGCGCGACGTCAAGACCCGGGGCAAGGTGGTGATCGCCACGGTCAAGGGCGATGTGCACGACATCGGCAAGAACATCGTCACGGTGGTGCTCCAGTGCAACAACTATGACGTGGTCAACATGGGCGTCATGGTGGCCTGCCACGAGATTCTGGCGCGCGCCAAGGCCGAAGGCGCCGACATGATCGGGCTGTCGGGCCTGATCACGCCAAGTCTGGAAGAGATGACTTATGTGGCCAGCGAGATGCAGAAGGACGAGTACTTTCGCAGCCGGAAGATCCCTTTGCTGATCGGTGGCGCCACGACATCACGCGTGCACACCGCTGTCAAGATTGCACCGCACTACGACGGGCCGGTTGTTTACGTGCCAGACGCGTCGCGCAGCGTCGGCGTGGCGCAAGCGCTGCTGTCGGATCAGGCCGCCAGCTACGTTGCCGAACTCCAGGCCGACTACGTGCATGTGCGCCAGCAACATGCCAGCAAGAAGCAGACGCCGCTATGGCCGCTCAGCAAGGCATGCGCCAACAAAGCACCGGTGGACTGGACTGACTTCAAGCCGACGCGGCCCAAGTTTCTGGGGCGCCGCGTGTTCCGCAATTTTGACCTCGGTGAGTTGGCGCGCTACATCGACTGGGGCCCCTTCTTCCAGACCTGGGATCTGGCAGGCGCGTTTCCGGCCATTCTGCAGGACGCTGTGGTGGGCCAGGAGGCCAGCAAGGTCCACGCGGATGGGCAGGCCATGCTGAAGAAACTGATCGAAGGACGCTGGCTGACGGCCAATGCGGTGGTCGGGCTCTATCCAGCCAATTCTGTGAATGACGACGACATCGAGTTCTACACCGATGAGTCACGCAGCAGCGTGGCGCTGACTTGGTACGGCCTGCGCCAGCAAGCCGAGAAGCAGACGGTGGATGGTGTGCTGCGTCCCAGCCGTTGCCTGGCCGACTTTGTTGCGCCCAAAGGCGCAGCCTCCGACTATGCCGGCCTGTTCGCGGTCACCACCGGCATCGGTGTCGACAAGCGCGAAAAGCTGTTTGAAGAAGCACACGACGATTACTCGGCGATTCTGCTCAA
>JBAXFI010000069.1:0-13546 GCA_037139995.1 Comamonadaceae bacterium | reverse complement strand
GATCGTCAGCACCGGCTCCTCGCCCTGCAAGCGGCGCTTCTCGCTGAACAGCAGCTTTTCGTCGGCCTCCTTGGCACCGGGGGCTCTGGCGAAGATGGCGATCTCTACCGGCTCGTCGTAAACGCGCACGGTCTCCTTGCCCTTGCCGTCGGCCTCCAGCTTGGCCAGGTGCAGCTTCAGCGTGACATCCCACTGGCCGTCCGCTCGCTGCTTGGCGCTGGCTTCGACCACGCGGTTGTCGTAGAACACTATTCTCTCGAACAGGTCGGTGATCAGGTCCTGCCTGTCGGCGCCGGCTTCAGCGCGGATATAGCTGAGCAACTCGCGGCTGGTGGTGTAGGGCGCTGCCTGATAGGCCTTGTCCTGCAGGAAACGCTGCAGCGCGCGGTTCAGTGCCGCCTCACCGATCTCCTCACGCAGGCGGTAGAACACCAGGGCGCCCTTGTTGTAGTGGATATAGGGCTGGTTTTCAACCCGAAACAGCGGCAGCTCTTCAATCTGCTCGCCACGGCGCGAACGCAGGTACTTGTCGAGTTCCTCCTTGAAGAAGCGGCGCATGTGCTCCCTTCCATATTCCTTCTCCATCACCATCAGTGCCGAGTACTGCGCCAGCGACTCCACCAGCATCGTGCCTCCCTGCACGTTGGCGCCAATGACCTGATGTGCCCACCACTGGTGCGCCATCTCGTGCGCCGTAACGTAGAACACGTAATCGACGTCCTCGGCCTTGCGCAGATCGGCAATGAAGCCAATCGCCTCCGAGTAGGGAATGGTGTTGGCGAAAGACTGGGCAAACGAGGCATAGCGCGGGAACTCCAGAATCCGCACCTGCCTGTGCTGGTAGGGTGTGAAGTTGGCGCTAAAGTAGTCCAGTGATTTCTTCGTGGCTGTGATCATGCGGTCCACGTTGTAGCCGTGCTGGGGGTCGAAGTAGATCTCGATCGGCAGCCCTTTCCAGTCACCTTTGCGGACCTGCCAGCGCGCTGACAGGTAGGCGAAGAAAGGCAGCATCGGGCGGTCCATCTTGTAGTGGAAATAGCGCCGACCGTCCTTCTCCCAGGTCTTCTGCAGATAGCCCGGCGCCAGCGCGATCTGATCCGCGCTGGTGGAGACCGTGGTCTCAAAGGCGATCCAGTCGGCCTCGCTGTCGAGTTGATGGTTGGCGCGCGCCGCTTCGTCTTCGAGCTTGGGCATGCGTTTTGGTTCACCCAGACCGCGTTTGCGCCGCTCGTTGCGGTCCATCAGCTCGTTGCCGCCGTAGCCCAGGGCGGGAAAGACCTGCATATTGTTGAAGAAGCTGCCGTTCAGGTTCAGACTGTCGGGTCTGCCGTCATTGCTAAAGCCCTGGTTTTCCAGCGTCACGCTGAAGTCCATGTCGATTGCTGCTCCCGGCTGCATGGCCTGCGCCAGCTTCAGTATGCGAAAGCCCAGCAAGGCGTCGTCCAGCGTCACCTGGTGCGCCGGCAGACTGCGCAGCACGGTCTTTGTGCGCGGCACCACCTGCACGTAGAGCGTATCCACGGCGCTACTGTGCTTGTTGACCAGGCGGTAGTGGCCATCGATCACCAGGCGGCGCTGGGACGGAAAGATGTCCACATTGGCGCGGACTTCGGTCACACGCGGTTGCGGCAGGCTCTTGTATTGCCGGTATTTCTTCTCGAAGCTGACCTGTCGGTCCATCTGCTCGTCGCCCGCAAGGTACTCGTTCAGGACGTTGGTGTTGTAGAAGATCCAGCCACCGGTGGCGGCAAAGCCGCACAGGCTGAGGGCCAGTGCGCCACCGGCCAGACCGCGCAGGCGCCGGTGCGCCAAGCGCAAGCGCACGCGCCACTCCTGTGACACGCCGCGCACCCAGAAGCCATGCGCCAGCAGCAGCAGGCTCAGCACAAACAGACCCCAGTACAGCAGGTACCAGTACCAGCCCCTGAGGAAGTGGCCGAAGCCGTTCATGTCCGAGTACTGGACCTGGGGCAGGCCGGCGATGTTGTACAGGTTGTGGTCGAAGTGCAGCACACCGAATACCAGCTGCCACGCCAGCAGCAAAATGACGGCCAGATAGCCGACGAACTTGTTGTTGCACAGCACCTGCAGCGCGAGCGCCAGCAAGCCCATCAGAACGAAGAAAGCGCTGCCTTGCAGGGAGCCCTGCAGGTACAGCAGCGGTTGCAGCGGCACACCGCCCTTGACCAGCTGAAAGCACATCGCTGCCAATACACCACCGGCCATGAAGCCGGCGATGACGCCCAGCAGGGCCAGGCTCTTGGCAAGCAGCGGAACCCAGTTCGGTACCGGCAGCGCGTCCGTCACTTCAGCGACCTTGAACTGGCGCTCCTTGAAGATCAGTTCGCCGGCGTAGAAGGTGACGATCAGCACCACATGAAGCTGAAACTGCCCGATAGCGTTTCGAGCATCATGCGTGTGACCGGGTAGATTTGCGTTCCGTACATCTGGCCGCCCATGCTGGCGCCGCCAATGAAGTTGGCTACGCCCACCAGCAGCATGACCAGGAAGGGAACGCTCCTGAAGACGCCGACGGCATCAAAGCGCAGCAACTTCCAGCACTGGCGCCAGGCCGTGGCGCTGTCGATAGACGGCTGGCGTGGCCGGTAGCTGCGCTGTGCAGGTGCAGCAGGCAGCGCAGAAGCGAGGGTCGTCTTGCGGCCCCAGCGCCGCTTGCCGCTGTCGGGCCGTTGCGGCTTGAACAGCAGCAGCGTCAGCCCCAGCAGCGCCAGCGCCACGCCGCTCCACAGCGCTCGATTCGCGAGGATGAAGCCGCTGAACGCGGGCAGGGCGCTGTTCGCCTCGGCCGTGGAAAAGTAGCGCGTCATGCGACCGAAAGCGCGCAGACCAAAGGGGTCCATCAGCACCACCAGCCACTCGTTGCTGATGTCGCGCGAGAACACGCCGGCCACGCTCCAGAGCACGAAAAAGACAATCACGCCCACGTAAACCAGCAGCATGGAACGCGTGGTCGCTGCCAAGAGCACCAGGAAGGCGCCGATCAGCAGCAGATTCGGAATGACAAAGACCGCAAAGCCCCACAGATAGGGTGTGATCGAAAACGGCCCAATGCGCGCCACATCCACCCAGGGCATCACGGTGCCCAGCATGATGCCCAGCGCCACCAGCACAAAGATGGCCAGGCAGGCCACCAGCCCGGCGGCAAAGCGCCCGAACAGGTAGTCGCGCTTTCTCATGGGTGTGGCAAAGATCATGTCGGCGATGCCGAGTTCGGTGTCACGCAGCACCGAGCCTGCCATGAAGATGGTGACAATGAACATGGCGATCACGGTGAACACGCCAAGGAACTGGACGATCACCATAGGCGCGTTGCGGTACACATTTCCGACGGCGCCGCCCACCACCACGGCATCGCTGCTGGCGGCGCCAAAGGCCATTAGCGCAAAGATGAAGCCGCTCAACCACAAAAGGGGCTGGCGCAGCTGGTAGCGCAGGTCAAAACGGAAGAATTCAAGCCACATGCTGGACCCCTCAGAGCGTTGCGGCAGCGCTGCTCTGGCTGGCGCGGATCTTCAGGAAGTACACATCTTCCAGGTCTGGCTCGACCTGCACAAAGCCCTCGTCGGGCTGGCTCTCGCAATGCACGTTGATCTGGGGCTGACCGGCGACCAGGCGCGATGACAGCACGTTGAAGCGTTGCTGGTATTCGGGCAGGGCGGACTTGCTGATGCGCTTGCGCCAGACCTTGTCGCGCAGCAGTTCGATGGCGGCCTGCGGCTCGCCCTGCAGCAGGACTTCGCCTTTCACGATCATCGCCATGCGCGGACACAGATCGGTCACGTCTTCCACAATGTGCGTGGAGAGCATCACCACCACCTGTTCGCCGATTTCGGAGAGCAGGTTCAGAAAGCGGTTGCGCTCGTCCGGGTCCAGCCCGGCGGTGGGTTCATCCACGATCACCAGACGCGGTGCACCCAGCAGCGCCTGCGCGATGCCAAAGCGCTGTCGCATGCCGCCCGAAAAAGTACCGAGCTTGCGCTTGCGTGCCTCCCACAGATTGGTCTGCTGCAGCAAGCCCTCCACCATCTCCTTGCGCTCGGCGCGCTGTGTCAGTCCCTTCAGGACGGCGAAGTGGTTGAGCAGGTCCTCGGCGCTGACTTTCGGGTACACGCCAAAGTCCTGCGGCAGGTAACCGAGCTGGCGCCGCAGCGACTCCTTGTCCTGCATCACGTCGATGTCGTCGAAATGGATGCTGCCGCTGTCGGGTTCCTGCAGCGTGGCGATGGTGCGCATCAGCGAGGATTTGCCGGCACCGTTGGGTCCGAGCAGGCCGTACAGGCCGGTGGGGATCTGCAGATGAACATCCTTGAGTGCCTGCACGCCGTTGGCGTAGGTCTTGTTGAGTGCCTTGATGGTCAGCATGTCAATTCCTTGGGGGTTGCGGTTCTGAACAGGGCTTCAAGTGCCCAGCGCGCGCTCGATGTCGGCTGCCAGGTGGTCGACTGCGGCTTCGCGTGTGGCCCAGGAACACATGAAGCGGGCGCCACCACCGATGAAGGTATAGAAGTTCCAGCCCGCGGCCTTCAATCGGGTCAGCGCCTCCTGCGGCAGATTCACAAAGACACCGTTGGCCTCGGTGGGCAGCAGCATTTCGGCACCCGCGATACCGGCGATTTTCTGGGCGAGGCGTTGCGCCATGGCGTTGGCATGACGGGCGTGGCGCAACCAGTGATCGTGGCTGAGCATGGCCAGCCAGGGTGCTGACAGAAAGCGCATCTTCGAGGCCAGTTGCCCGGCCTGCTTGCAGCGGAAAGAAAACTCCTCACCGAGTTGGCGATCAAAGAAGACGATGGCCTCGCCGACCGGCAGGCCCATTTTGGTACCGCCGAAACACAGGACATCGACGCCGGCGCGCCAGGTGATGTCGGCCGGTGTCAGGTTCAGCGCCGCTACCGCATTGGCAAAACGCGCGCCATCCATATGCACCCGCAGGCCATGCTGCTGGGCAATGCGGGCGATGCCACTGACCTCGCCCTTCTGGTACAGCGTGCCCATTTCGGTGGACTGCGTCAGCGTCACGACCTTGGGTCGGGGGTAATGCACGTCGGTGCGTCGCGTGATGACCTCCAGCACACCGGCCGAGGTCAGCTTGCCGTGCCGATGCGGTGCCAGCAGCAGCTTGGAGCCATTCGAGAAGAACTCGGGCGCGCCGCATTCGTCGGTCTCCACGTGCGCCGTGTCGGTGCAGATCACAGCCTGGTAGGACTGGCACAGTGCGGCCAGCGCAATCGAGTTGGCGGCCGTGCCATTGAAGACAAAAAAGACTTCGGCATCGGCCTCGAACAGTTCGCGCAGACGGTCACAGACGAGATGGGTGGCGTCGTCGTTGCCGTAGGACGCGGCAAATCCGCTGTTGGCCAGATTGAAGGCGCTGAGCGCCTCCGGGCAGATGCCAGCGCTGTTGTCGCTGGCGAACTGCAGGAAGTAGCCAGGGCAGTCGACTTCTCGTGACTTCATTTCGTCAGCCACTTGGGTGTGAACATGGGGGTGTGGACATCAATGACAGGCATGCTTGGTCTCCCGGTTGCCTTGAATAATAGCCGGCCATGCACTGCGCCGAACAGGCTGGCCGAAACGCCGTCAGAACAAGTGCGTGATCGAACTGGGCACCCGGGTTCAGATCTAGCGCATGCCGAGCGCTTCATCCGCCGCCGCGACAGCATGAAGGGCGGTCGTGTCGTACAGCGGAATCGCCGCGTCCGATGGGCCGACGAGCAGGGATATTTCGGTGCATCCAAGGATGATGGCCTGCGCTCCCTGCTCAGTCAGCCTGGCCATGACTTTCTGGTACATGGCGCGTGACTCCGGCAGGACCCGGCCCAGACAGAGTTCTTTGTAAATGATTTTGTGAACTGTTGCACTATCCTCCGCGCATGGTGTGATGACCTCCAATCCTTGCTGCTCCAGCCGCTCGGAATAGAAACTCTGCTCCATGGTGAAAAGGGTTCCCAGCAGCCCCACTCTGGTGTGTCCATCTCTCCTGATTTGCCCGGCTGTCGGGTCTGCAATGTGGAGCAAGGGAATCGCGGTCGCCCCTTCAATCGCGGGTGCAACCTTGTGCATGGTGTTGGTACACAGGACGATGAAGTTTGCCCCCGCCAGTTCCAGAGAGCGTGCAGCCCGGGCCAGCATCAGGCCTGCGGCATCCCAGTCTCCCGCGTGTTGCAGGCGCTCGATGTCGTGAAAATCAACACTGTAGAGGATGACTTTGGCTGAGTGCAGACCGCCCAGGCGTTCCTTGATGCGCTGGTTGATCAAGCGGTAGTAGGGGACGGTGGATTCCCAACTCATGCCGCCCAGCAGTCCAATCGTTTTCATCTCAGCCGCCCTGCATTTGACCGGATAACAGCGTCACCACTCCAGCTGGGCCGGCGTGAACTGCTCGGAGCAGTGCGTGCGCAATATCCCTGGCCGGGATGGCGCGGTAATTGGCGGGCAGCAGCGGGCGCAGGCGGCGTGCCAGCAGCAGACCCACGCCCTCGCCAGCGCGTTCGGACTGGCCAAGGGCGGTACGGTCTCCGTCGATCAGGGAGGGTCGCGCAATCACCAGACTGCCAAACCCCATGCGTGTCAGAGACTGCTCCATCTCTCCCTTGATGCGGTTGTAGAACACACGGGACCTGGCGTCGGCGCCCATGGCACTGACGACACCCAGCCTGGTTGCGCCAGACGATAGCGCCGCGCGGGCTACCGCCACAACAGCATCCAGATCGATCGCCCGGAATGCGGCTTGACTGCCGGCGACCTTGATGGTGGTACCCAGCGCAATAAAGCATTCATCGACCTTGGGAAGAGCGGGCAGAGCGTTCAACTCAAGCACATGCGCCGTGAGTTTGGCGTGTCTGACGCCGGGTGCTCGCCGACCGACACAGTGAACCGCCGCCACCGTCTTGTCGGCCAACAGCGCCGACAGGATTTCCTGGCCGACGAGGCCTGTTGCCCCCGCCACCAAAACCACCCGACCATGATTCGCTGTCATTTGTTTTCCTCGGTCAATCAAGCCCGTGTCCAGACTCCAGCTGGAGCATGCAGGCCCACCAGCATAATGCAAGAAGCATGGTGAGCGCTGCCGAGGACGCCGCAACCGGTTCTAACGGTATGCGTGACTCAAATAGGCTGCCCCAATAAGTGCGATACTGCTTGCGATGAGGTTCGAATGCCGCTCTTCCTCCATTCAGATCATGGCCACGCAGCGCCCCTGGGATCCAGCGCTGGCCGGGGTTGACATGGGCCGAGGAAGTCTGTGTCGTAGCGACGGTTTTACTGGCAATTCAGCAAGACAGCAGATTGCAACAAAGTGGAAATTCTGATCGTCATCCTGGCCGTTGCAGCCATTCTGATCATCTACTTTCTAGGGAAGTCAGGCGTCAAGAGCGCTTCGTCGCGGCCAATGGGCTCGACCGCATCGGGCGCCGATAGCGCCCATCGGCCACGCCCGGCCAGCGTCGCCCGTATCCAGCCGGTGCCATCGACTCCCAGTCAGGCGCCACCCAGGGAATTGGCGGCATTCCGCTTCTTGGGCAGCGACAGTCTTTCGGCCGAGCGACGTGAGTCCCTCAGAGAGGACCTCCGCAGGCTTCCCAGGCCGCCGCTGTCTCTGTACAAACTGGTTTCCCCTGAGTTGTTGGATAGCGCGACCTCCAGTCAGATCAGCGATCTGATAACGAGCGAGGCGTTGATCGCCGCCCAGGTGCTGGCACGGGTCAATTCGCCGTTCTACGGACTGCGCAGACCGGTGGTCAGCATCGGGCAGGCTATCACCTTTCTGGGCCTGAATTCGGTTCGCGGCATCTGCTTGCAGTACATGTTGGAAGCGTCGGTCAGGACGAGCAGCCCGGAGCGCCAAAGGGTGTTCGACATGGTTTCGAGTGCGAGCGCGTTGGCTGGCGAATTGTGTTTCAAGCTGGCCCAGCGCCTCGAATTGCCGGCTCAGGGCTCGCTGGTTACCCAGGTTGTGTTGTCGTTTCTGGGTCACCTTGCGACCGCCTCGCTGTTGCCACCTGACACCATCTTGTGGAGTCCGGGCAGCGGTCTGCTTGAGCGAGCCAGCGCAGAGCAGTTGAGCTTGGGACTGAGCGCTACCGAAATCGGCAGCCTGCTGATGCAGGAATGGGGTTTGCCAACAAGTCTGATTGCAGAGGTGGCAGGGATTGACAGAATGCTGGTAACACCTGTGGATCAAGTCGAGCCGGGCCCTAGCGCACGTCTGGCGCTGTGTTACTTCTGTGCTCGCCTGGGTGAAAGACTCGCGCTCGGTAGTGTGAGCGATCTTGCGGCGTTTGATTTGGCTGCTGACACGAGCATGGATTTCTTCTATCTGCGGGGCCATCTTGATTCACCGAGACTTGCGCGCTTGGCCGAGTTTTTGCAGTCGACAGAACTGATCAAGAGTGTTCACCAGATGCAACTTGCATTTTTGGCACGTCACTGAGGGGCTTACGCCGAAATACGTAGACGGCAGCTTCCAGTTCGGGGGGCAGCACCAGCGGGCCCAGTTTCTTATCTTCTTGCAGGTCGAAAGCGGATTGCCTTGTGTAGTCTTTCCAGTTGCCGAATGCAATCTGGTAGCGGCTGCCGATGACGATGTACAGTTGCACGCTGGGTGTCTCAAAGACGGCGCGCTCAAAGTCATTTTGCGAAGGCGGCCACGAACAGATGACCACCTCTGGAGCGTAGGTAGCCAGGGCCTCGCGGGCATCAAGCTTGATGACCCACTGCGGGTACGTCACGACAGTGTTCCAGCCATGATTGTCCGTGGCGCTTAGTTCCACACCCCTGTGTTTCAGGAACCGCGTCAGCGTCCCGTCCCCGGCTCCGATTTCCAGGCAAGTTCTGGAAGAAATCATGGCAGCCAGCGCCTCGATCAGTGCGCCGGAGTAGAAACAATAAATCCCCCTGGGTTGCACCAGCGGCATAAGCCGCTTCCTTTGCCAGACCAGCGGCCAGAACGTGCGGAACCAGAACAGGGAAGCTGGTTTGCGCTCCAACCCTCTGGAAAACAGCAGCTTCTGGGCGATGTAACCATTGAGCAGGTTGAAGCGCAGCTTTCCTCTTTTAACTCCAGCATCTGCGGCCAGTGTGGCCAGGCAGAGTTTCTTGACGGACTCATGCGCCATGCGGCTACGGACGAATTGCGACAGAGCGCTTGCCATGATGCTTTGCCGGCTCCCGGAAGACGGTTGGTTCAACCCTGGTGGTTCGGACAAGCGCTCCAGATAGGCCTTGAGTTCTTGCGCGACGCCGCGCTCCACCATGCCGGAAATATCCTGTTGCACCCTTGCCCATTCGGCCGGAAATCTTGAGCAGAGCTCATCCAGCGGGGGGTTCGTTTTCAGCCACTTCAGCGTTGTTGCGTAACTCTCTTGCTTCATGAGGATATTTTCGTACGGTGACAGGCGCAATCCGGCACGAAGCGCAAGGCCAGTCAAAGGCGTCAGTATGGCACCGCGGGTCGCTCGGCGAGCCTATTTCAAGTGACTCCTGACCCAAGACACCACTTGCAGCGGGCTAAAGGGTTTGATGAAGTAGGCATCTGCACCGCGCCTGCGGGCGTCATGCCCGTCGGCAACCTGATCGCGTGCGCTCACGATGGCTACCTGGGTGCCACGCGTTGCGGGATCCGCCTTGATGGCATCGAGCACCTGCAGGCCATCCAGTTCTCCCGGCATCATCACGTCCAGCAGCACCGCCTTGGGTCGATGTTGACGAATGGCTCTGAGGGCGCTGCTGCCGTCTTCAGCTTCCAGAACGGTGAACTCCTTGCCCAGTGTGATGCTGAACAAGCGGCGAACGTCCGCCTGGTCGTCAACAATCAGGATGCTGTGCATGGTGGGCTCCTTCTTGATTCTCTAGTGTTGATTCATAAGTTGCGACAGATCAAAGGCATAGGCCTGTCCTTGCAAGACGTGCCGACAGGTGCCGCAGGAAACGCGGCTACGTTCATTGATTGGCTGGCCGGTGCCGAGGGTCAGCGTGAAGGATTCGATCGGCGGGTTGCTGGCATCGTCGGCGCCAGCCGCGGGCAAAAAAGCGAGTTTGAGCTGACCGCCATGCAGCGCGATGATGCGCCGGCACATCAGCCAGCGCACCCGGGAATCACGGCTTTCGGCGGGTGTTGCGTTGCCATCGGTAGCCGCTTGCTGCGCCGTGGCTTTGCTGCTGCGCCTGTGCGCGATAGCCGCCACGTGCCCGGTGATGATCACAAAGTTCCCCATCTGGCGCGTGCGGATGTTGATCTGGCTTCGCGCCGGAGCGCTGTCCCGCAGTGCCTCAAACAGTACACGCAGGGCGTAACGCATCCAGGCCGCATGCCCGTACACCACGCCTTGGGCGGTGCTATCCTGACCCATAGAAAAAACCGCCAACTCGGGGTCAACGGGTAGCGCGACGGGTGGCAAAGCAGCACCCACCAGTTCGGTCAGGTTCAGCCGCTCGTCGGCAAACACCTCGTCACGCTGCATCACCAGCGACAAGTCAGAGAGTTCTTGCAGCAAGGACTCGACGCGCTGGCTCTGCAGCGTGATGGCCACCGGGTCGTGCAAGGCGTGATCTGACTGCGGTGAAAGCAGCAAGCGCAGCGCAGTGATTTGCGAGCGGGCCTCATCGCCGAGCAGACTGAGAAAGTTTTGCTCGACCACAGGTAGATGCATCAATTTGGTTGCAGCGTCATTACTGCTTTGGACAGACACGATACAAATTGCATTGTTGTGGCGACCATCCATAATCAGCCAGGCCTCGCCGGGGTGCTCATCGGTAGCGGTTTTTCCGCTCCACAGCCCCAGTTTCACCGGTAGTTTGATGCGCCCGCGTGCTTCCAGATCCAACAGGTCTTTGAGTACGCCCTGCATCGCGTGGGCTTGTTTGACCCAGGGCTCTGCCACCTGGTTGTGCGATAGCACTTGCGCTTTCCGGTTGAGCAGGATAAGGCCCTCAGCCAACTTGTCCAGCAGCGGCAGGTCAAGGTTCCGGCGCATGGTTTGGCTCATGATTTTTCATTCTTTTTGCTCATTCATGCAAGAGGCAAGGCAAACCAGCTCCGAGTCATTCGGGAACCTCATCGCGGTGGCTTTGCTTCGACAACTTGCTCTGGCTTTGTCCCTGTTTGATCAGGTAAGCAAGAGTAGCTGCAATCTCGAATGATGTCCGTTAAGAATTTTTAAGACGGATGCGATCTTGCTTGTAAGACCTAGGCGGCAAACGCCTCAAACTCGTCAATCGGCGCCGGCTTGTTGAACAGATAGCCCTGATAGTTATTGCAGCCCAGCTTGGCCAGAAAGTCTTTTTGGGACTCGGTCTCCACACCCTCGGCAATGACCGCCAGCCCCATGCTCTCGCCCAGCGCGACCACCATGTTGGCAATGGCTGCATCGTTGGGGTCGGTGAGGATGTCTTTGACAAAGCTCATGTCAATCTTGAGCTGCCCCAAGGGCAGGCGTTTGAGGTATGAAAGTGAGGAATAGCCGGTGCCAAAGTCATCGAGCGAGAACGACACTCCCTGTTCCTTGAGTGTGTTCATCTTGGCGATGGTGTCAGTCACATTGTCGAGTAGCACGCTCTCGGTCAGTTCGAGCTTGAGTCGTTCGGGCCTGGCACCGGTTGCTTCCAGGATGGACAGTACCTCCTGGACGAAGGAAGTCTGTCTGACTTGACGGGCGCTGACATTGACCGCCATGGTGAGGTGTGAGCGCTCGGGCCGAAGTGCCCAAGCGGCGAGTTGCTTGCATGCAGTCTCCAGGACCCAGTGGCCCAGGGGCAGAATCAGACCGCTGGCCTCCGCGATCGGAATGAATTCCTGCGGCGACACCAGGCCGCGCTGGGGATGCTGCCAGCGCACCAGTGCTTCTACACCGCTGAGTTGATTCTTGTCTCCGCACTGGGCCTGATAGTACAGAATGAACTGGCCTTTGGTGAGAGCCTCGCGCAAATCGACTTCCATTCCGGCGCGCCCCGCCAATGCGGTTTGCATCTTCGGTTCAAACAAGCGTATCGAGTTGCGTCCGGCCGCCTTGGCCTCGTACATCGCCAGTTCACCACGTTTCAAGGGTTCATCGATGTTTTCACGCTGGGGGCCACCAAAGAGGGTGACGCCGATGCTGGCCGTGCTGTGATGGCCGTGACCCTCCAGTTCGTAGGGTTGCCCCAGTGCGCTGAGGATCTTGACAGCGACGACCTGAGCTTGGGTGGCCGCCTCAGGCAGGGTATTGCTCAAGTTTTCGAGCAATACGATGAATTCGTCGCCGCCGAGTCTCGCCACGGTGTCGCCCTCGCGCACGCAGCCGATCAAGCGATGGGTGATCTGTTGAAGCAGCAAATCACCCTTGTCATGGCCCAGGGTGTCATTGAGGGTCTTGAAGTCGTCCAGATCGATGAACAACAGTGCGCCCTGATACGCGTGTCGCAGTGCCGCAGCCATGGCTTGTTCGAGCCGATCCAGCAGCAGCCTGCGGTTGGGCAATCCGGTCAGGGGATCGGAGAAGGCCAGGGCCTGAATCTGGCTGTCGGATTGCTTGCGCTCGGTGATGTCCTGGACCGTGCCGACCATTTTCTGCAAATCACCTTGGGCATCGAACTGGAGCCTGCCCAAGCCATGCACCCAGCGTTCAGTCTTGTCGTCTGGCTTGACGATACGGTATTCCTTGTCGAACATCCTGTGTTGCCCTGCGACCTGATTCTGGAAGTACTCGCTCATCATCACCCGGTCTTCGGGGTGAATCAGCGACTCCCAACTCTGCACTGAACGATCGAAGCTGGCACGGATCCCGAATAGCCGATCAAGCTGTTCTGAACTTTCCCAGCGCCCCGTGGCTATGTCCAGTGCATAACTGCCTATGCTGGCAATGCGTTGCGCCTCCTTGAGCGATTCCTGGCTTTGATGCATGGCTTCTTCCGAGCGACGCTTGGAGAAAATGCGATAGAGCGTCTGAGCCACCAATCTGGCGGTTTCCACATCCATATCGGTGTAAGGCAGCGGCTTGTTGCCAACACCCATCATCATGCGAACCAGACCGCCCTCGATTACTGGCACGCTGATCATGCGCTCCAGCCGGGCATGGCCTTCTGGCAGGCCATGCTTGCCGGATGCACTTGAGTAGTCATTGATCAGCACCGGCTTGCGCTGTCGCAAGGCATCGGCCCAGATTCCGGCCTGGCTGATGGGGTAATGCCGGTCAAGACTGGCTGTGCAGTAGCCCTTCAGGGTGGATTGCGACCAGGTCAGCAGTTCAATGGTTTCCTGGTCGTCGTGCACAAAATGGACAAAGCCGATCTGGCTGCCGGTGAGCTGTTCTGTGATGGCCAGCCCATGCTGCAAGAAATCGGCCTCATTCATGGCATCAGCGGCGAGCGGGAGATTGAGCAGTGCTTCGGAGCGTCGCGCCTGTTGGTTCAGTGATGCCCGGGCCTCGCTTTCAAGCGCAGACAGACTGAAGGTTTGACTGAGCTGGCGCTGAATCATCCCAAACAGCAGCAGGGAAGTTACTGCAACAAAGAGCCAGCCCTTGACTGTGCTCCAGAAGGCAATCCGGGT
>JBAXFI010000068.1:0-13795 GCA_037139995.1 Comamonadaceae bacterium | reverse complement strand
CAAGTTGGTTAAGGCACTGGATTTTGATTCCAGCATGCGAAGGTTCGAATCCTTCTTCCCCTGCCAAACAATTCGTTGTTCCTGTTGTGCGCTCGCGCGGCAGATACCGTAAGCAGAACGCACAGGCGCAAACATCACTCAACCGCTGGACTATTCATGCAGGCTCCTGAACCCCCTGATTTCATGGTTTTTACCGGCAATGCCAATCCCGGCATGGCCGCGCAGATCGCAAGCCATCTGAATATTTCGCTGGGTGCGGCGGCCGTGGGTCGTTTCTCCGATGGCGAAGTGTCGGTTGAAATCAACCAGAACGTTCGGGCACGCGACGTTTTCGTGGTGCAGTCAACCTGCGCCCCGACCAATGAAAACCTGATGGAACTGCTGATCATGGTCGACGCCCTCAAGCGCGCATCGGCCGAGCGCATCAGCGCTGTCATTCCCTATTTTGGCTATGCCCGGCAGGACCGCCGGCCACGCTCCAGCCGGGTGCCCATTACCGCCAAGGTGGTTGCCAACATGCTGCAGGCCGTGGGTGTGGCGCGCGTCCTGACCATGGACTTGCATGCAGACCAGATTCAGGGCTTTTTTGACATCCCGGTGGACAACATTTACGCCTCGCCGGTGCTGCTCGGGGATTTGCGGCAGAAGAACTATGAAGACCTGATTGTGGTCTCGCCCGATGTGGGTGGCGTGGTGCGCGCGCGGGCTCTGGCCAAACAGCTCGATTGCGATCTGGCCATCATCGACAAGCGTCGGCCGCGCGCCAACGTCAGCGAAGTGATGCACGTGATTGGCGAAATTGATGGCCGCAACTGCGTCATCATGGACGACATGATCGACACCGCAGGCACCCTGGTGAAAGCCGCCGAGGTGCTGAAGACGCGTGGTGCAAAAAAGGTTTACGCCTATTGCACGCACCCTATTTTTTCCGGCCCGGCGATTGAGCGCATCACCAATGGAACTGCGCTCGATGAGGTGGTGGTTACCAACACCATCCCGCTGAGCCAGTCGGCTGCCAGTTGCCGCAAGATTCGCCAGCTCAGCGTTGCACCGCTGATCGCCGAAACGATTCAGCGCATTGCCAAGGGTGAATCGGTCATGAGATTGTTTTCGGATCAGGACAACCTTTTTTAAGATTCCTGAGCCGGACAAGCGTGGGTTCGCTGCACACCTGAGGGTGGGTTGTCGAGCCTTTTTTTAGCCGGAGTCACACTGGTCGCGGTGGGCTCCTACAGGAGTGAAACTATGAAATTCGTCGCTTTTGAGCGCGCCAAGCAAGGTACGGGTGCGAGCCGCCGTCTGCGCATCTCCGGTCGTACGCCGGGCATCGTCTACGGTGCCGGGCTTCTGCCACAACAGATCGAAATCGATCACAACGCCTTGTGGCACGCCCTGAAAAAGGAAACTTTCCATTCGACCATTCTGGACATGGAGATGGACGGCAAAGACCACAAGGTCCTGCTGCGTGACGTGCAAATGCACCCGTACAAGCAGTTGATCCTGCACATCGACTTCCAGCGCGTCGACGCCAACACCAAGCTGCACATGAAGGTGCCGCTGCACTTCAGTGGCGACGAGAACTCGGTGGCTGTCAAGGCCGAGGGCTGCATGGCCAACCACGTCCTGACCGAAATCGATGTCATGTGTCTGCCGGCCGACCTGCCTGAGTTCATCTCGGTCGATCTGAGTGGATTGAAGAAGGGTGTATCGCTGCACCTGTCGGACATCGTGCTGCCCAAGGGCGTCTCGGCTGTCACGCACGGCAAGACCAATCCGGTCGTCGTTTCGGTTGTGGTGATTGGCGCTGCCGAAGCACCCGTGGCCGAGGTCGATCCGGCAGCCGCTGCGGGCGCACCGGCTGCTGCTGCCGCACCTGCCGCAGGCAAGGCCGCACCAGCGGCCAAGGCGCCTGCTGCCAAAGCACCTGCTGCCAAGAAGAAGTAGTCTGAGAGGGCCCACTTCGGTGGGCCACTCCAAACTTCATGATCAGGCTGTTTGTTGGCCTTGGCAACCCCGGCCCAGAGTACGAGTCAACCCGCCACAACGCGGGTTTCTGGTGGCTGGACGAAGTCGCCCGTACTCTGAAAACAAGTCTGGTGATGGACCGGGCCTACCACGGTCTGGTCGGGCGATGCAGCGTCAACGGACAAACCGTCTGGCTGCTCAAGCCCCAAACCTTCATGAACCTGTGCGGCAAGTCGGTCGCTGCACTGGCACGTTTCTACAAGATTGAACCGCACGAAATTCTGGTAGCGCACGACGAGCTCGACATCGTTCCGGGCGAAGCCAAACTCAAACTCGCCGGCAGCCATGCCGGTCACAACGGACTGCGCGACATTCACGCCCAGCTTGGCACCGACGACTACTGGCGGCTGCGCCTGGGCGTCGGTCACCCGGGCGTCAAGGCCGAGGTCATCAACTGGGTATTGAAAAAACCGTCGGCAGACCATCGCATAGCGATCGAACAGAGCATCGCACGTGCGCTGACAGCACTGCCACAGTTGCTGGCGGGCGAAATGGACAAGGCCACCCTGCTGATCCACACCAGCAAGCCAGTGCGTCCCAAGCCGCCCCGACCGGAGCCCGCTGCGCAGTAAACTCGGGCTCGAAGCACACTCTTCAACAGGGAGTTATCGATGCCACGTCTGACCTTGACCGCCGCGCTGTCATGCGCGCTTGCCGCCCTGCCCTGCGCAGCCAGCGCCCAGCTTACCTACAAGTGCGGCAACAACTACAGCCAGACCCCCTGCCCTGACGCCGTCGTGCTGGACAAGACCGACCAACGCACGATCGCGCAAAAGGCGCAGGCCGACCTGGCCACACAGCGCGATGCTCGCCTGGCCAACACCATGGAAAAAGCCCGTCTGCAGCAGGAAGCCAAGGATCTGGCAGCGAACACCCCCGCCACCAAGGCCAGCCGGCCAGCTTCAGCCGGTAAACACAGCGCGGACAAGGCCAAGAAAGTCCGCGTGAAAAAAGCGGTGCCGCCGGCTGCCAAGAAAGAGGCTGCGCCAAAGTCCTGACCCACTGGATCCGGGGCAGCTAAGGTGTGGATCTGACCGCTGGCGCACTCAGCTCCGCGGCTGTCCTCCGAGTTATTGGGGTCAGACACCAATTTCGCTGCGGCACACGGTGCCGCACCCTGCGGGCGAGCCGAAGGCTCGGCGAATTTGGGCTCTGACCCCAAAAACTCGCTGTGCTGAGCGCCCCATCAGCCCGATCGATCGCATGGTTTTGCGGGTCGCTGGTTTGTCGTTGCGGGCCGCTGGTTTGTCATTGCGGGCCTGACCCGCAATCCAGTGGTGGTGTGGAACTGGATGCCGGATCAAGTCCGGCATGACGGCGGCAACAGCGCCTGCAAACTCCGGTACTTTTGCCAAAGGGTTTCGCGGCTTTCGACATGTTGCGGGTCTACCGGAATGCAGGCCACCGGACAGACCTCGACGCATTGCGGCGTCTCGAAATGACCGACACATTCGGTACATTTGGCAGGATCAATCTGGTAGATTTCGACTCCCATGAAGATCGCGCCGTTCGGGCATTCGGGCTCGCAGACGTCGCAATTGATGCACTCGTCGGTAATGGTCAGTGCCATCGCTTAACATTCATAACATCCTGAATCATGGTTCGACCCCGTAACATGCAGCAAATTATCGGCCACGCCGCATTCTGACCATCCCGTGGGCTTATTTCTTTTCAAACGTCTGGGCACCCTGCTTGCCACTTTGTTAGGCGCATCGGTTGTCATTTTCCTGGTGCTGGAGATACTTCCGGGCAACGCGGCACAAATCCTGATGGGTCCGGACGCTTCGCCCGAAGCGGTGCAGGCGCTGGCCGTCAAACTGGGGCTCGACTTGCCACCCCTGACGCGCTACTGGCAGTGGGTCAGTGGCTTGCTGGTGGGTGATCTTGGCATCAGCTACAGCTACAGCACACCGGTGCTTGAGCTGGTGCTGGAGCGACTCTCACTGACCGTGCCACTGGCACTGATGGCAATGGCCCTGACCACCGTGCTGGCTCTGGTGACGGGCATTTATGCCGCCTCGCAGCACAACCGGACTGGCGACGTCGGCACCATGGCACTGGCACAGATTGGCATCGCGGTGCCCAACTTCTGGTTCGCCATCCTGCTCATCCTGTTTTTCTCGGTGCAGCTCCAGTGGTTTTCGGCTGGCGGCTTTGCCGGCTGGGACGAGGGCGTTGTGCAGGGCTTCAAATCGCTGCTGCTGCCCGCCATCTCGCTGGCAGTGGTGCAGGCGGCCATTCTGGCGCGCATCACACGCTCGGCCGTGCTCGAAGTGCTGCGCGAAGACTTTGTGCGCACCGCACGCGCCAAGGGCCTGTCGCGCCGCGCCACGCTGTGGGGCCATGTGCTGCGCAACGCCCTGATTCCGGTCATCACCGTGATGGGTTTGCAGTTTGCCAACTTGCTGGCCGGCACCATCGTAGTCGAAAACGTCTTCTACCTGCCGGGGCTGGGGCGCCTCATCTTCCAGGCAATCTCGAACCGGGACCTGATCGTGGTGCGCAACTGCGTCATGCTGCTGGCGGCCATGGTGATCGTGGTCAACTTCGTCGTTGACGTGCTGTACGCGGTGATCGATCCGCGCGTGAAAGCCAGCGACATATGAGCCAGAGCCCGAGCTTCATGGCGCGCGCTCTCGGTCACCGCAGTTTTGTGATTGGCGCGACGCTGACCCTGCTGCTGCTGGGCGCCGCTGCGCTGTCGCTGGTGTGGACGCCCTGGTCGCCGTACGAGATTGACATGGCCGCCAAGCTCCAGATGCCCGGCGCCGAGCACTGGCTTGGCACCGACCCCTTCGGTCGGGACGTCACCTCGCTGCTGCTGGTCGGTGCGCGCAATTCGATTCTGGTCGGTGTGATTGCGGTGGGCATCGGCTTGACGGTTGGCACGGCGCTGGGTCTGCTGGCGGCGGCGCGACGCGGCTGGGTTGAAGAACTGATCATGCGGCTGGCCGATTTCACCTTCGCCTTTCCCGCCATCCTGAGTGCCATCATGATGACCGCTGTCTTTGGTGCGGGCATCGTCAACTCGATCACCGCCATCGGCATCTTCAACATCCCGACCTTTGCCCGCATCACCCGGGCCAGCGCCAACGCCATCTGGTCGCGTGAGTTCGTGCTCGCCGCACGCGCCTGCGGCAAAGGCCCCTGGCGCATCACCATCGAGCACGTGCTGCCCAATATTTTATCGGCGCTGATCGTACAGGCCACCATCCAGTTCGCGCTGGCCATTCTGGCCGAGGCTGCGCTGTCCTACCTCGGTCTGGGCACCCAGCCACCGCAGCCGTCCTGGGGCCGCATGCTGGCGGAAGCTCAAACCCTGCTGTTTCAGGCGCCCTTGCTGGCCGTCTTTCCGGGCATCGCGATTGCCATGGCGGTGCTGGGTCTGAACCTCGCGGGTGACGGCCTGCGTGACCTGCTCGACCCCCGTCTGGCGCGAAAACGCTGACACCGATATGGCACTGCTCGAAGTCGAGAATCTAAGCGTACAACTGCAGACCCAGCGCGGGCCGGCGATGGCGGTGCGCGCCCTCAATTTCCACCTGGAACGCGCCGAAACACTGGGCCTGATCGGTGAATCGGGCTGTGGCAAGTCGATCACGGCCATGGCGCTGATGGGTTTGCTGCCGGACAACGCGGTGGTCTCAGGCAGCATCCGCTTTGACCAGCAGCAACTGGTGGGGCAGAGCGACGCCACCTTGCGGCAGCTGCGCGGCAACCGCATCGGCATGATTTTTCAGGAACCGATGACGGCACTGAACCCGGTCCACAGCATTGGCGACCAGGTAGCCGAGCCCTTGCGCCTGCACCGTGGCGCGTCACGAGATGCCGCCCGACGTCAGGCCATTGCGCTGCTGGAGCGGGTCGGCATTGCCGATGCGGCGCGCCGCTTTGACGCCTATCCGCACCAATTCTCGGGCGGGCAGCGCCAACGCATCACGATCGCCATGGCACTTGCGTGCGAGCCGGATCTGTTGATCGCCGACGAGCCCACGACCGCGCTGGACGTCACGATTCAGGGGCAGATTCTGGACCTCATCAGCGAGTTGGTCGAAGAGCGCGGCATGGCCCTGATCCTCATTTCGCACGACCTGGGCGTGATCGCCGAAAACGTTTCACGCATGCTCGTGATGTACGGCGGCACGGTGGTTGAAAGTGGTCCGACGCAAGCCGTCTTCGGCCAGATGGCACACCCCTACACGCGCGGCCTGTTTGGCGCGCGACCGCAGCTTGGCGGCGCGCGTGGCAAGCGCCTGAGCACGATCGAGGGCACGGTGCCGGAACTGGCCGACCTGCCGCTGGGCTGTCCGTTTCAAGAGCGCTGCGCACTGGCCAGCGCAGAATGCGCCGCTGCCCTGCCCCAGCCCATCGAATTGGGTCATTCGCACCGGGTGAGTTGTCTGCACCTTGAACTGCCGTCCGGCGTGAGCCAACCATGAGCGAAACACTGCTGCAACTCGACCAGGTGACGCGCAGCTACACGCTGCCGCGTGAGCGCCTGTGGGGCCCGGCACCTCAGGTGCACGCCGTGCGCGGCGTCAGCCTTCGTATGCAAAGCGGCAGCAATCTCGGCGTTGTGGGTGAATCGGGCTCTGGCAAATCGACACTGGCGCGTCTGGTCATGGGACTGGAAGCACCCAACAGCGGCGCGGTCCGGATGCTGGGCCAGGACCTGAGTCAACTCAGTGCGGCGGCCCTGCGCGAAGCGCGGCGAAATTTCCAGATGGTGTTTCAGGACCCCTATGGCTCACTCGATCCGCGCCAGACGGTGCAGCGCATCGTCACCGAACCGCTGGCGGCGCTCGGCGGTGCCGACGCCAAAGAGCAGCAGCACCGGGCGCAGGAAGTGCTGGGCGCGGTGGGCCTGCGCAGCAGCGATCTGGGCAAATACCCACACGAGTTTTCCGGCGGCCAGCGCCAGCGCGTCGCCATTGCGCGCGCCCTGATCACGCGGCCGCGGCTGATCGTCGCCGATGAACCCGTGAGCGCACTCGACGTCTCGGTGCAGGCCCAGGTGCTCAACCTGATGCAGGATCTGTCGCAGCAGTTTGGCGTCACCTACCTGCTCATCAGTCACGATCTGGCGGTGGTGGACTACCTGTGCGACGAAGTGGCCGTGATCTACCAGGGACGTATCGTCGAGCAGGGTTCGCCGCTGACCTTGTTCCAGGCAGCGGCCCATCCCTACACGCAGGCCCTGCTGCAGGCCGTGCCACGCGTTGCCACATTGCAGACACGCGCCACTCGCAAGCGCGCGCCAGCACCGCCCGCGGCGCGGCCACAGGGCGCCACCGAGTGTCCCTATGCCGCGCGCTGCCCGCAGGCGCAGACGCTGTGTGCGCAGCAGCGCCCGGAGTTGCTGAGCCTGGCGAGCGGACATCAGGTGGCCTGCCATTTCGCCGCCGTCCGCGCGCCAGAGGGTTGACGCTAGGCAGTGGTATCGTTCGGTTTCTGAGGGTTCCCCCATTTTTTGTTTCGCAACTTATTTTTTGACTGGAGCAGCAACATGATCAATCGTCGTCAAGTACTCAGCACCGCAGCCAGCGGCGCCGCGCTGGCATCAGTGCCATGGGCCGCCCAGGCACAAGGCAAAAAGGACAGTGTGGTGCTGGCCATGACGCTGGAGCCGCCGGGGCTGGATCCGACTGCCGGCGCTGCCTCGGCGATTGCTGAAATCGTGCAATACAACGTCTTCGAGACGCTGACCAAGATCAACAGCGACGGCACGGTTTCGCCCCTGCTGGCAGAAAGCTGGGAAGTCTCGCCCGACCTCAAAACCTACACCTTCAAACTGCGCAAGGGCGTCAAGTTCCAGAACGGTGAACCCTTCAACGCCAAGGCCGTCAAGTTTTCCTTTGAGCGCGCTGCTGCCGAGAAGAGCACCAACAAGGACAAACGCACCTTCGCCGGCATGGACAGCGTGGCAGCGATTGACGACTACACGGTGGTTGTCCTGAACAAGGGACTGGACCCGGACTTCCTGTTCCTGATGGGTCAGGCCACCGCCATCATCGTTGAGCCCAAGAGTGTCGAGAACAATGCCACCAAGCCGGTCGGCACCGGTCCCTACCAGCTCTCGGCCTGGAACAAGGGCTCCTCGGTCACACTGAGCAAATGGGACGCCTACCGCAATGCGGCTGGTATCAAGATCAAAAAAGTGACCTTCCGCTTCATCAGCGACCCGGCAGCCCAGGTAGCCGCCCTGCTGGCCGGTGACGTCGACGCCTTCCCGCGCGTCACGCCGCGCAGCGTGGTGCAGTTCAAGACCAACGCCAAGTTCCAGGTGGTGGTTAGCGGCTCGCGGGCCAAGACCATTCTGGCGATCAACAACAAGAAGAAACCGCTCGATGACGTGCGCGTGCGCCGCGCCATCGCTGCCGCGATTGACCGCAAGGCCGTCATTGAAGGCGCAGCGGACGGCTACGGCGTGCCCATTGGCAGCCATTACGTACCGGGCGCTTTTGGCTTCGTTGATACCACGGGCATCAACCCGTTCAACATCGAAAAGGCCAAGGCGCTGCTGGCAGAAGCTGGCGTCAAGACACCACTTGAGCTGAGCCTGAAACTGCCACCGGTGCCCTATGCACGCCAGGGCGGTGAAGTGATCGCCGCGCAACTGGCCAAGATCGGCATCATCGCCAAGATCGAGAACGTGGAATGGGCGCAATGGCTCAGCGGCACTTACACCAACAAGAACTACGACCTGACCATCATCTCGCACGTGGAGCCCTTTGATCTGGGCAACTTTGCCAAGTCCGGCTATTACTGGAACTACGATTCACCCCAGTTCGTCGCCCTGTTCGACAAGATCCAGAACGCGCCACGCGCGGCCGATCGCGCCAAGCTGCTGGGCGACGCCCAGCGCATGCTGGCCAATGAATCGGTGCACGGCTTCCTGTACCAGCCGCAGTGGATCACTGTGGCCAACAAGGGCCTCAAGGGTTTGTGGAAGGACATGCCGATTTTTGTCAACGACATCGGCGCCCTGTCCTGGTCGTGAAACTGCACGAATTCGGCGTTCATCAGCTGATTGCCGGCTACCAGCGGCGCGAGTTCTCGCCGCTGGAGGTCATGCAATCGGTGCTTGATCGCATAGCAGCATGGGAACCCCACATCCGTGCCAGTTACCTGCTGCGCCCGGAACTCGCGCTGGAGCAGGCGCGCGCCTCTGAGGCGCGCTGGCAGCAAGGGCTGCCCTGCGGCATGCTCGACGGTGTGCCGGTGACGATCAAGGAAAACATCGCGACCCGCGGCGACCCGGTGCCACTGGGCACACTGGCCACCGACCTGACGCCGGCCAGCGCCAATGCGCCGCCAGCGGCGCGCCTGTTCGAGGCTGGTGCGGTGATGGTCTGCAAGACCACCATGCCCGACTACGGCATGCTCTCCAGCGGCCTGTCGAGCTTTCATGCGCTTTCGCGCAATCCCTGGGACCTGAGCAAGACACCAGGCGGTTCCAGCGCCGGTGGTGGCGCGGCTGCTGCGGCCGGCTACGGCCCGCTGCACATTGGCACCGATATAGGCGGCTCACTGCGCCTGCCAGCGGGCTGGTGCGGCATTTTCAGTTTGAAGCCCAGTCTGGGCCGCGTCCCGATTGACCCGCCCTACACCGGCCGCGCTGCCGGCCCCATGACACGCAGCGTGGCCGACGCCGCCCTGATGATGCAGGTGTTGTCGCTGCCAGACGCGCGCGATAGCATGAGCCTGCCCTGGCAGTCGCTGGCCTGGAACAAGTTTGATCAGGGTGTCAATATCCTGCGCGGCCTCAAGATCGGCCTGCTGATGGACGCCGGTTGCGGCATGGCGGTGGAGCCGGAAGTCCAGGCGGCGGTCGAAGCTGCGGCGCGCCTGTTCGAGCGTGCTGGTGCCATCGTCAAGCCGATGGCGCCCTTCATGACGCAGGCCATGCTGGACGGTATGGATCACGCCTGGCGTTTGCGCTCGCACATCGATCTGGCCGCGCTGCCGGCCGACAAGCGCGCCAGCGTGCTGCCCTACATTCAGCAGTGGGCTGACAGCGCCGCTGGCCTGAGCGGCCCCCAAGCGTTTGTCGCCTTCAGCCAGTTCCATGCTACCCGCCTGGCCAGTGTGCGCGCCTGCCAGCCCTTTGATTTCGTGATTTCGCCGACATCGCCGGTACCGGCTTTTGCGGCAGAACTGCCCTCGCCCACCAACGACCCGCTGCACCCGTTGGAGCACATTGGCTTCACCGTGCCCTACAACATGTCGGAGCAGCCCGCGGCTTCCATCAACTGCGGCTACACGCGCAGCGGCCTGCCCATCGGTCTGCAGATTGCCGGCCGGCGTTTCGATGATCTGGGTGTGCTGCAGGTTTCGCGTGCCTTTGAGCTCTTGCGCGAGCCCCAGCGTGCCTGGCCCGAGCCGCCCCAAGCTTGAACTGAAGGCCACCTACCATGTTGACTGACAGCCTGGGTAACCCGGTTACCCTGCAGCACGCTGCGAGCCTGAGCGCCGTCAACGACTTTGTTGAGGGCTTTATTTCCTGCGAGGCGCGCGTCGCCAATATTCTGCAAGTGGCGCAAAGCGACCAGAGCCCCCTGGTGCAAGCCTGCTGCGCCGCGCTGCACATGTTTGCCGAGTCTGCGCAGGGTCCCATCCATGCCAGGCCCTACATGGAACGCGCCCGCGCCAGTCTGAAGTTGAGCCCAGGCGTGACGCAGCGCGAACAGCGCTTTGTCGCGGCCGTGGCGGCCTGGGTTGACGGGGACATGGCGCAAGCGATCCGCCTGCACCAGGAGCAGGTGATTGAGCATCCACGCGACCTGGCCTCGCTCAAGCTCGGTCAATACCATCTGTTCAATATCGGCGACGCTCCAGGCATGCTCAAACTGGCACTGGCAGCGTTACCGGCGGCGCGCGATGTGCCCTACCTGCACGGCATGGCGGCTTTTGGGTGGGAGCAGTGTCACCTGCTGCGCCAGGCCGAGTCCGCTGCGCGCCAGGCCATCCAGATGTGCGAGAAGGAGCCCTGGGCGCAGCATGCGCTGGCTCATGTCATGCTGACGCAGGGTCGGTTGACAGAAGGGCTTTCCTTCATGCAGCAGGTCAGTCCGAGCTGGACCGCCCTGAACTCCTTCATGGTCACGCACAACTGGTGGCACCTGGCCGTCTTTGCGCTGGAGCTGGGCCAGCCCGACGAAGCGCTGCGGCTCTACGACCAGCAGGTTTGGGGTGTGGTCAAGGATTACTCGCAGGACCAGATTGGCGCCGTTTCCCTGCTGGCCCGGCTCGAACTGGCTGGTGTCGACGTGGGTGAGCGCTGGCAGGATGTAGCGCAGCACCTGTCAGGGCGGCTGAACGATCAGGTACTGCCCTTTCTGGACATGCAGTACCTGTACGGTCTGGCGCGTGCCGGCCGCAGTGAAGCGCAAACGCTGATGCACAACATCGAAGCTTTTGCCACTGCCGCGCCAAGCCCGGGCCAGGCTGACGCCAAGCGCGTCTGGCAAGAGGTTTGCCTGCCGGCGAGCCGCGGCCTGCTCGCGCACGCGCAAGGCGATCACGAGACCGCTGTGCGACAACTCAGCAGCGTGTTAGTGCGCCTGCCCGAAATTGGCGGCAGCCACGCGCAACGCGGCCTGTTTGAACAAGTCCATCTGGACGCGCTGATCCGCAGCGGCCGCTGGGTTGGCGCTCAGCACCTGGTTCAGCAGGGCCTGAACGGGTACGCCGAATCAGCCAGACTGAAGCGCCAGGCGCAGCAAATCTACAGCGCTTTGGGACTGGAGTTTTCCGAGATCGCCGGCGGGCCCAGTTTGCTTTGATCGTAGACCGGCTGCGCCGGCATGTCTGCCAGATGCCGGGCGTCGGCCCAGTCCAGAATTTCGATCGCCTCGCCCCGGATGCGCACCCGGTTCAAGCCGGCGTTCGGAATATCACTCTGGCGCGGCCCCGACAGCGGCAGCGCGAGCGCCGTGCGGTAAATCATGTCGAGCACACCACCGTGCGTCACCACCACCAGCGTCTTGTGCGCGTGCTGCTGTGCCAGCGCGCGCACGGCAGCCAGCACACGGGCATGAAACTGGCGCGTGCTCTCGCCTCCGCTAAAAGCGTAGTCGGCATCGAACCTGATCCACTGCGCCCAGGCGTCGGCGTGCTGTGCCTTGATGTCATCGACCCGCATGCCATCGATCACGCCAAAATTCTGCTCGCGCAGGGCCGCATCCAGCGCCGCGCTGCCTTGACTCAGCTGCAGATGGTTCTCCCGGATCGGCAAGGCGGTCTGCTGAGTCCGCGTGAGGTCGCTGCAAACGAGTTCGTGCAGCGTCTCGGTGGCAAGCCGCAGACCCAGGCGGCGCGCCTGCTCGTGGCCGATAGCGTTGAGCGGCACATCCACCTGGCCCTGAAAACGCAGTTCGCGGTTCCAGTCGGTTTCGCCATGGCGGATCAGGATCAGTTCGGTCATTCAGTCATATCCGGAGCTGTTTCCTGAGTCGCCTTCACGATCAGCACCGGCACGCCCGACGCGTGCAGGACTTCATTGGAGACCGAGCCCAAGAGGGCACTGCGCAGCGTGCTGGTGCCGCTGGCGCCCATCACCACCAGATCGCACGCGTGGC
This sequence comes from Comamonadaceae bacterium, assembly GCA_037139995.1. Taxonomy (GTDB): domain Bacteria; phylum Pseudomonadota; class Gammaproteobacteria; order Burkholderiales; family Burkholderiaceae_C; genus Rhodoferax. Next base: position 1,190 of record JBAXFI010000068.1, on the reverse strand, counting down.
GTTCCAGGATGTCGATCAGGGTGTGCGCCGGGTCGCCCGAGGCGACTTCGCTCTCGAAGTCGATGTCGGCCTCGGCCAGCAGCGCCTGCGCCACCTCCAGCGTGTGAGCGCCCGCGCTGGCGCTGACGCGCTCCAGAACCTGCGGATCGTGCGCCACCACCAATTCATACAAATTGGCTGGCTCCTGTACATTGGCCAGCACGACCCTGGTCTCCAGGCCGGCGTTCGCCATGCGAATAGCAAAGCGGACCGCCTCCAGCGAAACATCGGACCCATCGACTGGCAGTAGTATCTTCATTTCAATTTCTCCAAGATGTCTCAATATACGCCAGTCTGCCAAAGGATTATTTTCAAATGACTCAACTTGTCTTTCTTCCGGGCCTGGCCGCTGACGCCGCGATGTGGCAGCAGCAAATCGAGGCCATGCCGGCACAACTCCGTGCGGTGGTCAGCGATGCACACAGCCGCCACGCCAGCCTGAGCGAGATGGCCGCGGGTCTGCTGCAAGAACATGCGGGAGAACTGATCCTGTGCGGCGCTTCGATGGGCGGCATGCTGGCCATGGAGGTCGTGCGCCAGGCACCGCAACGGGTCAAGGCGCTGGCGCTGCTGGGCACCAGCGCCAGGCCGGAAACCGAAGCCATGCGCGCGCTGCGCGAGGCAGCCATCAATCTGTTTGAACAGGGTCGCATTGACGAGGTGCTGCAGGCCAATCTGCCGCTGGCTTTTCATCCGAGTCGCGCCGAAGACACGAGACTGCAACAAAGCTATCTTGACTTCGTGCTGCGCGCTGGCGCCCAGCAGTTGATTCGGCAAAACCGCGCTGTGATGGCGCGCCCTGACGCCCGACTTCGTCTGCCTGCTGTCGCTTGCCCGACCCTGGTGATGTGCGGAGACTCCGATCAGTTGACGCCGCCCGAATGCTCACGCGAGATTGCGCAACTGATCAAGGGCGCCGAGTTCGTACTGCTGCACGAGTGCGGCCATATGCTGACCATGGAGCGCCCGGCCGAGGTGAACGCTGCGCTCTTGCGCTGGCTGGCAGGCCAGGGTCTGGCCTAGCTCTGGCTAGGTTTGCGCCTGCCCGCGCACTTTTTCAATCAAGCGCTCATTGACCACGGGGGATACAAATTTGTTCACCTCGCCGCCCAGCGATGCGATCTCGCGCACAAAGGTGCTGGAGATGAACT
>JBAXFI010000067.1:0-13877 GCA_037139995.1 Comamonadaceae bacterium | reverse complement strand
ACGCGATGGTAACTTCAAGGATCAAGGGCATCAAGGACTACGTCTTTGAATGGGAGGGCCGGGACCGCAACGGCAAGTCGGTGCATGGCGAAACCCGGGCTGGTGGTGTGCACCAGGTGCAGGCTGCGCTGCGCCGCCAGGGCGTGACGCCAACCAAGATCAAGCAGCGCAAGATGCGCTCCGGCAAGGCCATCAAACCGAAAGACCTGGCCATCTTCACGCGCCAGCTCGCCACCATGATGAAAGCCGGTGTACCTCTGCTGCAGGCCTTTGACATCGTTGGCCGTGGCAACCCGAACGCGAGTGTGACCAAGCTGCTCAACGACATCCGCACCGACGTCGAAACCGGTACCTCGCTGAGCATTGCCTTTCGCAAGTATCCCCTGTACTTTGACAATCTCTACTGCAACCTGATCGAGGCTGGCGAGACCGCCGGTATCCTGGATCAGTTGCTCGAACGCCTGGCGGTCTACATGGAAAAGACCGAGGCCATGAAATCCAAGATCAAGTCAGCCCTGATGTACCCGATTTCGGTGTTGATCGTCGCCTTTGTGGTGACCGCCGTCATCATGATTTTTGTGGTGCCGGCGTTCAAGGAAGTGTTCGCCAATTTCGGTGCCGACCTGCCAACACCGACGCTGGTGGTGATTGCCATCAGTGAAATATTCGTCAAGTACTGGTATCTGATTTTTGGCTCGATTGGCGGTGGTTTCTATTTTTTCATGCAAGCCTGGCGACGCAATGAGCAGTTGCAGAATTTGATGGACCGCATCATGCTCAAGATGCCGATCTTCGGTGTGCTGGTGGACAAATCCTGTGTGGCGCGCTGGACGCGCACGCTGTCAACCATGTTCGCGGCCGGCGTGCCGCTGGTGGAGGCACTGGACTCTGTTGGTGGTGCGGCCGGCAATTCGGTTTATCTGAACGCCACCAAGAAAATCCAGCAGGAGGTTTCCACCGGCACGGCCCTGACTGTCGCCATGGGCAATGCGGGCCTGTTTCCATCCATGGTGCTGCAGATGTGCGCGATTGGAGAAGAGTCCGGCTCGATCGATCACATGCTGGGCAAGGCAGCTGATTTTTACGAGGCCGAAGTCGACGACATGGTGGCCGGCATTTCGAGCTTGATGGAGCCCATCATCATTGTCATTCTGGGTACCCTGATTGGCGGCATTGTGGTCGCCATGTACCTGCCCATTTTCAAACTGGGTCAGGTGGTCTGATGCTGATATCAAGCGGGATGGACGCCGCCCTGTTTGGCGTCCTGGGACTGCTGATTGGCAGTTTTCTCAATGTCGTGATCCACCGCTTGCCGATCATGCTGGAGGCGCAGTGGAAGGCGGAGTGCGCCGAACAGAATGGCTTGCCGCTGCCAGCACCAGCGCGCTTGAACCTGATGCAACCCGGCTCTCGTTGCCCCCATTGCGGCCACGCCATAAGCTGGCATGAGAATATTCCCGTCCTGAGCTATCTCCGCCTGGGCGGCAAGTGCTCAGCCTGCAAGGCCGCCATCAGCCTGCGCTATCCGCTGGTGGAACTGAGCACCGCCGTCCTGTTTTCTTGTTGTGCCTGGAAATGGGGCGCAAGCCCGACGGCACTGCTCTGGAGTGCATTTTCAGCCACGCTGCTGGCACTGGCCCTGATCGACTGGGATACCACGCTGCTGCCCGATGCCATGACGCTGCCGCTGCTCTGGGCCGGGCTGATCGCCGCCGCACTGCAGTGGACCAGCGTCACACTGCCGTCTGCTTTCTGGGGCGCCGTTGTGGGCTATCTTTCCTTGTGGCTGATCTATTGGGCCTTCAAGCTGATCACCGGCAAGGAGGGCATGGGTTTTGGTGATTTCAAGCTCTACGGCGCACTCGGTGCCTGGTTTGGCTGGCAGGCGCTGGTACCCATCATCCTGATGTCCTCGGTCATCGGTGCGGTCATCGGCATTGCGATGAAATTCTCCAGCGGTCTGCGCGAGGGTGGCTACCTGCCCTTTGGCCCCTTTCTGGCTGGCGCCGGTCTGGCGGTGATGGTTTTCGGACCGGCCACGCTGATGCATCTGATCGGACTCTGAATCGTGCCATTTCCCGTGCGGCTCGGACTGACCGGCGGCATTGGCAGCGGCAAAAGCACGGTTGCCAATCTGCTGGTCGGGCTCGGTGCTGGCCTGGTCGACGCCGATGCCATTTCGCGCCAGCTGAGCGCTGCGGGGGGCCTGGCAATGTCAGCCATTGCTGCCACTTTTGGTTCAGACTTTGTCGACGCCAGCGGAGCGCTGGAGCGCGACCGCATGCGCCAGCTGGTGCACACGGACTCGAGCGCACGGCTAAGACTGGAGGCCATCATCCATCCACTGGTGGGGCAGGAAACCCGGCGTCAGGCGGCACTTCTTGCCGAACAGGCCTGCCCTTGCATCGTCTTTGATGTCCCGCTGCTGGTCGAATCGCCCCACTGGCGCCGCGACCTCGATCTTGTGCTGGTGATTGACTGCACGGCCGAGGTTCAAATCGGCCGTGTCATGGCGCGCAACCAGTTGTCGCGCTCGGAAGTTGAAAAGATCATTGCCTCCCAGGCCAGCCGCAGTCTGCGCTTGACGGCGGCAGATAGCGTCATCTTCAACGTGGGTCTGTCCCTTGATGAACTGGCGGTCGAGCTGCAGCAAATTTCGGCCCGCTTCGGGCTATCATCCGGGTAACACCGAAGCCTGACCAGCATAGAAATCAGCGTGATCCTTTACGAATACCCCTTTAACGAGCGCATCCGCACCTACTTGCGACTGGAACAGCTCTTTCTTCGCCTGAGCGAATTTATCGTGCGCGAATCTGCGCTGGACCACCACTTTGCGCTGGCGACGATCTTCGAAGTGATGGATGTGGGGGCGCGTGCCGACCTCAAGTCAGACGTACTCAAGGACCTGGACAAGCAAAAGCACGTGCTCGACGGTTACAGGGACAATCCGGCGATTGCACCAGAGGTTCTGGACAAGGTGTTCAATCAGGTGGATCGCTGTTTTGCAGCCCTGAACAGTGTGCCGGGAAAAGCCGGGCAGCCACTGACAGAAAACGACTGGCTGATGAGCATCCGCAGTCGCGTTGGCATCCCGGGGGGCACCTGCGCCTTCGACCTGCCGGCCTACTACGCCTGGCAGCAGCACGACGCAGCCCGGCGCAGAGCCGACCTGGAACGCTGGGCCGGCACACTGACGCCGCTGGCCGAAGCAATTTATCTTCTGCTCAAGGTGCTGCGTGGCTCCAGCACGGCGCAGAAAGTAATGGCGACCGGTGGTCAGTTCCAGCAAAACCTGCCGCAGGGCAAGACCTTTCAGCTCTTGCGCATGACGCTGGATCCGGCGCTGGAATTGATCCCCGAGATCAGTGGCAATCGCCTGATGGTGTCGATTCGCCTGATGCGCCACGGTGATGATGACAAGCTGCACGCCAGCCAGGAAGACACCGCCTTTGAACTGACCTTGTGCGCATGACAACAGCCCCAAAAACCGTCTCTTGCCCGAGTTGCGGCGGCGACAGCATTTACGCAACTTCCAACCCGTTTCGGCCTTTTTGCAGCGCACGCTGCAAGAACGTCGATCTGGGTGCCTGGGCCAGCGAGAGTTTTCGTATGCCGATCAGCAGCAACGCTGAAGATCAGCCACTTGAGGACTCGCCGCCCTCGTCCGCCAGCCACTGAAGTACCGGCAGCGTCCCCGGCAACACGGGAGTCAGTTGCACCGGCAACTGCTGCCAGGAACAGGACTGCCCCTCACGCATCTGCAATTCTCCGCTCCATTGGTAAACCTTGAGAAAATTCAGACGCACCAGCGCATGGGGATAGTCCACCGTGGCACAGTGCCAGGGCAGAGCCTCGCCGATCAGGATACCGAGTTCTTCCTGCAACTCGCGCCGCAAGGCCTGCTCTACGGTCTCCCCGGCTTCGCACTTGCCACCAGGAAATTCCCAGTAGCCCTGGTAGACCTTTCCCGTCGGACGCGTGGTCAACAGAAAGGCACCGTCCGGGCGGAACAGCACACCGACCGCCACATCAATGGCTGCCCGATCGGCGCCACCGCTGCGCGGCAACTCGGCGTTCGCCACCAGAACCGGTGAGCTCATGGATTTTGCGAATGTCCGCCAGCGTAATCGCGTGCAAACTGGTAAGCCACCCGACCGCTGCGCGAACCCCGCTCCAGCGCCCAGATCAGGGCGTCCGCTCGGGCTGCCTCAATCGCTGATGCTGGCACGTCAAAGGACGACAGCCACTGTGCCACGATGGTCAGGTATTCGTCCTGCGTGAAGGGGTAGAAGCTGACCCACAGACCAAAACGCTCGGACAGGGAAATTTTTTCTTCCACCCCCTCGCCTGGATGAACTTCACCATCTGCGGTGTGTGTGTAGCTCAGGTTCTCCTGCATGTACTCGGGCAGCAGGTGGCGCCGGTTGCTGGTGGCGTAGATCAGCACGTTGGCCGTGGTCGCCGCCACCGAGCCGTCAAGAATCGACTTGAGCGCCTTGTAGCCCGGCTCACCATCCTCAAAGCTCAGGTCATCGCAATAGACGATGAATTTCTCGCCTCGCTCGGACACCACATCCACGATATCGGGCAAGTCGGTCAGATCGGCCTTGTCCACCTCGATCAGGCGCAAACCACGCGCTGCGTATTCATTCAGACAGGCTTTGATCAGAGAGGACTTGCCGGTACCCCGGGCGCCGGTCAGGAGCACATTGTTGGCTGGCTGAGCGTTGACGAAATGCTCTGTGTTGCGGCGGATCTTTTCTTTCTGCGGCTCGATTTCTTTCAGGTCCGACAGGCGCATGGCACCGACGTGGCGCACCGGCTCCAGCACACCGTGGCCGGAGCTGCGCTTGCGATAGCGATACGCCATGGAGGCGTTCCAGTCCGGTGCCGTCAAGGCCTGCGGCAATACCGCCTCAATGCGGTCAATCAGGTGCTCGGCGCGCGCCAGCAAGTGCTCGAACTGGGTGTTCATGAGCGGTAATCGGCATTGATGCTGACGTAATCATGGCTGAGGTCGCAGGTCCAGACCGTCTGCATCGCGGTACCTCGGCCGAGCAGCACGCGCACCGTGATCTCGCTCTGGCGCATGACGCGCTGGCCGTCTTCTTCAAGGTAGGAAGGATGGCGACCACCGCAGGAGGCGACCTGCACGTCGTCGAGGTAGAGGTCGATGCATCTTTGGTCCAGGTCTTCAATGCCGGCATAACCCACCGCCGCCAGGATACGACCCAGGTTCGGGTCACTGGCAAAAAACGCCGTCTTGACCAGCGGCGAGTGGGCGATCGCGTAAGCGACCTGGCGACATTCCGCTTCCGTCTTGCCGCCTTCGACCTCGATCCGGATGAACTTGGTGGCGCCCTCGCCATCGCGCACGATGGCCTGTGCCAGTTGCTGCGCGACTTCCAGCAGGGCTGCCTTGAGCGCCTGGCCATTCGTACTAGCGAGATCGTCAATCACTGCGTGGCGCGCCTGGTTGCTGGCGATCAGCATGAATGAGTCGTTGGTGGAGGTGTCGCCATCGACCGTAACGCGGTTGAAGGAAGCTTCTGCCAGTTCTCTGGCCAGCTGTTGCAGCAAGGCCGGGCTGATGCAGGCGTCGGTGGCCAGAAAGCCCAGCATGGTTGCCATATTGGGCCGTATCATGCCGGCGCCCTTGCTGATACCGGTGATGCTCACCAGCGCGCCATCCATCAGCAACTGTTTGCCAAAAGCCTTGGCCACCGTGTCGGTGGTCATGATCGCCTCGGCAGCACGCAGCCAGTTGTCTGCGCGCGCATCGGCAAGCGCCGCATCAAGCCCGGCTTCGATGCGATCGAGCGGCAGCGGCTCCATGATGACCCCGGTCGAAAATGGCAGGATTTCCTGCGCTGAAAGCTTCAATTTTTCTGCCAGCGCGATGCAGCTGCGAAGCGCTCTGCGGCGGCCGTCCTCGCCGGTGCCGGCATTGGCATTGCCGGTATTGATCAGCATGGCCCGCACTGAGGCGCCATGGGCGAGGTGCTCGCGGCAGATCTGCACCGGCGCGGCGCAAAACCGGTTTTGCGTAAAGACCCCAGCCACTGAGGCCCCGGGCTCAAGCAGCAGCACGGTCAGGTCTTTGCGACCCGCCTTGCGCACACCGGCTTCAGTGACACCCAGTCGCACGCCAGCAATCGGATAGAGCTCGGACGGTTTGGGGGCGGATAAATTGACAGCCATGGCTCAGTCCCGATCTGTCACGCCAGCTTGCCGTGACACTGCTTGTATTTCTTGCCGCTGCCGCAAGGACAAGGCTCGTTGCGCCCGACGCGTGGCACCTCGGCCTTGACAGTCTGTTGATCGACCACGGTTTCAACTTCACCCGTCTCGGTAGGCGCGCTGTAGGTCACGTTGGAGATGCTTTCGCCACGCGCTTCCATGTCGACGGCGGCCTGCTCCAACTGCTCGCCGGATTGAATCTGCACCGTCATCAGCACTTTGGTGACGTCGTTCTTGACCGCATCGAGCAGTTGCCCGAAGAGTTCAAAGGCCTCACGCTTGTATTCCTGCTTGGGCTGCTTCTGCGCGTACCCGCGCAGATGGATGCCCTGGCGCAGGTAGTCGAGCGAACTCAGGTGCTCGCGCCAATGGGTGTCTATGCTTTGCAGCAGCACCATGCGCTCAAACTGGGTAAAGTTTTCGCCACCGACCAGTTCCACTTTTTCGTCAAACACCCTGCCAGCTTCAGCGCGCACGCGCTCCAGCAGGTTTTCGTCGATGATGGCACTGGCATCGTTGACCATGCTCTGCAGCTGCACCGTCAGTTTCCACTCGTCCAGCAAGACCTTTTCCAGCGCGGCCAGGTCCCACTGCTCTTCGACCGACTCGACGGGCACGTATTGCCGCACCAGGTCGTTAAAGCAGCCTTCACGCAGTGAACCGATCTGCGCCGACAGATCCTTGGCATCAAGAATCTCGTTGCGTTGTTGGTAAATCACCTTGCGCTGGTCGTTCGAGACGTCGTCATACTCCAGCAACTGCTTGCGCATGTCAAAGTTGCGCGCCTCCACCTTGCGCTGGGCGCTCTCGATGGAGCGGGTCACGATGCCGGCCTCAATCGCTTCGCCGTCGGGCATTTTCAGGCGGTCCATGATGGCCTTGACCCGGTCACCCGCAAAAATGCGCATCAAGGAGTCATCCAGACTCAGATAAAAGCGCGACGAACCGGGGTCCCCTTGCCGCCCTGAGCGCCCACGCAACTGGTTGTCAATCCGTCGCGACTCGTGGCGCTCGGTGGCAATGATGCGCAAGCCGCCCAAGGCCTTGACCTGCTCGTGGTCCTTGGCCCATTGCGCACGGATGGCGTCAATCTGCTGCTGCTTTTGCTCAGCACTGAGCGACTCGTCCGCTTCGATCGCTTCAATCGCCGGGTTGATATTGCCGCCGAGCACGATGTCGGTGCCACGACCGGCCATGTTGGTGGCGATGGTGATCATCTTGGCGCGCCCAGCCTGCGCCACAATCTCAGCCTCGCGTGCGTGCTGCTTGGCGTTGAGCACCTGATGCGGCAGCTTTTCCTTTTCCAGTAATTCCGCCAGAACCTCCGAGTTTTCAATCGAGGTGGTACCCACCAGAACCGGCTGTCCGCGCTCATGGCATTCGCGGATGTCCTTGATGGCGGCCTCGTATTTTTCACGCGTGGTCTTGTAAACGCGATCGAGCTGGTCTTCACGCCGGCTCGGTCGGTTGTAGGGCATCACCACCGTCTCCAGGCCATAGATTTCCTGGAACTCATAGGCTTCGGTATCGGCCGTGCCAGTCATGCCGGCCAGCTTGCCGTAGAGACGGAAATAGTTCTGAAAGGTGATCGAGGCCATGGTCTGGTTTTCGGCCTGAATGGCGACACCTTCCTTGGCTTCAACCGCCTGATGCAGGCCATCGCTCCAGCGCCGGCCCGACATCAAGCGGCCAGTGAACTCGTCAACAATCACGATCTCGCCGTTCTGCACCACGTAGTGCTGATCGCGATGGTAGAGGTGGTTGGCACGCAGCGCCGCGTAAAGGTGATGCATCAGCGTGATGTTGGCCGGGTCGTACAGGGTGGCTCCCTGCGGAATCAGCCCCAGGCCTGACAGAATGCGTTCCGCGCTCTCGTGGCCCTGCTCGGTCAGAAAAACCTGATGGCTCTTTTCGTCCAGCGTGAAGTCACCCGGCTTGGTGATGCCCTCGCCAGTGCGCGGATCTTCCTCGCCCTCCTGCTTGGTAAGCGAGGGCACCACCTTGTTCATGGCGATGTAGAGCTCGGTGTGGTCTTCGGCCTGGCCGCTGATGATCAAGGGCGTGCGTGCCTCGTCGATCAGAATCGAATCCACCTCGTCGACGATCGCATAGTTCAAGCCACGCTGAACCCGGTCCGCCGACTCGTAGACCATGTTGTCGCGCAGGTAGTCAAAGCCGTACTCGTTGTTGGTACCGTAGGTGATGTCAGAGCGGTAAGCGGCCTGCTTTTCCTCACGTGCCATGTGCGGCAAATTGATGCCAACGCTCAGGCCCAGGAAGTTGTAGAGCTTGCCCATCCACTGGGCGTCGCGATTGGCCAGATAGTCATTGACGGTGACGACATGGACACCCTTGCCGGTCAGGGCGTTGAGGTAGACCGGCATGGTGGCGGTCAGCGTCTTGCCTTCGCCGGTTCCCATTTCTGAAATCTTGCCATAGTGCAGCGACATGCCGCCGAGCAACTGGACATCAAAATGGCGCATCTTCATGACCCGCTTGGAGCCCTCGCGCACCACCGCAAAGGCCTCTGGCAGCAAGGCGTCGAGTGTCTCGCCCTTGGCCAGACGATCCCTGAACTCCTGCGTCTTGCCGCGCAAGGCTTCGTCAGACAACTGCTCCAGAGCGGTTTCCATCGCGTTGATGCGAACCACACTGGTGCGGTACTGTTTAAGCAGACGGTCGTTGCGGCTGCCGAAAATTTTGGTAAGGATGTTTGTGGCCATGAATGCAGGACCGACCGGTCAGCCCACCTGGGCCATCCGAGCAGCGCAATCCTTTTTCTAATCTGTGTGAAATGGGGGCACTGTCACGAAACGCAACCATGCTGTAGCAGGACGCTTCGCTGAGAAACCCAAACGTCCGATTTTACCTGTGCCGCAGGACCGGGTCACTAGCCCTTGTCATGGATGCCGGATCGAGTCCGGCATGACAACGCGCGGCTACCGGGGGCCGGGTTGGTAGCGACCCTGCCACGGCGCAGCCACCTTGGCCAGGCTTTGCGGCTTGAGCTTGGCGCCAGCAGCCAGAAATTTCTGTGGATCCTGCAAAACGCCCTGTACCAGCACCTCAAAATGCAGATGGGTACCGGTCGAGCGACCGGTGCTGCCCACTTCGGCAATCTTCTGCCCCTGCTTGACCAGGTCGCCCTTCTTGACCATCGTTCTGGAGGCGTGGGCATAGCGCGTGATCAGGTCATTGCCGTGATCCACTTCGACCATATTGCCGTACTCCGGATGGAACTCCTGAGTCACCACCACGCCACCCGCCGCGGCCAGGATCGGCGTGCCGCGGTCGGCCTGAAAATCGATTCCCGTATGCAGCGCCGAGCGGCCCGTAATCGGGTCAATGCGCCAGCCAAACATGGAACCAAAGTTGGCCTGCGCAATCGGCGACTGGGTCGGTACCATCATGTTGCGAATTTTTTGGTCAAACAGGCGTGACTCCAGCATCGTCATCAAGTCAGTGCGTTGCTCGCTCAGGCGCTCCAGGTCCTCCAGCGTCGCTTTGAGTTCTTCGACCGACAGAGGACGCCCAGTCACCAGCGCACCACCCAGACCAGGCTTCGCCTTGATCTCGTTGGGATTGACACCAGCCAAACCCGAGACCCGCTCGCCGAGCGACTCAAGCTGCGTCATTTTGGCCTGCATTTCACCGAGCTTGCGCGCCAGCAGATCCAGATTCTCGCGCATGAAGCGATCACGCTGCTCAAATTCATCTTTGACGACCATCCTGACCAGCGTACCGATCACCGGCCAGCCCTCCCTGGCACCTTTCAGGAAAACCCAGTGGTACAAGCCGGCAGCCAGCAGGGTCATCACGACTGACGCCAGCAGTGCGGCCAGCACCAGTTTGGTTCCAGTTAGATGAATGGCACGGCTTCTGGCAAGCCAAGCATCCGTGATAATCAATTGCATTCGGTATTCCTCTAACACCTCGCCCATGAACCGCCGCCATCAAGCCGTCACACTGCTGCAGGCAACGCAGCACTCCCCCAGCCTGGCACGTTTGACTGCGCTGAGCGACGAATCGGTAGCGCGCCTCAAGTCAATTGCGCCCCTCATTCCTGCGACGCTCAGAGCCGCTGTCAAAGCTGGCCCGATCGAGGGTCCGGTCTGGTGCCTGATTTTGGACACCAACGCGGCAGCCGCCAAAATACGCCAGCTGCTACCGTCCTTCGAATCTCATTTGCGCAGCAAGGGGTGGGAGGTTAACTCAATTCGGCTGAAGGTCCAAATTTCGCGTCAGGCCTGACGCGCTTGCACAGGCCAGCGATGCAGGGCAAAAAACGTTCTGTCTTCATTGTGGCCATTCTGGTCGCCGGCTTGGCCCATGGTCGAGCCACGGACCCGAAGCTGATTGAAAGCGTGCGCGAACTGGCGGCCTCCAGAGTCAAGCTCAACCTGTGCCTGGCCAGTCCTGACTTCAGAAAGCTCGCCGATAGCAGCCAACGTCAGATCATTGCGATCAGCAACAGGCTTGATCGCCTGAGCAATGACCTGCATGAAGCGCCCAAGGGCAGGTTGCTGTTCGTTTCCTACGGCATGCAGGTCAGGCGACTGGGCAGTTCAGCTGACTTTCGACGTCAGTTGCTTGAACGCCGCGGTGGCGTCTGCGATTTTGGCCTGGTTGCCGATCTCGACTCAAAATTGAAAATTGCCAGGCGCTATATTGCCCCGCCCTGAGCGACGCACCGGCGTCGAACTGTTGCGGGTGAGAACCGTCACAGCCTGGCTCAATTCACCGCTTGCATGACCTGACTGAGTACCTTGACGCCGATGCCGAATCGCCTGTCCACCCGTTCCACGCGAACCACTTCGCCTTCGCAGGACAATTTCAGCTTGACATGTCGCGTGACAAGATCAACGCAGAAGTCAATGCGCGAACCAACTTCGCACTCTTGGTCCTGCAAAATGTAGAAGCCGGTGGCGCTGATGTTGTCTGTAACCCCGGTCACACCTTGGACCATGGTGGACAATTCCGTGCGGTAGCGCTCGCTGCGCTGCTCTTTGACGACGGCTGCATTTGTAGACATCTTGATATTCCTTTGTTTGGTCGAGAGACAGCGTGCATTTCAGAAAGTCGTTACGCCAGTCCGGCGTCTGCGTAGGGTGTAGGCCATCAAGCCCAGCCCCGCCAGCAGCATGGCGTAGGTTTGAGGCTCGGGCACGGCTGCAACAAAGGGGTTGCTGTTGACTTGACCCGTGCCGGACCAGCTGTCCACAACCACCTGACCACCGATAAAGCCGCTTGCCGTTGTGCTGAACTTCGCCAAGGGGGCCAGAAACGAGGCATAAACACCGCTGGTGAAAGAAACTTGCGTTGCCTCCGGCAAGTTGAAGAGAACATGACCAACCGCAAGGTCAGATGCAAGATTGAAGTTTTGGTAACCACCCGCTGTGAAGTTGACGTTCTGACCGAGCACGTTCAGGATCACTGTAGTGTCTGGACCGAAATTGTCCAGGCGCATGCTGTGGGTGACATCGGCAGCCGTCAAGTCAAATACAGCAAGGCTGGCATGATTGGCATTCAAGACCAGCGTGCTGTCTTGCATGGTAATGGTGCCACTGTTGCTCAGAGTGTTAAAACTTTGGGACAGACTGGTCAGTCTTTGCTGTTCAGCGGCAAAGTTGATGCCGGTCTGAATGCTGGACGGATCGACTTTAACGGCCACGGGACTCTGCCACTCCGACAGATTCGATGTGCCGCCATAGCTGATGCTGGTCGCCGCCAGCCAGGTGCTTGCGGTTGACAGGTTGCCTGCGACTTGAACACTGCCGTTAAAGCTGGTGCCGTTGGTAACGGCAAGACTTCCGCCGACCACGGTGTTGCCAAAGACAGCGCCGCCGGAGATGTCAAGATTGCCACCGACCGTCAGACCCGTCCCGCCATACTGGGCTTGCGTGTAAGGCCATCTGCTGTTGATCGTATAGCCTGCAATAGTGGCATTGCCACCGACCGCCACCCGACCTTCGACATCAGCACTCGGTGCAAAGAAGTCGCCAAACGATAGCAGAGTAAGACTGGACGACAGCCCCAATGGGTTGGTTTGTGCCAACGCCACTGGGGCCGTCACCAGGGTCACGCAGACCCAGGAGGCCACGGCCAGACAGTGATGCAAAGATCGCTTCATATGGACTCTCCTGTACCGAATACTCGGTTCTTGGTTCTCACGTGACCTCCCCCTTCTATTTGCCTTGTCACGGGTTCATGTTCGCGCGTTTGCCCACGCATTGCCATAGCAGATCGCTACCCTTTTGACTGGTAGTTTTTACCTGCAATTTTTAGAACAAGTGAGGTTGATAGCTACTATTTGGCCTAGTAGGTTTCACTTGTGAAGTGGGGAGACGGACCGTTTGAAACAAGAAAAAACCCGCGCTCCAGTGAAGAAGGCGGGTTTTCAAGTGTTACCACTGGTAATGTGGTGCCGATTAACGGATTCGAACTGTTGACCTACCGCTTACAAGGCGGTTGCTCTACCAACTGAGCTAAATCGGCTTGTGGGTATTTTACGGGACTATTTGACGCGCTTGAGCGTCGGACGCGTCCCGGTGGTGGCTGGCCTCGGCGGTTCGGGTTCATCGCCCGAAGCTTGCGACTCCACACGCGTCAACTGCACCGGTTTGATCTCCGCCCCGACTGCTTGCATTCCATGTTTCGGACTGTCCGTTTCTGTAGTCTCGGCTATGACCATTGGGAAGGCCATTCCCTGTCCGTTTTCACGTGCATAAATCGCCACGACCTGAGCCACAGGAACGCAAATGTCACGGGCCGTCCCGGCAAAACGGGCCTTGAATTCGATGAATTCATTGCCCAGCTGAAGTCCGGTGGTGGCGTCAAAGCTGATGTTCAGAACAATCTCACCGTCTTTCACGTACTCGCGCGGCACCTGTACACGTTCGTTGACCAGCACGGCAATATAAGGCGTGAAGCCGTTATCGGTGCACCACTCATACAGGGCACGAATCAGATACGGACGGGTCGAAGTTGCTTGCGCGGAATCCATCATCAGCTCTGGCTCAGCGCTTACTTGCGCATTACTTTCTCGGAAGGAGTCAGCGCCTCAATGTAAGCCGGACGCGAAAAAATCCGCTCAGCGTACTTGAGTAGCGGCGCAGCATTCTTGCTCAGATCGATGCCGTAATAATCAAGTCGCCACAACAGCGGCGCAATGGCCACGTCCAGCATGGAGAAACCGTCGCCCAGCATGTACTTGTTCTTCAGAAACACCGGAGCGAGCTGCGTCAGGCGATCCCGCACGTGGGCGCGCGCCTTGTCGAGCACTTTCTCGTTGCTCTTGGCCGCGCGCGACTCCAGGGTCGAGACATGGACAAACAGTTCTTTCTCGAAATTGAGCAGGAACAAGCGCACGCGGGCCCGGTCCACCGGGTCGCCGGGCATCAGCTGCGGATGCGGAAAACGCTCATCGATGTACTCATTGATGATGTTGGACTCGTATAGGATCAGGTCGCGCTCGACCAGGATGGGCACCTGGCCATAAGGGTTCATGACACTGATGTCTTCGGGCTTGTTGTACAGATCAACGTCACGAATCTCGAAGTCCATGCCTTTTTCAAACAGGACGAAACGGCAACGGTGGGAAAATGGGCAGGTAGTACCTGAATACAACACCATCATGG
>JBAXFI010000066.1:0-14058 GCA_037139995.1 Comamonadaceae bacterium | reverse complement strand
CGTGCGGAACGGGAAATTTCATTCAGGTCTCCTGTACTTGTATTTCAATGTCATGTTTCAGCGCGGGCACGCCTCGTGCACCAGCCGGTCCAGACATGACTTAGCATGGTGCGTGCCAGTTGCGGCGGGTCGGGCCGTTTGAGCAATCGCTGACGCTTTGCGCGAGACGCGTGGACCGGGCTGTCGGGCGTCCACGCGCTCAATCCACCGTGGCAGGAAGCTTGATTAATTCGTGAAAAACAGGAGCGGGAGTCGGCGCTATTTGATCATTTCAGTAATAGGGAAAACCCGCGCCGATGCGGAATCTTGAGGCCTGATCAACTCAATTCATTGACCGATAGGAAGTCATCCACGTGGCGCTTTCCTTCAATCAAGGACGCCAATTGGGACTGCTCTTCAAAATTGCCCAGAATTTCGTCGAAACCGTTGGGCACGTCGTGGTAAATCTCCATCCAGGTATGAAATCCCTGGTCAGCCTGCGCCCGGCGCGCGAGCTCGCAGCCGACCGACGTCTGATTCTGAATTTGTCTGAACATGAGCCGCACCTGCTGCAACAGCAATGGGGTCAGTTCCACTCGGACACGATAGTAAATGTAGCGATTCA
Source organism: Comamonadaceae bacterium (assembly GCA_037139995.1). Classification (GTDB taxonomy): domain Bacteria; phylum Pseudomonadota; class Gammaproteobacteria; order Burkholderiales; family Burkholderiaceae_C; genus Rhodoferax. Next base: position 13,454 of record JBAXFI010000066.1, on the reverse strand, counting down.
ACATGAGTCCTGTTCAAAGTTGGCGATGTCCCGCTCTTAGTTGCAGGTTGAAGTTGGTGGGTGAAGCCGTCAGACGCTGCAGAACATGGGTTCTGACTTCAACAACCGCAAAGCCAAGAAGGTTCAACCACCGTGTCAAAGTCTAAAGCCAAACTGCGGGTCGCCAATGAGTTCAACGACGACCAATTGAGGGAACAGCCCCTGTTCGCCGCCACACCGGCGAGGTCCGCTGGCACCCAGGGCGGCGTGGCCAACCTGGGTCAGCGTCGTTCATGGCGGCCACACAAATTGCGGGTTCGTACTTCTTGACCTCGCAGGCGCCCAGGCTGAAGGCCACCGGAAAGCCCAGCAGCAGGAAGACGATGAGGCCCCCGAACATGATGGGGGAGCCATCGGCCCCCATGGTGTCCAATGGGGCAGTATTCCGGAATGACGAATTGAGCAAAGGACGGTGATGCGTTTGGTAAACCATAGAAGCAAGAGCTTGCTGTTTGCGAAAACAGCGGTGACTTTGGCAGTGACTGGAATGGGCTTTCCGGCGGCGGATGCGCAGACCCTGGCCGATGTCGTGGTGTCCGCCTCGCGTGCCGAGCAGCGCAGCTTCGATGCGCCGGCCGCGATCCAGTCGATTGACCGGGGCACGATTGAGAACGCCGGTCCTCAGGTCAACTTGTCTGAGTCACTCAACCGGGTGGCCGGGCTCACGATTCTGAACCGGCAGAACTACGCGCAGGATCTGCAGGTTTCCATCCGCGGCTACGGTGCCCGTTCGGCTTTTGGAATTCGCGGAATCAGACTACTGGTGGATGGCATCCCTGCGACCACGCCAGACGGGCAGGGGCAGGGTTCGTCGATCAGCCTGACGTCCACCGAGCGCATCGAGGTCCTGCGCGGACCCTTGGCGCTGATGTACGGCAATTCCTCAGGTGGCGTGGTTCAGGCCCTTACCCGGGAGGCGCCCGGGCAGCCAGAATTCGACGCACAGGGTTTTGCCGGTTCTTTCGGCGTGCGCCGAAGCGACTGGCAATACGCAGGGCGCGTCAAGGATTACGGCCTGGTGGCCGACTACAGCACTTTTGACACCGAAGGCTTCCGCGATAACAGCAAGGCTGAACGCAGACAGTTCAACGGCAAGTTGAGTTTCGATACGAAGGACAAGACCCATGTGAATGTGGCGTTCAATCAATTGAGTATGCCTTTGGCGCAGGACCCACTGGGATTGACGACCGCACAATTGGCTGCGGATCCAACGCAGGCCGGAACGAATGCCACGAGCGCGCAGACCAGAAAAATAACGAGCCAAAGTCAATTGGGTTCGGTCTTGACGCATGCGCTTGACGAGAACAACTCGATAACGGTCCGCGCCTACTACGGGAACCGCGACAACCTTCAATTTCAGGCCAACAGCCAATGGGTGGGCTTGAACCGCAACTACTTTGGGGCGGCTCTGCAATACAACCAACAAACGCAGATCGGCGGCAACCGGGTCCGGTGGGTGGCGGGATATGAATTTGATTATTCAAGGGAAGGTCGGCAGGGAGGGGCAGCGCCTGGCGGTGAAAAAGCGCCCGGATCGCTCAGTCGGGACGAGGACAATCTGGCCCGGAACAGTGATTTTTTCGCTCAAGCCACTGCGCGCGCAAGCGACGACGTTTCCATCACAGCCGGTCTGCGTGCCAGTACGGTTCGCCTCGCCAGCACAGACTATTACCTCAGCAATGGCAACGGTTCGGGTGAAGTGAGTTACCAGGCGACCAATCCGGTCATGGGAGTGACTTACCATGCCGACGATCACCTGAACCTGTATGCGAATTACGGCAGGGGTTTCGAGACGCCAACGCTGGCTGAAGTGGCCTACACAGGGGCCGGCGCGCCTTCGTTCAACACCGCGATCAATGCGTCGAAGAGCCTGCAGTACGAGCTCGGATCCAAATGGGCGCCCAGTGCGGGTTCACGGCTCGATTTCACGCTGTTCAAGATCGACTCGACGAACGAAATTGTGATTGCCGTCAGCAGCGCAGGCAGCACGGCCTACAAGAACGCGCCGGGAACATCCCGAACCGGCTGGGAACTTTCCGGCAACACACTGCTGACACCCAATCTGAGGGCTACAGTGGCGGCATCCAGGATTGACGCGAAGTACTCGCAGGCGTTCACGAGCGGGACTACCTCGGTGCAAGCAGACAACAAGATGCCTGGAATACCCCAGAGCTTTGTATTTGCTGAACTGCTGTGGGCTGGCTCGAGAATGGACGGCGGCAAAAAGATGTCTAGCCTGGGCGGCCGGGCCGGGCTCGAGTTCACCCAGTCCGGCCGGCTCTATGCCAACGATGCCAATACAGCATCGGCCGATGGCTACGCGACGCTCAATTTCAAGGCAAGCCGCGGCTGGTCGGTGGGCCCCGGCAGTCTGACAGCCTATGCGCGCGTCGACAACATTACAGACAGGCGCTATATTGGATCAGTGATTGTCAACCAGGCTGTCTTGCAGTTCTATGAGCCTGCACCCGGCAGAAATTGGACCTTCGGACTGCGCCTCGTCTTGCCGCTGTAGGGGTGCAAAGCGGCCCATCTTCAAGCTATTGAATGAGACAGTCGAACTCATTTGGCGGGACCCCTTCTATTTCCTCTTGCGGTAATCCCACCACGGCAGCACCCGGCGCAGAACACTCAATCCGTTCTTACGCCAGATTAAGGAATCGGCATCCATTGGTCTCAACCAAGGGTTATCACCGTGATTTAAACGAAAGCATCATCCTAGAGTGTCCAGCAAGTGCCAGCTGATGGGATTAGCCATCAGAAGATCCGGTGCTTTATTAAAGGTAAAAAATGAACAACGTTGGAACTTGGATGTCGGCGCCTACCGTATGGCGCAGGGTCTTCTCGGCGATGGTCGCGCTGCTGTCAACAGCGGCGGTGTTTGCCGCGGATGCCCCGAAAACGGAAGAAGTGCCCTTCTGGGCCATCGGCATGCCGAAAAGTGATGTTGCCTCAAAACTGGCACCGGTGCCTTCGTTTCCGATACCCACAGCGGCCGACAAACTGCCCGTCAGCAAACTGAAATTGCCACCCGGTTTCAAGGCCGAGGTTTGGGCCAGCGGCATTCTTGATGCGCGTGGCATGCGTCAGGGTGATCAGGGCACAGTGTTTGTCAGTTCGCTTTTCGTCGCCGGCAAGATTTATGCCGTACAGGACAAGGACGGCAAGCGCGTGGTGAAAACAATCGCCGACAAGCTGTTCCTGCCCAACGGCATCGAGTTTCACAAAGGCTCCCTGTTCGTCGCTACCCCGAAGGACATCACGCGCTATGACAACATCGAGGCCAATCTTGACAACCCACCCAAGCCCGTGATGGTCTACGACAAGCTACCCGGCGACGTGCCCCATGGCTGGAAGTTCATCAAGATCGGTCCTGATGGCAAGCTCTACGTGCCGATCGGAGCGCCTTGCAACCTCTGCCTGCCGCCCGATACGCATGCGCAGATATTTCGCATGAACCTCGACGGCACCAACGTTGAGTCTGTGGTGAAGGGAATGCGCAATACGGTCGGTTTCGACTTCCATCCCAAGACCGGCGAACTGTGGTTCGGCGACAACCAGCGCGACTGGCTCTCCGAAGATATGCCGATCGATGAACTGAACCATGTCACCAAGACCGGCCAGCACTTCGGCTTCCCGTTTTGCCACTCGGGCATGATGACAGATCCTGAGTTTGGCTGGGGCAAGGACTGCAAGGACTACGTCAAACCGGCGCTGCTGCTCGGCGCCCATGCTGCTCCGGTGGGCATGCGTTTCTACACTGGCAAGATGTTCCCGGCGAAATACGAGAACGCCATTTTTCTCGCGCGCCACGGCCCTTGGAACCGCACAAAGAAGTATGCAGCTGACGTTGTTGCCATCTTCATCGACGACAAAGGCAATGCAAAAATGGAGCCGTTCATGACGGGTCTGGTGGAGAAAAACGAATACCTTGGCCGCCCGGCCGATGTGATGGTGATGAAGGATGGATCACTGCTCGTTTCGGATGACCACAACGGCGCCATCTATCGCATCAGCTACGCCGGCAAGTGAGTTGCCGGCAGGCCAGGTACTTGCGCACCGCGGCATTCGTCGCGGCGAGCTTGCTGGTGTTTCACCACGGGGTCCACGCAGTCGCTGGCGCTGAGGACCGCCTTGCGCCTTGCATGGTCTGCCATGGGGAGAACGCCAGCAGCGCGGAGCCCAGTACACCGCTGCTGGCCGGACAACCGTCGTTTTACGCCATCACGCAGTTATTCCTGTTTCGCGAAGGCCGCCGGGGCAGCGAGGTCATGACGGCAATGGCCAAAGGCATGAGCGACGATGATCTGCGAGACTTTTCAGATCTGATCGGAAAGCTCCCGCCACCGTCCAGGCCTGTCAATCCGACTGATTCTCTGCGAATGGCCGCCGGGGCAACGCTCGCGCAAAAGCATCGCTGCGCCTCATGCCATGGCGCGGACTATGCCGGTGGCAAACAGGTTGCGCGCCTGGCACATCAGCGCGAGGCCTACCTGACCAGAGTGCTTGTGGAGTTCCGCTCCGGCAAGCGCCTGGGCTATACCAGCGCGATGAGCGAAGCACTCACCGGAATTTCAGCCGAAGCGCTGGCAGACCTGGCCCACTACCTCGCCAACCTTCCGACATCTGTGCGCTGAGCAAGCGTGGCACACCCATGGCGGCACCGTCACAGGGCCAAACCAAGAACGATTCAGCAAGCCAAGACCGCGCGCTCACCACTCCCAGAAGATATGCAGCAATCAGAGGGAGCTTAGCCGCCGGAGTTCACCAGCGCCTGCGTCAGACTTGCTTTGCACAGCCGTTGTGCGATAGAGCCTCCTCTTTGCTGCCAGGTTCAACTGTTGGCGATTTCGCCAAATTGAGAGGCTGCCATGAGAGTCCGCTTAGGCTGCCCTGGAGCCGGCCAGGTCAAGGAAAACGAACCCGTAATCTGTGCGACCGCTTTGGCATCCAGGACCAGGGCCGCGAACGGCCGGTCCTGACTTTGCTCAACGGCTTCTTGGGGCACAAAAATGCCCGTTGACATTGTGCAATAGTTGCACAATAATCTGACTATGCCAACCCTTCATCGTTTAGCCAATATGAGCATTCGAGTCAATGTGCCCGATCATCGTCCGCCCCATGTACATGTGGTCATGACAGATCGCAGGGATGCATTGGTTGATCTGACCACATTGGCCATGACAAGTCGAACCCTGCGTGAGTCCGACATTAGCGATGCACTGAGCTGGATCAAGGCCAATCGAGCCTATGCAACGCAAGTTTTTACGGAGTGCAATCCATGATTCATGACCCACACCACACCATTACAACCCTGACCGTGCTTGAGCCAACCGGTTTGGCAGTCACCTTTGGTGACGGTAGCACTTTTCATGTTGACCTTGGCCCCACAATCAACGCCTACCCATCGCTGAGCGCGCTGCGTGACACCGCACTATTTAGTAGCGCGCGCGTGGATGCACGTGGTGGCTATGTGGTTTGGATTGATGACGATCTGGAGTTGGCCGCAGACAATCTGCGCAACATTGCTATCGAGCAGTCTGGCGGCATTGGTCATGAACGGCTATGGGGTTGGATGGACAAACATGGTCTGACCCAAGAACGTGCCGCGTCGGCACTGGGGATTTCAAGGCGGATGCTCAACTATTACCTGTCGGGCGCAAAACCCATTCCGAAAACCGTGTGGCTCGCTTGTCTCGGATGGACAAGCACTTGCCCAAAGGCACGTCGTACCAAACGTACCGAAAGTTTCACCGCTCACGTTTGAGCAGGAATTGGTGTTTCGGCTTGGTGTCTGGAGCCGAAAGCAATGACCGCAATCGGGGAGGTCAATCCGAATTCTCTATTACCGCTAAGGGCACTTTGCCGCATCTGAGGGCATCGAATTCAACGCCCGATAGTTGACAGCCAAACCATCTATTCAATTCGCGAAAGCGATGTCGCCGCGTGCCCGAGTCCACCGGGGCGAGACTCTCGCCAACCCTGCCTCAGTCGTGAGCACCCATATCCACCGCCTTGCAGGCCAGTCTCACTACTTTAGGAATGGGCCGGGTGGCGGTGCGGTAATTGATGATATTGCGCCGCGACATGCCCAGCGTGTCGGCTGCTTTGCTGGCCGAAAACCCGTGCTGCATCATCCATGCATCAAAGCTGCGCGCGCTGTCGTCAGACTGCTCGGCGGCGAGTCGGTAAATCGTGGTGGCGGCGATCGACAGCGGGCCCTCGTCATCCCATGTCAGGCCGCTACCCCATTCCTCTACAGCAACCCGGGGAAACAGATCAGCATCGCGCAGGGGTTTGAGGCTCTTGAACCCAGACACGAACTCCGACAGGTCAACGTCAGAGCTCCAACCGTCCTCAAACCGCACATTCAAGCGCATGTTGTCAAGCGCCGTGGCGCTGGTGATTCGTGGAAGTTTTTCACGCATTGTCATGCTCCATTGAGTTTGTCCCATTCGGCCTGAATCAGTGGTTTGTTGGCCAGCGCCCAAGCTATCGCCTTGGCAAGCAGTTTTCGATTTGCGCAACCCGCAAGTTCGGCCATTGTTGCCAGATCAACCGCTGAATCACCGTCCGGGGTGCGCACATGAAAATGAACCGGCGCATGGTCAGCATAGACCGATATCTTCATTTTGCCGTCACGATAAATCGTATTCACAAGTTTATTATAGTGCAATAATTGCACCATGCAACGTGATTAGAGGGCTACTGCTATGAAAAGCTAAGCCTGCCTTCGGAAGGTCTGCTTTGGCTTTCCGGGGCGCCACCGCGAACGGCCAGTCCTGAAGATTGTGGTTGTCAGCAATGGGCACTTATGTTCGCGCTCACGGTCGGCCGGTTTAAGGCTACTCAATGTTTGGCGGTTTCGATGTCGGCTTTATGGCATCGACTTTGAGCCGGCGAATAGTCACAGTCGACCAACTGGAGTCGGCCACGTTTGTTATCAATAGCAATGGGATGAACGCCCCCACCTTAGGTGGCACCGTTATGTGCCAAAGTGTAGTTGCGTACCGTCCGAAAAAATCAACCCTGAAATGGTTGCTGCTCAATTGCAGTCATTGCTTATCCCTAAGCGATACCGCGGAAGCAGTCAATTCGAGTGAAAAACTTTCACCGATCGATTTCAATTGCAGCATCGATTGCCGAATTTCGGCAAGACGGGACCCCGACCAGAAGCCGAACCTGGGGAAAATTACTCCTAAGCGGACGTCCACCGCGTCGCTTACCGAACAGCGGGAGCAAGAAGTGTTCAAGTTCAGTCTTTCCAATAAAGGGCTGAAGGGTTGCGCACAAGTACCTGCTCAACCCCCTCATTCCCAACCCAAACTTCCAAATGTTTGAACAGCTTGGTGTAGTTGGCTTCGGTTTCGTGGTTTGTACAGGGCCAATCACTTCCCCACAACAAGTGCTTGACGCCAATCATTTCGCACCACATTTGCGCGGTTTTCTCTGCCGATCTTCCGGCAAGTCGGTAAGCGCCACTGAGTTTGATATGTACTGATGCCTTGCGCAGTCGTTGCAGTACCTTCGCGGCCTCCAGGCCGAATGACGGCTTTGGAGATCGTGGCTCAGTGGAAGCCCGCTTTGCCGCGAAATCTTGAAGGTTCATGTTGGTCGCGTCCTGAGATTGCCATTCCTGATCAGAAAGCTGCAAAGCCGACGTAAAAATCAGGTTGCCGGACTGCTGTCACTGGTGTGCACGAACTGTGTGTAGAGTAGAGATGTGGCGCGGTGGCTGTAGGGTTGGCATATCTGTTGACCGACTCTTTCGATTGCCGGTGCCTTACTGTCCAAACCATGGCTCCGTTTCCACATCCCCCTCATCAAACCGGACATGCAGATTTCCCGCATCCGGCTTTCGGACAAGACTTCACGCCTTCGCCCACGTCTGCTCACGCCCCCTTGCCGTCAGACGTACGAGCCCGAAGTACCCGTACAGGTGCGAGAGTGGATAGCTCCCGCCCTTCTTGTGTCTGCCCACATCACGCCTGGCGCGATCTGGAGTCCGTTCGTATCCAGAACACTGCCACTCAAAGGATTTCGACCCAATACCCGAAGTGAGAATTTATCTTCGTCCAGAGTGAATGACCAATCCGGTGTTGACGTGAACAGCTTCCCAGCTGAGGTTGGACCCCATGTTCTTTTCATTGCAACCACTCCCAAGATATGAGGGACACAAATATTATTTCCGTCACGTCACTGTAGCCGACAACTTCGAGCACCAATGCAAAGTTGTTTCAGGTGTTTGCGCAGACTTACATGGTCTTTTTCTCTCTCAATTTGACACTGCCCTTGCGATGCTTGAAAAAACTGCTTGTCCCAAAAAATCCCTAAGTCTTTGATTTTTAAAGGGGTCATCTTGCGGACTCGTGACTCTGCACGTTCGCAAGAAGTAGAGAACAGAGAGGGAGAAATGACCAGAACTAGGGAAAGTCAGTTGGGACGGGTGGGTGCCAAGTCCGCAAGAAAAAGTGAAAACCCCGCCAGGCTTGGGGCCCAACGGGGTTGTTCAAAGGTAAAGAGAGACTCTTTACCAAGGGGTTATGGTGGTGGAATGCGGACCACGGTTCAAACTCGCTCTCACAACAGGTGAGAAAAGCTTCGGATATTCGTGCCCTGCTTGCGGAGATTGTCCGTTTCAAATTGTGAAATATTAGGTATTGCCGCTACTCGAATGACATTTAAATCAGCGTCGAGAAACCTATTTGACCCACCGCCGTGCGTCTTTAAGTAGCAACAAGAGTTGGCGCTCTTCACAGAAAATGCATGTGAAAATGCATGTGTTGACAAACGATACACGCTGGCGTACCATCCGCATATCTGTTGTGTATGCAGCCAAGGAGAGACTCATGCGTGATGCCGCCATTAACCTGCGGGCCCTGCCGGAACAGCGGAACTTGATCGACCAAGCAGCGAATTTGCTGGGCAAGAACCGATCCGACTTCATGCTCGAGGCCGCCTGCGATAAAGCGCAATCGGTCTTACTCGATCAGGTTTTTTTCAGTCTGGACGCTGACAAATTCCGCCAGTTCAAAGAGATGCTCGACGCGCCGCCTGCGCGCAATCCGGGACTTGAGCGCCTGATGGCACTTAAGCCGCCCTGGGACACGACGACCAACCAGGCATGAGCCTGATCTTGTCCGCGCCGCAGCCGTTGTCGAGCCAGCACCAGCTCGATGAATTCGCGTGTGGCGAGCTTGTGCTCGATGAATGGCTCAAACGCCGGGCGAAGCTCAACCAGCTCAGTGGCGCCAGCCGTACGTTTGTGATGAGCGACGCCGATCAGCGCGTCTACGGGTACTACGCAATGGCCGCTGGCGCTGTCTCGCATCAGTTGGCAACGAGTTCGGTGCGACGCAGCATGCCGGACCCAGTGCCCGTGATGGTCCTGGCCCGCCTTGGTGTCGATACCCAGGCGCAAGGCATCAAGCTTGGCGGCGCGCTGTTGCAGGACGCCGTCAACCGTGCGATTGCGGTGTCGAACAACGCGGGGGTTCGAGCCATTCTGGTTCATGCGATCCATGATCGTGCCAAGCAGTTCTACGAGCATTATGGCTTCGAGGTGTCGTCGGCGCATCCCATGACACTGATGTTACGTTTGACCAGCGTGAAGTTCTGACCAGTTCATGCTGCGACACTCGGACTCGGGATCGCTAAGCCGCCAGCTATTTGCCATTACTCATAATCGATTTCCATGCCAAGAACTCAGAGCGTTTAAGTCGGTATCGCGCCACGCTCCCCTCGTGAAGTTGCTCGATTGCTTGGGCCAGCAAATGAGAAAATGAGTCCACGTCCTTTTCGGAAACTGATTCACTGGCCAATCGGTTGATTGCTTTTTCAGTGGACACCAACTTCCCCCTGACAATAGTTTGCACCGCCTTGGTCAGGGCATCGCGGTATTGAATCTTTAGAGGATCGGGATCCACCAAGCTCTGAGTGATAGCCAAATAGCGTTGGCACGAGCGCTCGTAGGACCACACGAAAACATCGCGCAGTAACTCAATCTGGTTGAGTTCATAGACCCCCAAAGTGCCATCTACATAGGCTTGCTGCGGTACGTCAACGAACGACAGTGGGCACAGGTTTTGTTTGATGAGCGGAATATTGGCGCCAATGCGTGACACCCGCTTGTTCACATCTTCGAACGGCTGCAGATAAGGCAACTGAACCATCAGAAAGAAGGCCTGCTCGAACGGATCAGGAATGGCTTGAGCCTTGGCCAGCAACAACCGAAAACAATCCTCAATGACCTGTGGCATCGCCAAGGGATGAAAGACGGTGCCTGAAATTTCTACCGGGCGCCGACGCAGTCGGCCACTGGCGGCATCTTCGCGCATCAAGTTCTGTGAAAGCAGTGCGTGCAGATTCTGAAAAGTGAAGGCGTCAAACCCAACCTCGTCGACATCCTCAATCAGCATCTCGATAGCGGCCTTGTGGTTCAAGATCATCTGCGTTTCTTGCGCGTCCTTGCCTTTGGCAGCCTGGCCAAAATCAATCAGGTTCTGGGTATCGAGTCGGTTGTAGGTGTTGCCTTCCAAGAGCGAAGACGCCCAGGACAGATCCACCAACAGGCGATTCAAGATGTCCCGCGCGTAGGTTCCGGCAGGTCGGGCGTCCTGTGGCGTGCGACCCATCTCATGCAGTTGGGCGCGGGTGGACTCGGGCAAGTACCACGTGACTCCAGGCTGATAGGCTTCAAGAAACTCACGTTGGTAGCCTACCGGGCGTCGGTGCATCAAAGCTTGGCGAACCCACTGACGGATCTTGGCACCCTCAGCTGTCACTGGCACATAGACGTCTAGTGTGGCTATGCCGGTCATTGCGCTGGCAGCAACACCCTCCAGATGAACAAGGGCCGACTTTGAGACCGGTTTGTAGACGCGTGCTACGCTTTTGCCTTCACCGAGGATCTTCCCATCTGCCATTAGAAGATCAAGTCGGCGCTGCAACGTTCGGCGAATCAGCGGTGCGTCAAGCCGCTGAGTTGCAAGCAACTCTAGTTCCGCAATACCAACACCATTGGGATTCTCCCGGACGATCTCCAAGATCGTCTCGATTTCCTGGTTGACCGACTTGCTTGCCATCTGTGGTCCTTCCTGACTGAAAATGTCGCGCCCTAAAAAGAGCGACAAAAGCACGCCAATATTTTGTCATAGAATTTGTCGCGCTTCAACTGATTTTGTGTCGAGCGCAGACTACTTGGGCGCAGAGATAGCCTCCATGCCGCTTAGATCGTCACTGCCTCCGGTGGCCTCACCGCGACTTCCAAGCCCAATTTGCCAAAATCAACTTGATAGATCTCGCATTTCGAAACCAACATGGCTCTGTCATGTTCAGCGATCAGCAACCCACAGTACCCGCCCTCCTCACGACCAGAGAAGCCGCTGACCGGCTCGGGTTGACGACCAGTGCATTACACGAGTTGCGCTGCACGGACGATGGTTTGCCCATTGTGCAAAAAGGTCTGCTGATGGGCTAACCCAACGTGGCAACCATCTCAATCTTTGGCGCAACTGACTGCACTAGCTTCTGAATGCCGTGGCCAGGGTTGGATTGCCGACTTGAAACGATCAGCCCCAACTTTTCCAGCAAACCGACATCCTTGGTGATGGACGAACGATTGCGGCCCAAACGACTCGTCAGCTCGTTGATGGTTTTGGGTTCATGCATGACCTCACTCATCAGGCGGCGACGCTCCTCAGACAAAACCGTGAACATCCGTTGCGGATCTTCAAACGACAAAGTGACCTTGCCTTCAAAGGCCTGTCCGCGATCGGCTCTGCGCGCAGCGTCTTTTGCGCGCTCGAAAAATCCGCTTACATCATCGGTGCGTATGACGACTTTGCTCATGATTTCTTTCCTCCAGTTGCCTTGACGATCGCCAGCCATTCCTGCTGGAATCTCTCCAAGGTTGCTTCGTAACTTATAAATTCAACCGTCTGTACATCGCCCATGTAATGTCGGTGATGGTAGTCATGGGCATTGTCAAAACCAAGCACTCGACCGTTGTCCATTTGGTAGATCGAGTGGTTTATGTAGGCCAAGTTGTAGCGGGTCACAACCGTCACACCCTTCTGCAGGTAGCCCCAAACCTCGAAACTCAGAATGCCCTCGCCCGACATCGGTCTGAGTTCGAAGCGCTCCTGCTCAAGCAAGGTTTCACTGGGTTTCTTAACCATGACTTCATTATATTCAGGTGTGTCATATGGTAGCACACCTGTTACAATTCGCAATGGTCAGTAGGTACCAAGTCCATCGAAGTCAATCCCCAGAATAGGGCAATTCATACATTCACGTTGACACGGTAATGCAAACGCATTACTATTTACCCCAATCACCAAAGAGAGGGAACGCTATGGTCGCCATTCTTGAAGCCGAATCCACACTCACCGAACGCTATCAAACCACGGTGCCTGAGAGCGTTCGCCGCGCTCTCAGGCTGGGTAAGCGCGACAAGATCCGTTTTACGATTCGTCCAGATGGCGATGTCGTGTTGACCCGCGCTCTTCAAACCGAGGGTGAAGACCCTGTCATGGGACACTTTTTGAACTTCCTGGCACATGACATTGCCACTCATCCGGAGCGACTGGCAGCCATTGATGCCAACCTGGTACATCGCATCAAGTCCCTGGTCGGCGATTCAGAATTCGATCTCAACGCCCCACTGTCGGCAGAAGATGAATGAGCAAGGCACAACCGGAGCCGCTGGTAGTCAATGGCTGGACGATCTTCGCCCATCCTTTGTTCCTCGATCAGTTTGAGGAGTTAGCCCGGCAAGTTGAAGCTCACAAGCGAAAAGACACGGTTGGATTTGTCAAGAAGAATGCTACAAAACGCTTGGCTGCTATCGCCAAACTGGCATTCGAAGTAATTCCTCAGGATCCGTCCCGCACCGAGTACCGCCAGGGCAACACACTCGGCGAAGACCATAAGCATTGGTTTCGCGCCAAGTTCTTCCAACAGTACAGGCTCTTCTTTCGTTACCACGCACAGAGCAAGGTGATCGTCTATGCCTGGGTAAACGACGATGACACCAAGCGTGCCTATGAAAGCGGTGACGATGCGTACCGGGTTTTCCGCAAGATGCTCGACAGTGGTCACCCGCCTGGTGATTGGGATCAACTGCTAAGTCAGGCACGGGTCATGTCAGCCCGTTTGAAAAAGGGCATGGCCGTCGACGTCGCGTCAAAGCAATGAGCGACTGAGTTTGCCGATGTTCATCGATACCGGTCTTGATCACATTTCATGATGGAAACGACCAGTCCCCCAAATAGATTTATAAACCAACCAATGACAAAGTCATTGCGCTCTGCTGGCTTTGTCATGGGGTCATCTGTTCAGGAGAAAACGATGCACTACCCCGTCATGACCGAAAAGCACTTGGCCGATCGATGGCAGCTTAGTCTCAAGACACT
>JBAXFI010000065.1:0-14203 GCA_037139995.1 Comamonadaceae bacterium | reverse complement strand
GGCGAACTCCCACGAAAAGTGTTTTTGCACAGTCTGGACCATCAAGAGACGTTCAATATTTTTCTCCAAAGCGGCCGTTCAGCAGGCCGAGCGCTCTGCAGCAGTCAGTCGCCATTGAACTGGATGTCCAAACGCACAGTCACTGGGCGCTAACGTCAGGTTCGGATAGGCCAGGCATCCCCAGTTTCTTCAACTTGTCGGCTAGCGTCGCCGGCGACAGCGCGCCAAGATGCGTCTCGACCAGCCGACCGCTTGCGTCATAAAACAAAGTCGTTGGCAGAGCCATTGGGCCCAGTTGCTCTCCCAACTTCTTGCCGGGGTCTAGCAACACATTGGCAACAACCAACTGACTGGCACCGAGGAATTTTTGCACGGTGAATGCGACCTCGCCCTGGTCCACGAAGACGAAGCACACACCCGAAATTTGTTGCTGTGCCTTGGCCAGTACCGGCATTTCACGACGGCAGGGTGGACACCAGGTGGCCCACAGGTTGACAACCAGTGGTCTGCCCTGCGCCAACGCGGCCAGGCTTTGCGGCTTGCCTTGCAAGTTAACGAACTCAACGCCGTCAAGATCCGACAGTGCCGGGCCGGTGTTGAGTCGCATCAATGCGGGCGACACGCCCCAGGCCAGGCTGCCTGCGAGCAAACCAAACAGCAGAGGCCCGCGCAGCGCGTCGCGTCGCCAACCTTGCCAAAGGGCGACAGCAATGGCTGTTGAGACGCCAGCCCAGGACGTAAAACCACCGTCGCGGATGTCGAGAATGGTCCAAGGCGCATCGCTGTAGTGTTCAAACCATATGGCGACAAAGATGATGCGCCCGACCAGAGCGGCCGCCAAGAGCATATCGGTCAGGGTGCCGGTGATGCCGACCTGCTGGCGCCGCCCAATCAAATGGCCAACCAGCGCAGCAATACCAGCGCAAACTAGCAGTACAACCCATTGGGTTGCCACCGCAAAAGGCCCGACACTGGTGGCGATTGGGCTCACGTGTTGATCCAATGTGGTGACGCTTGAACGTGCTTCACTTGGTGCAAACCATCACAATTAGCGCGGATCGCCCATGGTGCGTCTAGCCCAGCAATTTGCTCCAAGTACCGATGTTGTGAACGTTCAGGTAACCATTCTTTCGTAGTACCAGTTTTGCCATTCCACTTCTTGTCCCGCTTGCACAGCAAAGAACGACCGGGGAAGACTTTGGGATCTCCCGGAGCCTGCTTCCCAATTCCTGAAGTGGGATGCTAATTGTTCCGGGAGCATTCCCGCTTGCAAACTCCCCAGCTGATCTGACGTCGACAAACGTGGCGCCGTCCCTCTTAAGTTCTGGAAGCATGGCAGCGACTCTTTTTGAATTCCACCCCTTGTAAGCGAACCAGAGCGCCAAAGCCATGAATGGCCAGTAATTTTGGGAAAGGTCCAAAAAGTTCATATAACACCTTGTGTAGGTTGCTCAATGCTTGGGTTGATGCTATTAACAAGTCTGCCCAATGAGACGGCTACGACTTCCCCCTCCTGCAGCGGTCGCCACGGCTCATCCGAAAGCGGTACGCTGGCTATTAGAACAACTTCCTGATAACCCTGCGCCACGGCTAAACCGGCCGCTTCGAAACGGTCAGCCTCGTGACAACATTGTCGCGACAACAGGAACAAACCAGGCGGTTCGATCTTGCCGCTGGCGACCTGTATGCGCCGATGACCATGGGCAAACAAAACTTCGCCGTCGGCATACAGGAAATTTGCCGGGCCGAGTTCCCGGAGGTCTTTGGCATAGGCGGTGACGACGGCCAGTCGATCTTCGATTGACGGTGGGGCAGATGCGTTGTGCCACAGGCCCTGCATCCGCGCCATCAGCGCGCAAAAGGCGTGCTCGGAGTCGGTTTCGCCCACTGGCCTGAAACGGTCCAGCGAGAACTTCTGATTTAGCGCAATGCCTGGCAAGTGGCCGTTATGCGCAAACAAGTGTGTGCGGCCCGTTAGTTCACGTACGAAGGGCTGAGTATTGGCCAACATTACTTGGCCCAGCGTAGCGCGCCGGATATGCGAGATCGCCAGAGTGGTGCTCGGCCCCTGTGCTTCAAGCAGTTGCACCAGGGCGCTGTCACTGGCGGCGCCCGGCTCCCGAAACAGGGCAACGTCATTCCCTTGGTAAAACCCAGCACCCCAGCCATCACGGTTGCTTTTGCCCGGCGCGCTGTGGGCCGCCAGCGCTTCCAATGAAATGGTCAACTGCGTTGCGCGTTGGCTCGATATACCCAGAAGTTCACACATGTGGTTTAAGCATTGGTGTCGGGGTTTCTTGATTTAACACGATGTGCAACATAGCGCGTAAGGTGCGCGGAGCCTTGATGACCGCTTCCTTCATCCAGATGAGCCTCACCTTCCCATGCCAGGACCTCATCCAGAATCACTTCTGGTTGCGCTGCAAGGTCCGACCGGATCATGTCGATCGTATAAAGCAGGGACTCGTCTTTAGGCCCGCCACTGCTGTATCCCAATTGCAGCGGATGAAACGCTTCAAGAATAAACCATCCGCCAGGTCGCAGTGCTGAAGTGAGCCGCTGGTGCGCGATGTGCCGCCAACTTTCGGGAAGATGAACGTAGGTTAGGACGACAGCATCAAAACTGTCGGGTGTGGGGACCCAATGCTCAAGATCGGCCTCAATGAGTGCTACGGCAACACCATTTTCTGCCGCTAGCCGCGATGCCTTGTCCAAACCTACCCTGGAATTGTCTACCGCAGTAACGTGATGTCCACGCCGCGCCAGCCACACGCTGTTGCGGCCTTCTCCGTCTCCTGGCAACAAGACTTCGCTGCCAGGGTGAAGGTGGGCGGCCTGATTGCGCAGAAACCAGTTTGCCTGTGTGCCGTACTTGAAGTCCGGCGTTGAATACTGTTGATCCCAGAATTTCATGGTTGCCAATGAGAAAAATAGCATTTAATTTCTTGACAGCAGATATTATATAAGCGTAGACTGATATAAATTCTCCTATCGGATTGTCGATGGTCACGCAAGACATTGTCTGCATGTCGAACTTTCGATTGAAGTTTCGGAAAGCCAGAACCTTGATCAAGGAAGTTAAGTCATGACACGTCAATTATTCATCCGCCTGTTTGCCGCGTTTGCCTTGTCGTCGGCAGCATCTTTGGCACTTCCGGCGTACGCGCAGGATGAGCCTGCAGATAGCTTGATCAAACGCCTCTCCGTCGAAGTTCTTGACAGCATCAAGGCTGACCCAACGCTACGAAGCGGCGACGTGTCCCGGATTATTGCCCTCGTCGATTCAAAGCTGATGCCAGCCATGAACTTCAAGCGCATGACGGCCGCAGCGGTGGGTCCGACCTGGCGGCAAGTTTCGTCCGAACAGCAAAAGCGATTGCAGGAAGAGTTCAAGATTCTTCTGGTGCGCACGTACGCCGGCGCTGTGACACAGGCCAATGACCTCAGCTTCACGGTCAAACCGCTGCGTGCGTCTATAGATGACAAGGAAGTGGTGGTTCGGACCGAAGTTAAAGGCCGGGGTGACCCCATCCAGCTTGATTACAGGCTGGAGCGAACGCCTGGTGAAGGGGCCGGCTGGAAAATTTATAACCTCAATGTCATGGGCGTGTGGCTGGTGGAAACCTACCGCAGTCAATTCGCACAAGAAATAAGTTCCAAAGGCGTCGACGGTTTGATCGAGAAATTGGCAGATCGCAACAAAAGCAATGCCAAAAGGGGTTGAAACCACTACTGCCCGCCTGTGAATTACAGCCGATACTGAGTCAGTATCTTCAACAATGCATGCGCAAGGCCTACCCTTGCAGGAAACGTAGCACCCCCAGAATGCTAGTCAACCCTATCTCTTTACCGGACAGGTATTCAAACCGAGCAGCGTATAAAGTGGGCACATGCCAAGCGCGCCAGTGGCCAATGGGACGATACCGATCCAGCCCCACATGCCAATATTGCCACTCAGGGTCAAGCCTAACAACACCAAGCCTGCAACAACTCGCAAAATTCGGTCAAGACCGCCTTCGTTTGTCTTCATGAAATCTCCTGAAAATGATTTGCGTAGGATATTTGACATGGCCATTGTGACAAGATTTTTGGAGACAAGTTGGTCGAGGTATTTACCCTTGCTTTTTCACCGCCTTGTAAGACTGCCACAAGCTGTACGCCAACAAGGAAAATCTGGCACAATTTATTGCCGTACGTGCTTTGCTTCACTGATGACAAGAGGTACGCAGTAGTTAAAACCCGCCAAATTAAATTACATAACAGGAGACAAAAAATGGCACATATCGTTATTCTGGGCGCAGGCATCGGCGGCATGCCAACGGCCTATGAGCTTCGCGAGAAGCTTGGCTCATCGCATCGCATCACGGTCGTCAACGCAATCGACTACTTCCAGTTCGTTCCCTCGAACCCCTGGCTCGCCGTGGGCTGGCGAGAGCGCGACACCATCACGTTCCCAATTCGTCCCTACCTTGAAAAAAAGAAGATTGACTTTGTTGCGCAGCGTGTCCTGAAAATTGACGCGACGGGTAACGCCCTGGAACTGCAGGATGGCAGCCGCCTGGAATACGACTACCTGGTGATCACTACGGGTCCGAAACTCTCGTTCGAGGAGGTGCCAGGAAGCGGCCCAGAGGCCCATACGCATTCGATCTGCACGGTGAACCATGCTGAGAAGGCATGGGGGGACTATCAGGAGTTTCTGAAGAACCCCGGCCCTGCTGTGGTCGGCGCCATGCCGGGCGCCTCCTGCTTTGGCCCGGCCTATGAATTCACTTTCATTCTTAATACCGACCTCAAGCGGCGCAAGCAGCGCAACAAGGTACCCATCACTTTTGTTACCAGCGAACCCTACATCGGGCACATGGGCCTGGGTGGTGTCGGTGACTCCAAGTCGATGCTGGAGAGCGAGTTCCGCAACAACGACATCAAATGGATTACCAATGCCAAGGTCACCCGCGTTGAAGAAGGCAAGATGTTCGTCACCGAACTCGATGACAACGGTCAGGTGAAGAAGGAGCACGAATTGCCCTTCAAATTCAGCATGATGTTGCCGGCATTCAAGGGCGTCGATGCGGTGGCGGCGGTTGAAGGGCTTTGCAACCCTCGCGGCTTTGTCCTGATCGACGAGTACCAGCGCAGCAAGAAATACCGCAACATCTACGCCGCCGGCGTGTGCGTGGCGATTCCCCCCGTTGAAGTGACCCCGGTTCCCACCGGTGCGCCCAAGACCGGCTACATGATCGAGACCATGGTCACAGCCATCGTGCACAACATCGAAGCCGATATTGCCGGCACACCGGCTGACTCCAAGGGCACCTGGAACGCTATTTGCCTGGCCGACATGGGCAATACGGGCGCAGCCTTTGTCGCCCTTCCGCAAATCCCGCCGCGTAATGTCAACTGGTTCAAGAAGGGCAAATGGGTGCACTTGGCCAAGATCGCGTACGAGAAATACTTTATGTACAAGATGAAGAACGGCACCTCCGAGCCTATCTATGAAAAGTACATCATGAAGATGCTTGGCATCATGCGCCTGGATCGTGACAAATAAAAAAGGGGGGAACTGGTATGAGCGACAAACCCATCATTGTTGAGTTGACTCAGCAACAGGACTATCGTTTCGACATCAACTTTGGTAATGGCATACCGGTTCTCACAGGCGATGAACCGGCGCCGCTCGGAAGTGGCCAGGGCCCGTCTCCAGTGCAGTTGCTATGCGCTGCAGTGGGCAATTGCCTGAGCGACTCCTTGCTGTTTGCCCTGCGCAAGTTCAAGCAGGCGCCGGATCCCATCCGCTGCAGCGTGTATGCCACCGTTGGACGCAACACGGATGGTCGGATGCGGGTTTTGCAGATGACGGCGGTTCTGACTTTGGGTGTGCCAGCGGCGCAACTGCAGCATTTGGACCGTGTGCTGGCGCAATTCGAGCAGTTCTGCACTGTTACACAGAGCGTCGGGCAAGGTATTCCGATTGAACTGCAGGTATTCGATGTAACAGGTGCCCGTTTGAAATAGGCAAAGGAGAGCATGGTGTCGCGTTACACAACGACATCAATTGCTTGAACTTTCTCGGTGTGGGTGGCCACCACACTCCGGCCACGTTCATCAGCAAGCGTTTACAGTTGGTCTTCACCACGTGTTGTTCCGCTGTCACGTCCTCGGTTGCATCGCGGCACGGCGATGGTTTAGTTCGCCTGCACACCTTTGAACTGACTGATGCTCTGAATCAGCGCAACTGGATCGAAGATGTGTACTGCACCGTGACAGATCGGAAGTGTCATCTTGGCATCCTGGACCGCGGCCCTGGCATACCCGTTGACCAAATTGAGACAATGTTTCAGCCCTTCCACCGACTTGATGCCTCGCGCAGCCCGGTAACGGGTGGCTCAGGGTTGGGCTTGGCCATCGTGCGTGAACTTGCGCGTGCCAATGGATGGGAGATCAACTTGAGTGCCCGAGCGGGTGGTGGCCTGGAAGCCTGGATTGTGATTCCCGTCTCTACAACTTGATCGTTCGGTACTTACTCCGGCACACAAATCTGCCCTCGCTTCATCGCCAGCAGGGTTCGCACAACCAGCATGCTCACCAGTAGGAGCAGCAGCGTCATCAGCGCGGGTACCAAGACGGCAAAAAAGATACCGCCCACTTTTTCCAGCATGACGGTGCTGGCAATGGTCATCGCTGCCATCGGAAACGAATACGCCCACCAGGGCAGGGCAAATGTCAGCTTAACAAAGTGCTTCATCTGCGAAAACAGCAGCATGGTGGTGAACAGGGCGAAGTAATACAAAATGCGAGCCACATCATCGATGACTCCGTTGTGCAATTTGACCCATGCGATGAAGCCGACTGCTGGTGGTGCAAGCAGAATGAACAAAGTGGGCACAAGTTTGCCTGGCAACATCGGGTGAAAGAAAAATCGGTTCAACAACACGGCTAGAAGCGGCGTCCACATCATGATGCCGAAGCTGAAGTAAAACCATGACACTTCCGGAAAACCCATCGGCACACCGGCAGTGGGTACCAGAATGTTGCCCACAATCGGGATAAACCAAGCCGGATTGCTGTGCTGCACCTGAAACTTCTCGTGATGCATCCAGGTCGACAAAATCACGAGCGTGAACAGCAGTTGAGCTGCGCTGCCAATTGCCCACAGGTAAAGTGAAATCACCGGATAACGACTCAAGGCTGCAATGCTGAGCAAGAGCATGCCGATGGACATGGTTGGGAAAAAGCTCATGCGGATCGGGTTATTGAATTCGTCAATGACGTGCTGGCGATGGAACAAAAACTTGGCTAGGTACGCAAAAGCAATCAGGGCGTACACCATTGCGGTAAATGCCAGCAAGTAGGAGCTCGGCGCAATCGACCAGCCCCAAAGATGTTCTGTTTTTTCAACAGCAATAGTAGTGCCCGCCAGTCCCATCACAACAGAAAAAAGGGAGACTGGCATATGTTCCAGGCGGCCGTGCTGCGCATCAGACGCGAGCGGGGTGTTCATAGGGACAAATCTCCAACTGTTCTCGAACGATCATGGTACACACCGCCGCCCAGGACTGCTGTCGCTCAAACGACCGAGGACAATACTCATTGAAACGCAAGCCACGCTGTCCTTTGCAATACGCGGACTCAGTTCAACGCATCAGTGCAAGTCAGTCGGATGGTTGTTCTAGATCTTTTAGTTTGCGGTAAAGCGATCGTTCACTGATACCCAGTTTGTGGGCGAGCTCAAGGCGACTGCCCTGATGCCCCGCGACTACCTGCTGCAAAGCGCTGCGCGCAAGGGTCTGCAACACCCCGTGCGCAGGCACGGCGCGCGCTTCATCGCCGGCAAGGTCCTGGACAAATGCAGTCGCGGCCTTGCCTGAAAAACTGACAGCAGGCAGCAATCCCGAGCGTAGTGCTTGCTGCACGTGCGTGAGGTCGATCGTGTCGCCATCACACAAGAGCGCCGTGCGTTC
Organism: Comamonadaceae bacterium; assembly: GCA_037139995.1. Taxonomy (GTDB): domain Bacteria; phylum Pseudomonadota; class Gammaproteobacteria; order Burkholderiales; family Burkholderiaceae_C; genus Rhodoferax. Next base: position 6,242 of record JBAXFI010000065.1, on the reverse strand, counting down.
CAGTAAATTGCGCAGTTCGCGCACATTGCCCGGAAAGTCCTGCGCCTGCAGCAACGCCATCGACGCTTCGCTGATGACAAGATTGCGTTGCGGCGCTACTCGTTCCAGCAAGGCCACAGCCAGCAACGCGACGTCATCCGGGCGCTCGCGCAAGGCTGGCAAACGGATCGGGAAGGTACTCAGGCGGTAGTACAGGTCTTCCCGGAAATCACCCTGCGCCACCATCTGCTGCAGATTCCGGTGCGTCGCCGAAATGATGCGGACGTCGGCATGGCGCAATTCAGTGCTGCCGACACGGCGGTAGGTTCCGGTCTCCAGGAGGCGCAGCAGTTTGACCTGCATCGGCAACGGTATATCGCCAACCTCGTCAAGCAGCAGAGTGCCGCCGCTGGCGCTCTCGATCAGACCGGAGGTAGCGGAATTGGCACCGGTGAATGAGCCACGCTCATGCCCAAACAGCTCGGACTCAAACAAGTTCTCCGGCAGGCTTGAGCAGTCCACCGCCACCAGCGGGCGATGCGATCGAGTGCTCGCCTCATGCACAGCGCGCGCCACCAGTTCCTTGCCAGTGCCCGATTCACCGAGCAGCAGCACAGTCGCATTCGAAGGTGCAACGCGCGCCACTAAGCCGAGCATGCGCTGGAATTCCGGCGCGCGCCCAATCAGACCCTGCGCTGCGGATTGGCTCTGTGCCACGCGCAGGGCCTCCATTTTCTCCACGAAAAACGCCTGCTCGCCCTTGGCATCAGACAGGGGCACCAATTCGATGTTGACATACTCCTCGCCCTTGGGCGTGTGGTGCAGGTGCAGTAGCCGTTCGCGCTGGCCCGACTGGCGCGATTGCGCCAGCGGACAGGACTCGCCGGCCTGATCGCAGGGCACGCTGAAATGATGTGAAACCTCGTAGCAGGTGCGCCCCACCACGCTGCGCTCCGGACTGAACTGGCGACGATAGGCAGCATTGGCCGCCAAGATGCGGTACTGCGTATCAAACAGAATGTGAGGATCACTCAAACCTTCCAGATAAGACATCAGTTCCGGCAAGGGCTTCACGTTGAATCTTTCATGTTTGGCGCCAAGTGTATGCCCGAAACGGCAGACTCTGCCATAAATGACAGTCGCAATTCACTAGCAAATTCTGTCGCTCCGGCAAGTCATTGATCTGAAACACATAAATATCAGAAATCGACTGGCATGGTTCTTGATGGAATAACAGAAGAAATGGACTCTCTGTCATGAAACCCACGGACAAAACACTGGTGAGAAAGCTGGCACTGGTGCTGCTGGTCAAGCTTGCCGTGCTCTTCCTGTTGTGGTGGGGTTTTGTACGGGTCCAGCATGTGCAGACCGATGGGGACAGCGTGGCCGCGCAGTTCCTGCACAGCCCCCAGATCCCGGCCCAAGGAGTATCTCGATGATTTCTGAGCAACTGGTTGACCTCTCAAGGTTGCAGTTTGCAGCCACGGCGATGTACCACTTCCTGTTTGTGCCGCTGACACTGGGCATGGTCTGGATTCTGGTCATCATGGAAAGCGTCTACCTGATGACGGGCAACGTCGTCTGGAAAGACATGACTCGCTTCTGGGGCAAACTGTTCGGCATCAACTTTGCCTTGGGCGTGACCACCGGCATCACGCTGGAGTTCCAGTTCGGCACCAACTGGGCGTATTACTCGCACTACGTGGGCGACATCTTTGGCGCGCCACTGGCGATCGAGGGGCTGATGGCCTTCTTTCTCGAATCGACCATGATCGGCCTGTTCTTCTTCGGTTGGGACCGGCTCTCTAAAACGCAGCATCTGATGGTCACGATCCTGATGGCGGTTGGCACCAACCTGAGCGCGCTCTGGATCCTGATCGCCAACGGCTGGATGCAAAGCCCGGTCGGCGCCGAGTTCAGCTACCAGACCATGCGCATGGAGATGACCGATTTCTGGGTCATCCTGTTCAACCCCGACGCGCAGGCCAAGTTCGTGCACACGGTCTCGGCCGGTTACCTGACTGGCGCCATGTTTGTGCTGTCCATCTCAAGCTGGTACCTGCTGAACAAACGCGATGTCGAATTCGCCAAGCGCAGTTTCCGCGTTGCCGCTGCCTTCGGGCTGGCCTCGGCACTGAGCGTGATCGTGCTCGGCGACGAATCCGGCTACACCATCGGCGAAGCGCAGCAAACCAAGCTCGCCGCTATGGAAGCCATGTGGGAAACCAAACCGGCCCCCGCCGGCCTGACCATGATGGCCAGTATCAACGAAGCAGCACAGAAGAACGACTGGGAACTTGATATCCCCTGGGTCATGGGGCTGATTGGCACACGATCCATTACCAAGCAGATCCCGGGTATTCATGAAATCAAGGCCAAGAACCGCGAGCGCATTGTGCGCGGCATCGTGGCCGTCAATGCCCTGGAAGCGCTGCGGCGTGACCGCAACGACGCCAGTGCCAAAAAGACTTTCGAGACGAACAAGATCGATCTGGGATTTGGCTTGCTACTGAAGAAATATGTCAGCGACGTGAACCAAGCCACACCGGCCATGATCGACCAGGCCATGCATGACACGGTGCCGCGTGTTGCGCCCATGTTCTGGTCGTTTCGCATCATGGTCGGCATGGGCTTTGCAATGCTGGCGTTGTTTGGCCTGGCCTTCTGGAGCACACTGAAATCCGACTGCATGGGCAAACCCTGGTTGCTCAAATGGGCCCTGTGGATGCTGCCCGTGCCCTGGCTTGCCTGTGAACTCGGCTGGTTCGTTGCCGAGTACGGTCGCCAGCCCTGGACCATCTACGGCGTGCTGCCGACCCACCTGAGCGTCTCGACACTGACTGTCAACAGCCTGTACGGTTCGCTCGCCGGTTTTGTCGGTTTCTACACCGTGCTGCTGGTGGTCGAGATGTACTTGATGGTCAAGTTTGCGCGCATGGGTCCGGGCAGTCTGGGCACCGGTCGCTACCAGTCCGAACCCGTCCACGCCTGAACGCCCAAGGAGAACTTATGTTTGACTATTCAACCCTCAAGCTCATCTGGTGGCTACTGGTCGGCGTGCTGCTGGTCGGCTTTGCCATCATGGATGGCCACGACATGGGCGTGGGCACGCTGCTGCCCTTTGTCGGGCGCAGCGATCTGGAGCGCCGCGTCGTTATCAACACCGTGGGGCCGCACTGGGACGGCAACCAGGTCTGGTTCATCACCGGCGGCGGTGCCATTTTTGCGGCCTGGCCGCTGGTCTATGCCACCGCCTTCAGCGGCTTCTACTGGGCCATGCTGGTGGTGCTGTGGGCGCTGTTCTTTCGCCCGGTCGGGTTTGATTACCGCAGCAAGATTCACAACGCAACCTGGCGCAGCACCTGGGATTGGGGCCTGTTTGTCGGCGGCTCAGTGCCACCGCTGATCTTCGGCGTGGCCTTTGGCAATCTGTTGCAGGGTGTGCCCTTCCAGTTCGACCTCTACATGGTGTCCACCTACAGCGGCAGCTTCTGGCAGTTGCTCAATCCGTTCGCCCTGCTGTGCGGTGTGGTGAGCAGCGCGATGATCACGATGCACGGTGGCGTTTATCTGGCCCACCGCACAGAAGGCGTGATCCAGGCGCGCGCCATCAAGGGCGCCATTGGGGCGGCGCTGCTCATGGTGCTGGCCTTTGTTACCGCCGGCTTTTGGATCAGCCTGGGCATCGACGGCTACCGCATCACCTCGGTCATCGACCCGAATGCCTTGCCCGACCCAATGACCAAGACCGTGGTGCGTGAGGCCGGCGCGTGGATGGCCAACTACGGCCGCGCACCGGCGCTGTGGCTGTTGCCGACGCTGGGGGTGTTCGGCGCGCTGCTGGCCGCCCTGCTACTGACCAAACGCGCCACGCTGACGGCCTTTGTCGTCTCATCGCTGGCGCTGCTCGGTGTCATCGGCACTGCAGGCGCCTCCATGTTCCCCTTCGTCATGCCGTCAAGTTCCATGCCGGCTGCCAGCCTGACGGTGTGGGACAGCGTATCGAGCCATATGACCCTCGGAATCATGTTCTGGTGCACGCTGGTCTTTATGCCGCTGATCGTGCTCTACACCAGTTGGGCCTACCGCGTCATGCGTGGCAAGGTGACCGCCGCCTATGTGCAGGAACACGAACATGCGGCTTATTGAGCTCTTCAACCGGCTGACCTGAACGCCATTCAAAGGATTTCACATGTGGTACTTTTCCTGGATTCTCGGTGTCGGCTTTGCCGTGCTGCTGGCGATTCTGAACGCGATGTGGGGTGAAAACGAGGAAGCCCGCAAGCTCGCGAATGGTCGCAAAGGCGAGTAAGCGATCATGCTGACGCGCGAGCTTGCAAGCGATGACGCAACACCGGTAGCGGTGCACGCCGCCATCCATCTGCCGAGCCTGATCGCAGCCCTGAGCATCATGCTGGGTGGCACCATCTATCCGTTTCTGATGATGCGCTCCGACGGCACGGCAAATCACAGTCTGGCGCTGGCCCTGCTCTGGGCCATGAGCGCCGGCTTGGTCAGAGGCGTCGGCTTCGTGCCACATGCCTGGGTCTGGCGACTTCTGTTTTCGGGTTGGTCCTGTCTTGCCGCGCTGGCCGTGGCGGGCTGGATGCGTTGGGGCTATTGATATGAAAGTTGATTACCCGGCACCGCATGCGGCAAATGACACGTCTGCTCATCCATACGCATTGTGTGAGTCGACCGCTGAACTGTTTAGTGTGCTGTCGGCACCCCTGCGACTTCGGATCATCCGGAGCTTGTGCCGCTCTGAAAAAAATGTCGGCGAATTGATGGGCGAGATCAAAACCACACAACCCAATATGTCTAGCCATCTGAATACGCTTTACAAGGCGGGCGTATTGGGAAAACGGCGCAATGGCAGCCACGTTTATTACCATGTCATCGACCCGATCGCGCTGATCGACCTGCTATCGCAGTCGCGTGTGATGGTGGGCAAGGCCAGCATGAGCAATCTCCTGTTGGCAACTGGACCCAACCCAGGAGTCTGCAATGTACTTCCGCATCCTGCATGACGAAACCGGTGGCGACCTGAGCTATCTGCTGGCCGACATGGACGCCCGCGAGGCGATCCTGATCGACCCGCATGGCCGCGACCTGGCACTGCTGTCCGCATTGCTCTCCGAATGCGATCTGCGCCTGCGCTGGGTATTGCGCACCCACCACCACGACCACCTTAACCCACAGGAGCCGGCGCAGCTGGCGCAACTCGGCGCGCCGCTGGTGCAAGGCGCCGCAGCGCCCGGCGCACGCATCGGTGTCGACGGCGACATTCTGTCATTCGGCAACGAACTGGTGCGCGTGCTGGCAACACCAGGCCACACCGCAAGCTGCCTGAGCTTCGCCTGGCGTGACCGCCTGTTCTGCGGTGGCCTGTTGGCCGTAGATGCCTGCCCACACCAGCCCGTGCCGCTGCTACCTGAGGCACTGTGGGACAGCGTGCAGCAGCGCATCTTCACGCTGGCGGACGAAACCCTGCTCTTCGCCGGCCACGAGCGCCGCTCGCGCGCCGTCAGCACGGTGCAGGAACAACGTCACTGGCATCCATTTTTTGCCGGTCTATCACGCGATGCATTTCTGGCACGCGTAGCGGCCCTGCCGGTGACAGGCGGGTGTGCACCAGATTCCTAAGGAAAAGCTAATGACGACGTCAACAACGCAGACAGTTTACGAAGCCTTAGGGGGTGAAGCGGGCGTGCGCGCACTGGTACTGCGCTTCTACACATTAATGGACGAATTGCCCGAAAGCTTTGCCCTGCGCATGATGCACCCCGAGAGCCTGAGCGGCAGCGAGACCAGCCTGTTCGAGTTTCTCTCAGGCTGGTTTGGCGGACCCGATTTGTACGTTGCGAAAAAGGGCCACCCACGCTTGCGCATGCGCCATGCGAACTACCGGGTCAGTCCGGCCATGCGTGACCAATGGCTGTCGTGCATGAAGCAGGCGCTCGACGCGCAGGTGACGAATGAGGACTTACGGGCGCGCCTGATTGAAAAATTCTCGCAAATGGCCAACCATTTGATCAATGCCGAAGACAACCGCACTTCAGCGGCCTGAATAACCATGTTCAGTGCCGGATACTGACTTGGCGTTTCTGATATCCACCGAAGGCGTTTCCAGAATTTCACTGTCCGCTTATTTGTAGATCAGGTGGCTATCGTGTGTCGGCTTTACTCAAGCGGGAGCACCCGCAATGGGCACTTTGTTCGCGCTCACGGTCGGCCGGTTTGGGGCAATTCAATGGTTGGCG
>JBAXFI010000064.1:0-14352 GCA_037139995.1 Comamonadaceae bacterium | reverse complement strand
ATGGGCGCGAAGCATACAGGCGCAGTTGCGATTGCTGCAAGAACTGAAAATGACATCGTGGTAATTTGACACTGACACAAAGGTGTCATAAGCAGCGTGTAACTTCGGTTCAGAAATGTCACACACCATGAAACGCAAAGTCTCCTTCTCACACCTGTTAGCCATCCCGGCATGCATCCTCTGGGGTGTGCATGAACTGTTCGCCCTGCAGCGCTCACGCCTGCAAGTTCGCAGTCGCAAGCACTTGCCGCGTTTTTATTCCCGATAGATGCAGTCGCCTTCACTGGCACAGCCAGCTCCGGCCGCAAAGGTCAGAGGCCAGCGCCGCAGCTTTGCGCTTTTCAAGCTGCTCGCGCTCGTGCTTGAGCTGAGTCGATTCACCCTGGTTTTGTGGCTGCGGTTTCCCCGACTTCAAGCCGAGCAGAAACTCAAGGAAATTCAACGCTGTGCCGACAGGGCATTGCAGATTCTGCAAGTCGATGTCGACGTTCAGGGAGCACGGCCAGCGCCGGGCGCCAGCCTGGTGGTCGCCAACCACGTGTCGTGGCTTGACATTCTGGTCCTGCAATCGCAGCTACCCGGTGTTTTTGTAGCCAAGGCTGAAGTGCGGCGCTGGCCATTGATAGGCACCATGGCGCAGCGCTGCTCGACCATTTTTGTGGACCGTCGCTCACGCACCTCAGCCCGGGGTATGGTGGATGGCGCGTTGACGGCGTTTGATCAAGGCTATGCAGTGATCGCCTTTCCTGAAGGCACCAGCACCGACGGCACCGGATTGAATGCGTTCCACTCCAACGTATTTGAGGGGGCGATCAGCGCACAGATTGCCGTCCTGCCGGTGGCCATGCGGTATGTGGATACGCAGACCGGTCTGCCCTGTCAGGCATCACCCTTCACCGGTGAAATGTCGTTGGCGTTCTCGCTGCGAAAGGTGATGGCAAAGTCAACGATCCAGGTGCGAGTGCATTTAGGCGATGCCATCCCGGCTAAGGGGCAGACTCGCAAATCAGTGTCTGTTCAAGCGCATCTACAGATTCGCACACGGCTGGAATCGTTCAATCGTACGAACGCCCAGCAGTTGGACGCCCAGCACCCAAGCAGTAGCCTGGGTGCTGAACCGGACAGTAATTCTTCCGGTATCTAGACCGACACCAGGCCTTAGAACTCGTAACGCAGTGTGGCCTGCACCGCCCACTGCGATTCGCCCTTGGCTTGACGGATTGTCAGGTCGTCGATCGACGGTGCAACCTGGTAGATGTACTTGCCATCCGCGCTCAGGCCTGCATAGCTGACGAACTTGCGAGTCTGCCCGCCGCTCGATCCAAACGCCATTTCATTGGTACGACCCCAGTTCTTGTTGATCAGGTTGCCAACGTTCAGGATGTCGAAGCTGAACACGCCCTTGTGCTTGGCAGAAAAGCCCGGCACTTCCTGGCTGATGCGCACGTCAAAGGTGTTGACAAACTCCGAGAAGGCGTCGTTGCGCTTGACCACACCACCCTTGGCATCGCTCAGAGACTGATCGAGATTGACAATGCTCCAGAAGCGGTCTTCGTTCGGATGGTTGGTTGCCGTATCGCCCTGGAAGACTACCTGACCTGATTGCGGTCCGGTCGGGACGTACATCAAGTCATTGCCAGCGACGCCATCGCCATTGATGTCATTGCGATAGGTCCAGCTGTAGGGCTTGCCGGAGCGACCTTCGTAGAACAGGCCAAACGTGGTCTTGTACTTGCCCGCCAGGAGCTTGGGTGCCCAGTTCAGGGCCGCAGTGATCCGATCCTTAACCAGGTAGGCCGAGTTGGCGCTGACGTCTTCATTCGAATTGAAGATGGAGCGTGAGTTGAAGTTGGAGTTGGCAACCGATGAGGTCAGTGGGCTGACCTCCGTGGCCAGGGTCCGCGTGTAAGCCACTTGCCAGCCGAGATCCCTGCTGTTCGAATCCGACGACAGGGACAGAGTGACCGCATTGCCGCCGCCCTGGTCGCTTGTCGTCGCCAGCAGTACGTTATTGAATAGGGGGTTGCTCAGGGCGCGCGCGCGACCGCCACTGCACGCGGTGGGGCTGGTCGTGAAGCTGCCAGTGGAGGTCCAGCAGGCAGGGTTGTAGCCCTGCGGCGTGTAATACATCTCACGACCATCCGGGCCACTGCGCGTGGCGCCACCCAGGTTGAGGTGCTTGTAGTAAATGCCCGACTGATTCTTGGTGTACATCCATTCGGCACCAAACACCAGACCACCAAATGGAAGCACGCCGTCATAGGCGAGATTCATCTTCCAGACGGCCGGTTGATTCAGGCTTGGGTCGATAAAGTCGACATTGGCGGCCGGTATGGCACCGACAAAATTGGTTGGCTGCTGGGTCGGGTCGGCGCTGAAGAGACCACCGGTACCCGGGCAAGCGGAGAAGCCGCTGATGCCGCAACCGATGATGCGCGTGGCCAGGCCGGTATTGGAGTAGGGGTTGGACAGCCAAACATTGGCGGCTGCACCCTGGAACAGGCCGAAACCACCGCGCAGTTGCGCCCTCTGTTTGTCGTTCGGGTCAAGCGCGTAATTCAGGCCAACACGCGGCTGGACCAAAGTCTGTCCGTTCACCGTCACCGAGTTGTCGAGTCCAAACCCGCCGCTGTCGCGCACCACGGTTGTACCCGTCACGCTACCAGCAACTCTTGGAGCGGCAGCGGCGGCGTTGAAAGCCGGCTTGTCGCTGGTCGAGAGCGAGTCAAAGCGCACACCGGCGGAAACGGTCAGGCGATTGTTGACGGTCCAGGTGTCCTGTACAAACACGCCGGTATTGGCCAAAGCCCACTGGGCAATGCCGTCATCAAGTGTCTTGCCCGGCGCGGGTACCTGGACTTGATACGAGGAGGGCCGTCCTTTGCTGAAGTTCTCCAACACCGCCGCTTCAACCTGTGCCGCGGTGGCCGTGCCGCAGTTGATCGCACCGAAACTGTAGGTGAAGGTTGTTGTACTGTTGGTGCAATTGAAGGTGTAGCTGCCGTAGGTGCCTTGCAGGAAAGCGTTGTAGACCTTGTTGTTGGCAAGGTCGCCACCGAATTTCACTTCATGGTTGTCGAGCGCCCAGGTGGCCCCAAAGTAAGCATCGGCGGTCTTGGTATCCAAGACGTTGAAATGGCGGCTGAAGTCGGTTCCGAAATTCAGGAAGCGCGTCCCGGTGTTGACGCCAGCGGGTGAGTTGGTTGGCAGTGCGCCAGCAAAGGACAGTGCCATTGACGGCAGATAGGCGTTGTTGAGCGGCACGCTGTTGTAGTCGCGCTTGGATACTTTCAATTCAGTCGAGAAGTTCGGCGTCCAGTCGGCAAACCATTGCCCCACCATGGTGTCGATATTCTTTTTTTGATTCCACCAGGACGAGGTCAAGGTCAGGGCTGAGGTGCTGAAGCTGCCAAAATTATTCTCTTCCTGCTTGGTGTTGGCGAAGCGGAAGTTGGCACGGTGATTGCTGTTGATGTTCCAGTCCAGCTTGATCAGCGTGTCCTTCACATTGAGCGGGTTGTCGCCATTGGTATCGCCAATATCAAATTTGTATTGGGTCTTGGCCATGGCACTCAATGAGTCTATGACGGTCTGGGAAATGCCGACATTGGTGAGCGCACTGCCGACCGGGCCGAACTGGGGCTGTGCGCGGTTGCTCTTGAGCTCTTCGTAGCTGGCAAAGAAGAACAACTTGTCCATGACCAACGGGCCACCCAGCGTAAAGCCCTTGGTTTCTTCCTTGAATGGCAGGGGCCTGAAGTAGCTGTCATCGGCGCGGTTGTATCGATCGCCGACGACGCTCTCATTGCGGAACACGTAGTAAACGCTTCCCTTGAACTCATTCGTGCCGGACTTGGTGACCGCATTGATATTTGCGCCGGTATAGCCTTTTTGCGTCACATCGTAGTTCGAGAGGTTGACCTGCACCGACTGGATGGCGTCGATCGAGATCGGCTGCTTCGCGGTCGGCAAATTGTTCGATTCCAGACCGAAGGTATCGCTGGTTGTGACGCCGTCGATGGTGATCGAGTTGTAGCGCGAATTCTGGCCGCCGGCCGAGATTTCACCGCGCTCCTTGTCGGTTTGCGACAGGCGTGGGTCCATGCGGGCATAGTCCTGCAGGCTGCGCTGGATCGAGGCATAGGCATCGATCTCCTTGCGGCCCAACTGGGTTCCTGCACCCATTGCGTTGCTGCTAAAGACACTGGAGGCGCCAGCGGTCCCGGTGACTGTGACAGCGGCTAGCGTGGTTGCGGCGCCATTGAACTGCGCATCCATGGTGGCTGTCTCGGCCAATTGCAGGTAGACGCCTTCACGCTTTTCCACCTTGCCATCCTTGGTGATCGTCACGGTGTAGGGACCGCCGACGCGCAAGCCCCGCGCACCATAGCGACCATCTGCATCGGTGACCAGGTTGTTCACCGAGCCTGATTCGTCGTGCTTGATGCTGACCGTCGCGCCACTAAGGGCCTTGCCGTCAGCACCCGTGATGCGGCCAGCAATACCGGAGGTGGTGTTCTGTGCGAATGCGGGGATGGCGAGCATGGCGATGGCCAGGCTGATAGCGGTGGGCGCGTGGCCGAACCAGGATTTGCGTGACTTCATTGTGCTGATCCAATTCAGGAGTTGGGTTGAAAAAATCGGGGATGAACATGGGCCAACTGCACCCCTCGACGAAGCTGCAAGCTGGGCATCTGATCCTGAACAGAGTTTATTTAAATGGGATGACAGTCGTGACCCAATTCATGGGTTTGTTGTAAAAATGTAACGACTTGTAAGCAACTCAGTTGGTCCGCACAATCCGGCCCAGTTCCGGCGGTTTGATGACACCCTGCCGCTCGAAATAGCGTTTGACCGTGATCAAGTCGATCTCGCCGTCCTGCCGGCTCAAGCCCTTCAGCAGGATGGAATAATTGTCGCCGCCGACTGACATGAAATGGTTGACCGTGACCCGATAGACGCGCTCCATATCGATGGGTTCGCCGTTGAGCTTCATGGAGCCCGGGACAACGCGTTGCCCGCTGCCGCCGGGTGCGCGCTCCGGCGCGCTGGCATCCCAACTGTAGGTGAAGCCATTGGAGACGGACATGATTCGTCCACCAGCGGGTTGCGGGCTCTCCCATTGCTGCTCGAGCAAGCGCAACAACTGCTGGCCGGTCAGGTCCATCGCAACCATGGCGTCATTGAATGGCAGGACATTGAACAGATGGCCGTAGGTGACGCTGAGACTGGTGCTGAGGTCGCTGCGCAGACCACCGCGGTTGATGAAAGCGATCTGCGAACGCTTGCCACCGTATGCTGCGTCAGACGTGCTCGCCAAAAACGCGTCCGCGAGAAAGTTGCCGAGCGTGCTTTCGCCAGCGGTATTGGCGCGACGGTCCAGCGGGGCAGACAGGCGACCCACCACGACTTCGGTCATGGCTGCGGCCAGCGCGCCGTAGCGCTGCACCAGCTTGTTGGTTGTCGGGTCGGGCTGTAGCGCGCTATAACCAGCAGGCAGGGGAATCGGCTTGCCGCTGGCATCCTTGACGCCCAGATCGTTGACAACGACCTTGTTGTTGGCGTCTTTGGCGATCACTTTGCGTGTCGTGCGATCCACCGTCAGGTCGATCTTGGTCACCATCCGACCATAGAAGCCGGCTTGCGTCATGAGCTTGCCATCGGGCCGAAAGCACACATATTCCTGGTGCGTGTGACCATTGACAACAACATCGATGGCCGGATCCATACGATCCACAAGATCAAGGCTCTCGCCCGCGACGCTAGGGCAGGATTTGTCGAGAGCCATCCTGGCTTTGGTGGTGCCGCCCTGGTGCAGCAGCACCACGAATACCGTAACGCCTTTTTCTTTCAGCACGGGTACCAGCGCGTTGACGCTTTCCACCTCGTTCCTGAACTGGAGTCCAGCGACACCGGCTGGCGTGACAACCGAGGGCGTGTCTTGCAACGTGACCCCGATGAAGCCGACCTTGACGCCGCCGAGCGTGCGGATGGCGTAGGCGGGAAACAGGGTTTGCCCGCTCGCCTGATCGACCACGTTGGCGGCCAGATACTGGAAGCGTGCGCCGCCAAACTTGCCCTTGGTCATGCAGGTGTCAACGCCTACTTTTCCTGACTTTGTGTCTGCTGACGGGGGATAGCAGCCGCCCTTTTGCATGCGCAGCAATTCGGCGCGTCCCTTGTCGAATTCGTGATTGCCAACGGTGGAAAGGTCCAGCCCGATCTGGTTCAGGATGTCTATCGTCGGCTCATCGTGAAAGAAACCCGATGCCAATGGCGTCGCACCGATCAAATCACCATCGCCAAGCACCAGCGTTTGCTTCGGGTTGTGCTGCCTGAGAATCTTGATCAGCGTTGCCAGGTAGGCGGCACCGCCAGCACTGACGCGGGTGCCTGTCGCGTTGCTCGCATCCGGTACCAGCACGCTGGCCGAGGGCGGCAGAATGTTGCCGTGAAAATCGTTGATGGCAATCAGCGACAGCGTGATCGGGGTCCTCGCGGCCGCCTGGGCCTTTGGTGTCTGGGCATGGGACCAAACTGGAGACAGCGAAGTCGCCATGGCGAGCGACAAACAGCCCATGGTCCAAAGGAATTTTGGCATACAAATCTCTCCTGTTGCGCTTACGAATGCCGGCCAATGAGGCGGTCCGGTCCAAGTGTAAGCCGGCTATGCCTTGTCAGGGTTTGGTCTGAAATTGGTGCGCCTGCAACGCAGCACGCAGCTGCGGCAAAGCTGAGCGCATGGCTGCTCGGCCGGCCTCGATGGAGCGACGCCGCGCGCCAAAGTCGGAACTGGCAACTCCTGTCAGCGTCGGTCGCACCACAATTTCGGCGTCGCGCAACTCAAAGTTGTTGATGCTCTTGCCCATGATGGAAAAGGTCTGCAACAGGACCTGCAGCGTGTCGCTGGCGGCGTTTCCCTCGGGCGGGTCGGAAATATCAACCGCAATGATCAACTCCGCTCCCATCTGGCGCGCATAGCGCACCGGCACGGGCGACACCAGGCCACCGTCCACATACTCGCGACCTGCCACCTTAACCGGCTGAAACAGCGCCGGCACCGCGCTCGATGCGCGCACCGCTGTGGCGGTATCGCCGCGCTGGAACAACACGCCCTGCCCGCTGTTCAAGTCGGTTGCCACAATGCCCAGTGGCAAGGGCATGTTCTCGATCAGGCGGCCATTGACTTGCGTGCTCACATAACGCGCAAGCGCTTCGCCGCGCAAGAGGCCACGGCTGAAGATGGGCAGAGTCCAGTCGGCAAACGTGGCCTCTTCCATGGTTTCTGCCACTTGCTGCAACTGCGCACCGTTCTTGCCGCTGGCATAGAAGGCTGCAACCACGCTGCCAGCCGAAGTGCCCACCACCAGCGCCGGCCGAATGCCGGCCTCCTCGAGCACCTGAATGACACCGATGTGGGCAAAGCCTCGTGCGGCGCCGCCGCCCAACGCCAGACCAATCTTCGGTGGCTTTTTGGGCACGACCGCAGGCACTACTGGTGCCACTGGCGCCTCGGGCACCGGAACTGTGGCGCAGCCTGCCAGCCACAAGGCCAGCAGCAGTGGCAGAAACGAAAACAGTTTCAAACCGTACTTAGCTGGCGGCGACTTCCTGTGCCTCGGGCTTGGCGCGCCCTTCCTTCTTTGGCAGTGGCTGAATGTCGAGCAGGACTTCGGTCTTGCTTTCATCCTGGTCATCTACATCAACCGTCAGGCGGCCGCCATCGATGAGGCGGCCAAACAGCAACTCGTCGGCCAGGGCACGGCGAATCGTGTCCTGAATCAGACGCTGCATCGGACGCGCGCCCATCAGTGGATCAAAGCCCTTCTTGGCCAGATGCTTGCGCAGCTTGTCGGTAAAGGTGACATCCACTTTCTTGTCGGCCAGTTGGGCTTCGAGCTGAAGCAGGAACTTGTCGACAACGCGCATGATGACGACCTCATCGAGCGCCTTGAAGCTGACGATCGCATCGAGCCGATTGCGGAACTCGGGCGTGAACAGGCGCTTGATGTCGACCATCTCGTCGCCAACCTGACGCTCGTTGGTAAAACCCATGGTGGACTTGTTCAGTGCCTCGGCGCCCGCATTGGTCGTCATGATGATGATGACGTTGCGGAAGTCGGCCTTGCGCCCGTTGTTGTCGGTCAGCGCGCCATGGTCCATCACCTGCAACAGCACATTGAAGATGTCCGGATGGGCCTTTTCGACTTCATCGAGCAAGAGCACACAGTGCGGCTTCTTGGTGACAGCCTCGGTCAGCAGACCGCCCTGGTCAAAGCCGACATAGCCCGGTGGCGCTCCAATCAGGCGGCTCACCGCATGGCGCTCCATGTACTCGCTCATGTCAAAGCGGATCAGCTCGATGCCCATGATGTAGGCCAGTTGCTTGGCGGCCTCGGTCTTGCCAACGCCGGTGGGGCCGCTGAACAGGAAGGAGCCAATCGGCTTGTCGCCCTTGCCCAGCCCGGAGCGCGCCATCTTGACGGCCGAGGCCAGCATGTCGATGGCCTTGTCCTGCCCGAAAACGACGTTCTTCAAGTCACGATCCAGCGTCTTGAGTTTGCCGCGGTCATCGTTGGAGACATTGGCTGGCGGGATGCGGGCGATCTTGGCCACAATCTCCTCGACCTCCGACTTGCTGATGATCTTTTTGCGCTTGGACGGCGGCAAAATGCGTTGGGCGGCGCCGGCCTCGTCGATCACGTCAATCGCCTTGTCGGGCAGATGCCGGTCATTGATGTACTTGGCACTGAGTTCGGCGGCGGCCTGCAGTGCGGCCAACGCGTACTTGACGTTGTGGTGCTCTTCAAAACGGGATTTCAGGCCTTTGAGAATTTCCACCGTCTGCTCGATGGTTGGCTCAACCACATCGACCTTCTGGAAGCGCCGTGACAGCGCCGCGTCTTTTTCGAAAATGCCCCTGTATTCAGTGAAGGTGGTGGCGCCAATGCATTTGAGCGCACCAGAACTCAAGCCGGGCTTGAGCAGGTTGGATGCATCGAGCGTGCCGCCCGAGGCTGCACCGGCGCCAATCAGGGTATGAATTTCGTCAATGAACAGCACCGCGTTGGGCTTGTCTTTCAAGGACTTCAAAACGCCTTTGAGGCGTTGCTCAAAGTCGCCCCGGTATTTGGTCCCCGCCAGCAAGGCGCCCATATCGAGCGAATAGACAACGGCCTCGGCCAGAATCTCCGGCACATCTTTTTGGGTAATGCGCCAGGCCAGGCCTTCGGCGATGGCCGTCTTGCCAACGCCGGCCTCGCCGACCAGCAAGGGATTGTTCTTGCGCCGACGACACAGGATCTGGATCACGCGCTCAACCTCGTATTCGCGTCCGATCAAGGGGTCGATCTTGCCATCCTTGGCGAGCTGATTGAGGTTCTGCGTGTACTGCTCGAGCGGCGACTGCTTTTCGTTCTTGTCGCCGCCAGCCTCTTCATTTTCGGCCGGAGTCTCGCTGGACTTGGGACCTTCAGCCGGGTCGCTCTTCTTGATACCGTGTGCGATGAAGTTCACCACATCGAGCCGCGTTACGCCCTGCTGATGCAGGTAATAGACAGCGTGCGAATCTTTCTCACCAAAGATGGCAACCAGCACATTGGCGCCGGTGACTTCCTTCTTGCCGCTGCCGGTCGACTGCACGTGCATGATGGCGCGCTGAATCACGCGCTGAAAGCCCAGCGTCGGCTGAGTGTCAACATCATCCAGGCCCGCCACCTGGGGCGTGTTGTCTTTGATGAAGTTCGACAGCGACTTGCGCAAATCGTCAATATTGGCCGAACAGGCCCGCAGCACCTCAGCCGCGCTGGGGTTGTCCAGCAGCGCGAGCAGCAGGTGTTCCACCGTGATGAACTCATGGCGCTGCTGGCGCGCCTCAACGAACGCCATATGCAGGCTTACTTCCAATTCCTGGGCAATCATGTGATTTCCTTATGAGCCTTGCTTTGATGTTTAACTGTAATCCGAATTTAATACCATGGGTTCGCCGCTGTATTAATCAAGAGGCTGACTGACACATTGCAGGGGATGACCCGCCTTGGCGGCCGCATCCATCACCTGATCCACCTTGGTAGCGGCCACGTCCTTGGAATAGACGCCACAAACGCCCTTGCCGTCCATGTGAATCATCAGCATGATTCTGGTCGCCGCCTCCAGATCCTTGCCAAAAAACTCCTGAATCACGACCACCACAAACTCCATCGGCGTGTAGTCATCGTTGAGCATGACCACCTCGTACATCTGCGGTGGTTTGACTTTTTGTGTCCGCCGCTCCAGCACGACCGAGCCGCCGTCGTCGGCAACCGGCAGACGGATCGGCTTGGTAGGAGGAGTTACAGGGGGTTTGCTTGCCATGCGTTCATTCTATAGATCGTACCCAAAGATCGAATATCAATACCTGGCATTGCCGGGGGTACGCGGGAAGGGAATCACATCGCGCACATTCGACAAGCCCGAAATATAGGAAATGGTGCGCTCGAATCCCAGTCCAAAGCCGGCATGCGGCACTGTGCCGTAGCGGCGCAGATCCCGATACCAGCCGTAGTGAGCGGGGTCCAGCCCCACTTCGATCATGCGTCCATCCAGCACGTCGAGCCTCTCTTCACGCTGGGAGCCACCAATGATCTCGCCAATACCGGGTGCCAGCACATCCATCGCCGCCACGGTCTTGCCGTCATCATTGAGGCGCATATAGAAGGCCTTGATCTCTTTGGGGTAATTCATCAGCACGAGTGGGCCGTGAACGTACTTCTCGGCCAGAAAGCGCTCATGCTCGCTTTGCAGATCAATGCCCCACTTCACCGGGTATTCGAATTTTTCCCTGGAGTTCTCCAGAATCTTGATGGCTTCGGTGTAGTCCATGCGCACAAAATCGCAGTCAATCATGGCTTGCAGCTTGGCAATCACGCCCTTTTCGATGCGTTCCTCGAAAAATTCCATGTCGTCAGCCCGCTCCGCGAGCACCGCCTTAAAGATATATTTCAGTAAGGCCTCGGCCAGCGCCGCGTCGTCTGCCAGGTCGGCAAAGGCGATTTCCGGCTCGATCATCCAGAATTCAGCGAGATGGCGGCTGGTATTGGAGTTCTCAGCCCTGAAAGTCGGCCCGAAGGTGTAAACCTTGGACAGCGCCATGCAATAGGTTTCCACATTCAACTGACCCGACACCGTCAGGAAGGCTTCGCGACCAAAGAAGTCCTTGGAAAAATCGATTTTGCCAGTGTCAGTGCGCGGCAGATTGGCCAGGTCCAGCGTCGAAACTCGAAACAACTCACCGGCGCCTTCGGCGTCTGACGCGGTGATGATGGGCGTATTGACCCAGAAGAATTCCCGTTCATGGAAGAAGCGGTGGATCGCCTGAGCCACCGTATGGCGCAGGCGTGTGACCGCGCCGATCACATTGGTGCGGGCGCGCAGATGGGCCACCTCGCGCAGGTATTCCATGCTGTGCGCCTTGGGCTGGATCGGGTAGGTGTCAGGGTCATCGACCCAGCCGGTGACCTTGATTGAAGTGGCCTGCATTTCAAACGGCTGCCCCTTGGCTGGAGACGGCACGATCAGGCCACAGGCCTCGATTGAACATCCCGCCGTCAGACGCACTACCTGATCAGCGTAATTGGCCAGCGTACTAGGCGCCACCACCTGGATCGGGTGAAAGCACGATCCGTCCGACAGGTTGACGAACGAGATTCCAGCCTTGGAATCACGTCGCGTGCGCACCCAGCCCTTCACCGTAACTGGTGTATCGACTGGCGCCTGGGCTCCCAGTATTTGCTTGACGCTTAGTGTTGTCATGATTTGTTCAGTAATAGCAATTAGAAAAGCATACCCCATCCGCCGCAGCCGGCCTTCGGGCAACAAAAAACCCCAATGGAGTCAACACATTGGGGTCTGTCACCGGCCGCTCTTGGCAACCCTGGTTCGCCTCTATTCTAGGAGGGCATTCCTGCAAATACCGCATTGAAGGTTGCGCTGGGGCGCATGACACCGGTAACCTTCTCTTTGTCTACAAGGAAGTAGCCACCAATATCCGCTGGCCTGCCTTGAACCGCCTTGAACTCTGCCGTGATCTTCTGCTCGTTCTCGGCCAGTGATTTCGCCAGTGGTGCGAAATGCGCTTGCAGTTCCGTGTCGGCCGTCTGCGCCGCCAGTTCCTGGGCCCAGTACATGGCCAGATAGAACTGGCTGCCACGGTTGTCCAACTGACCGGTCTTGGGTGACGGGCCTTTGTTGTTGTCCAGCAGCTTGCCGGTAGCAGCGTCCAGCGTGCGGGCCAGGATCTTGGCTTTTTCATTGCCGGTCTTGATACCCAGATCTTCCAGACTGACTGCCAAGGCCAGGAATTCGCCGAGCGAATCCCAGCGCAGGTGATTCTCTTCGACCAACTGCTGGACGTGCTTGGGCGCAGAGCCGCCAGCGCCGGTTTCATACATGCCGCCACCTGCCATCAGCGGCACGATGGAAAGCATCTTGGCGCTGGTGCCGAGTTCCATGATCGGGAACAGATCGGTCAGATAGTCGCGCAGGATGTTGCCAGTCACGGAGATGGTATCGAGGCCACGGATCGCACGCTCCATGGTGTAGCGAATGGCGCGCACCTGCGACATGATCTGGATGTCCAACCCACTGGTGTCGTGGTCCTTGAGGTAGACCTTGACCTTGTGGATGAGTTCGTTCTCGTGCGGGCGATACGGATCGAGCCAGAACACGGCCGGCATGCCGGAGTTGCGGGCGCGTGTCACTGCCAGTTTGACCCAGTCGCGAATCGCAGCGTCCTTGGCCTGGCAGGTGCGCCAGATATCGCCCTGTTCCACGTTTTGCGTCAGCAGCACTTCGCCGGTCGCCAGATCCGTGACGTTGGCGACACCGTCTTCCGTAATCTCAAAGGTCTTGTCGTGGGAGCCGTACTCTTCGGCCTGCTGGGCCATCAGACCCACATTGGGCACCGTGCCCATGGTGCGGGGATCAAAATTGCCGTTCCACTTGCAGAAGTTGATCATCTCCTGGTAGATGCGGGCAAAGGTGCTCTCGGGCATCACTGCCTTGACGTCCTTCAAGCGACCATCCGCACCCCACATCTTGCCGCCGTTGCGAATCATGGCCGGCATCGAGGCGTCAACAATGATGTCATTGGGCGAGTGGAAATTGGTGATGCCCTTGGCAGAATCCACCATCGCCAATTCGGGGCGATGCTCGTGGCAGGCGTGCAGATCGCTGATGACTTCCTCGCGCAGCGACTGCGGCAAGGTCTCGAGCTTGTCATACAGATTGATCATGCCGTTGTTGACATTCACGCCCAACTCGTCAAACAGTTTGGCGTGTTTCTCGAAGGCATCCTTGTAAAAAATCCTGACGCAGTGACCGAACACGATGGGGTGCGAGACCTTCATCATCGTGGCCTTGACGTGCAGCGAGAACATCACACCGGTCTTGTGCGCGTCTTCAATTTCTTTCTCATAGAACTCGAGCAGGGCTTTCTTGCTCAAGAACATGCTGTCGATGATTTCGCCGTCCTTGAGTGAAAGCTTGGGCTTGAGCACGAGGGTCTTGCCGCTCTTGGTGAGCAGTTCCATCTTCACATCGCGTGCCCGGTCCAGCGTCATGGACTTTTCACCGTGGTAGAAGTCACCATGGTGCATGTGCGACACGTGCGAGCGCGACGCCTGACTCCACTCGGCCATCGAATGCGGGTGCTTGCGGGCAAATTCCTTGACGGCCTTGGGCGCACGGCGGTCCGAGTTGCCTTCGCGCAGCACAGGGTTCACAGCGCTGCCGATGCAGCGGGAGTAACGGCCGCGAATCGCCTTGTCGGCATCGGTCTTGGGATCTTCCGGATAATCCGGCACGGCGTAGCCCTTGGACTGCAGTTCCTTGATGCAGGCCATCAACTGCCCCACCGAAGCGCTGATGTTGGGCAACTTGATGATGTTGGTCTCGGGCAGCTGTGTCAGGCGGCCAAGTTCTGCCAGGTTGTCCGGCACTTTTTGCGCGTCCGTCAGGCATTCCGGAAACTCACCAAGCACACGTGCGGCGACCGAGATGTCACACTCTGCCACATCAATGCCGGCCGGTGCCGCAAAGGTGCGAATGACTGGCAGGAACGCACACGTTGCCAGAAACGGGGCTTCATCGGTAAGCGTATAGATTATTTTGGACGGTTTTGACGCCATGGCATTCCTCTTTCTAATTGGGTTGGACAGTAACAGCTGACTGTATTCGATGGGCGCCGGCCCGCCCGGCCCGGACTGCCGAAAAAATTTGATTTACATCATGAATTGATGAGGTAAGTCTGGTATCACATGTTGTCAATCATCACTTGACCAAAGCCCGAGCAGCTAACCTGCGTTGAGCCTTCCA
>JBAXFI010000063.1:0-14355 GCA_037139995.1 Comamonadaceae bacterium | reverse complement strand
CCGACCTCGGCCTTTGGCGGCATCATTGCGCTGAATCGGACGCTCGATGAAGCCGCAGCGCTGGAAATTTCAAAACAGTTTGTCGAGGTGCTGATGGCACCCGACTACACCCCCGAGGCCTTGGCCGTCTTCAAGAGCAAGGTCAATGTGCGCATTTTGAAGATTGCCCTGCCCCTGGGCGGCGCCAGCGACTGGGCTAACGGGCGCAACGCAGTGGACTTCAAGCGCGTGGGCTCCGGACTCCTGATGCAGACGGCCGACAACCACCAGCTCACGTTGGCTGATCTGAAAGTGGTGACGAAGCTGCAGCCCACGCCACAGCAGTTGCAGGATTTGCTGTTTGCCTGGAACGTCGCGAAATTCGTCAAGAGCAATGCCATTGTGTTTTGCCGAGATGGCATGACCATGGGGGTTGGCGCAGGTCAGATGAGTCGGCTCGATTCGGCGCGCATTGCCAGCATCAAGGCACAGCACGCCGGGCTCTCGCTCGCCGGCACGGCGGCGGCGAGCGACGCTTTCTTCCCGTTTCGTGATGGCCTCGACGTCGTGGTGGACGCCGGCGCGAGCTGCATCATCCAGCCCGGTGGTTCGATGCGCGACCCGGAAGTGATAGGCGCTGCCGATGAGCGCGGTGTCGCCATGGTGCTCTCAGGCGTGCGCCATTTCCGGCACTGATCAGCTGTGGCAGTTGCCCGGAGTGTACTTGCCGGCTAGCGTGCCGAGGGTGCCGTGGTTTGTCACCGGGTTCTGATCCGCTGAATTGCAGTTCCAGACAATCTGTCCGTCCGGCAGCGTGGAACTGGTCGCCGTGCCGGTCAGTCTGGTTCCGGCCGAACCCCCAACACGCGGTGCCAGGATCAGGGTGTTGGCTCCCACCGGCGCAACCTTGTCGGTGTAACTGATCGTGATTTGCCCGCGCGCGTTGTCGATGTCAACGCTGAGTACATTGCTGGTTGCCGCAGGCGAGGTCCATCCGGTGCTGAAGGCGTTGCCCAGCATGGCATTTTCGAGCACCGCAATTTTTGCCGGCGCTGCCAGCGCAAGACCTTCGCTCACTCTGGCCTTGATCACGTAATCCCGATAGGCCGGAAATGCGACCGACGCCAAAATACCAATGATCGCTACCACGATCATCAGCTCAATCAGCGTGAACCCGAATTGATGTTTTGTATGTCTCACCAACGCCTCCCCTGGCCGCATTCGACCGAGGTGAATGATAAAACAAGGCTGGCGTGCTATTCTTGAATTTTGGGAAACCGACTCTTGAATGCTGATCTGTTTGATGGCGCTGGCAGTTTCAGCCGGACTGCCTGCACGCTGCAATTGACCGACAGTGCAGACGATGAAGTTCGCAAGTCGATTGCCAGTGCTCTGATCCAGCATAACGTCAAGGCTGCCGGTCCGGGTCAGCAGCGGCCCTTGGTGATTGCGGTTCGGGACAATGCGAATACGGTCATCGGTGGCCTGTGGGGTGCTACCGGCTACGGCTGGCTCTACACGCAGATGCTGCTGGTTCCGCAAGCGCTTCGCGGCCAGGGTCTGGGCCGCACCATCATGCATCGAGCGGAGCAGGAAGCTTTGGCGAGAGGCTGTCAGTCTGCCTGGGTTGACACCCAGTTTGGCGCCAGAGGCTTTTACGAGAGTCTGGGATACCAGTGTTTTGGCGAGTTGTCGGACTATCCGCCCGGCTTTTCAAGAACTTTCCTCAAAAAATCACTGACCCGCTTGCCGCCAGATATTGCGACAGCCCGTTTCCCTGATCCACCATGAGGCCAGTGCACCGAAGGCTGCCACGGCCGTCAGCAGCAGCAGACCGGCGTGGTAGTCGTCCGCAGTAAAGAGGCGTGCTCCCGTGCTCGTCAGCCCACCCTGCCAGCGCTGGTCCATCACCCAGCCGACCAGCGGCTGCAGGATGGCGCCGGCGAGGAAACCGGCCATGTTGGTGACACTGGTGGAGATGCCCGAGAGCTGGGGCGCGTTGACTTCCTTGGCGCAAGACCAGGTGAGCGTGAAACCCGCTGTGACCAGACCCATCAGGGTGAACAGGGCATAGCTTGCCAGCAGCGGCAGTGCCATGTCCCACAGCAAGATGAGCCAGATCAGCAGGTACAGGTGGCTCGTCACGATCAGCACCGGCTTGCGTTTGCCGAGCCGGTCCGACAGCGCACCCATGAACACACAGCCCAGTGCGAAACCGACGAAATACAGACTGACGTGATTGGCAGCAGCGGCTCGGCTCAGACCATGAGCCTGGGTCAGAAACGGCGTTGCCCACAGGCCGGCGAAAGCAAAAAAGCTGCCGCAGATGCCGAAGTTGACGCACACCGTGGGCCAGTTGTCGCGGTTCTTCAGCACGGAGACCAGGCCCGAGACAATCAGACTGCGGTCAAACGATGGCTTGGTGTCTGTCTGTCCCGCCGCGGTCGGCTGTTCGCGCAGCAGCACCCAGCAGGCGACGCCCAGCAGCAAGGAAATAGCGGCCAGTGCAACAAAAATATGGCGCCAACTGGCCACCTGGGCCAACCAGGACAGCGGCGCGCCTGCCAGCACGGAGCCGAGATTGCCAATCAGCATCGCCAGTCCGACCAGCGTGGCGAAGCGACGTTCATCAAAGGATACGGCGATGATCTTGAGCATGGCAATGAAGGTGACCGAGACGCCCAGTCCGATCAGAGTGCGCCCGACCAGTGCCAGTTCAAGTCCGCTCGCTAAGGCGAACATCAGACTGCCGGCGCCGCCCACCAGCCCACCGATTAGCAGAATGCGGCGCGGCCCCAAGGTGTCGACCAGGATGCCGGTGGGCACCTGCATGATGGTGTAAACATAGAAGTAGGTTGCCGCGAGCGCGCCCAGCGAGGAAGCGCTGGTATTGAAGGCGGCCACCAGATCGGCTGCGATTCCGGCCGGCGCGAAACGCTGAAAAAACGACAATGCATAGGTCGCGACGACGATGGCCAGCGCAAGGGTGGCGCGACGCGGTTGACTGTTGCTTGCCTGGCGCATGGTCAGGCCTGTGTCGTCTGGCCAAGGCGCTGGATGTGCCGGGCCGCGTCTGCCGCCATGGTTTCGACGATATGCGCTGCCGACTCAATTTCATCAATCAGGCCGGCGGCCTCACCAAACCAGACGCCGGTATGCTCTGCATCACCCTCGGCAAACGCCTGCCGATACTTCGGTCCTTCCACGGCGATATTCATTTCCAGCGCGTCTTCATGGCCGTGCCATCGATTGGTGAATTCATTGCGTGCAATTCGCGCGCTAAATCCGCGTGGCCAGGGAATCTGTCGTGCAATATCTGCCACCTGGGTGCGCAGCGTGCCGTCGCCATTGGCCTCAACGATGGCACGGTGGTGAGCCGGCTTTACCAGCGCCTCTGTGGAGGCCCACAAGCGTGTGCCAACCAGAACCCCATCGGCACCCAGCAGCAAGGCTGCAGCCAGTCCGCGCCCGTCGGCGATGCCGCCTGCGGCAAGCAGCAGGGTCTGGGGTGACTGCCGGGTCAGAAAGTCCGACACTTCGGGCACGAAGCTCAGGGTTCCGCGGAGGGCACCGTGGCCGCCGGCCTCGCCCCCCTGCGCCACGATGATGTCGGCACCGGCGTCCACCGCGTCCATCACATGGTCCATGTCCTGACACTGGCAAATCAGGGTGGCGCCGACACTGCGGATGTCGTCGACGAAGGGCCGCGGATCGCCGAAGGAAAGCATCACCGCGGCTGGTCGGTATTTCAGGATGTCGGTGAGCACCGATGGTGACTTGCGCAGCGACCACGATATGAAACCGACACCGACACCTTGTCCTGCCGCCGCCGTGAATTGTTCATCCAACCAGGCAGGGTCGCCATAGCCGCCTCCGATCAAGCCCAGGCCGCCAGCGTGGCTGACTGCTGCGGCCAGCACGCCACCACCGGCAAAGGCCATCGGCGCCGAGATGATCGGGTGCCTGAGGTGCAGCGAGCGCGTCAGCCGGGTCGTCAGCGCAGTCATGTGGGGCGCGAGCTACATCTGTTTGAAAACCTGGCGCGCCAGCGCCACCGTCGCGGCGATGTCTTCGTCACTGTGCGCGGCGCTGACAAAGCCGGCTTCGTACAGCGCCGGGGCAATGTAGACGCCGCCGTCGAGCAGACCGTGGAACAACTGGTTGAAGCGCGCACTGTCAGTCTTCATGACCTGAGGGTAGTTCTGCGGCAACTCGGGCAGCAGGAAGAAACCGAACATGCCGCCTTCGCTATCGGCGCTGAAAGGCACACCTTCGGCCGCCGCCGCTGCCGCGAGGCCCGCGACCAGCAAGCGCGTCTTTCTCGACAAGTCTTCAAAGAAGCCGGGCTTGCTGATCTCCTGCAAAGTGGCAAGACCACAGGCGGTGGCCACCGGGTTGCCCGAAAGCGTGCCGGCCTGGTAGACGGCGCCCAAGGGCGCCAGCTGTTCCATTACGGCACGTTTGGCACCAAAGGCCGCCAGCGGCATGCCGCCGCCAATGACCTTGCCCATCACTGTCATGTCAGGCTCAAAGCCCGCAAGCTGTCGCGCATAGACGCTTTGCGCACCGCCCAGGGCGACCCGAAAACCATTCATGACTTCGTCAAACACCAGCAGCGCGCCGTACTCGCTGCACAGCTCACGGCAGCGCTTCACGAAGGGCACCGAGGCGCGCACGAAGTTCATGTTGCCGGCAATCGGCTCAATCATCAGGCAGGCGACTTCCTTGCCATAAAGATCGAAGGCCTGTTCGAGCTGCGCCACGTTGTTGTATTCGAGGACCATGGTGTGCTGCACCACTTCGGGTGGCACGCCAGCGCTGGTGGCATTGCCAAAGGTTGCCAGACCCGAGCCCGCTTTCACCAGCAGCGCATCCGCATGACCGTGGTAACAGCCTTCAAACTTGATCAGCCTGCTGCGTCCGGTGGCACCGCGCGCCAGGCGGATGGCGCTCATGGCGGCTTCGGTGCCGGAGCTGACCAGACGCACCATGTCCATCGAGGGCATGAGCTTGAGGATTTCTTCGGCCAGCTGCACTTCGCGCTCGGTCGGCGCGCCGTAGGAAAAACCCTCCAGCACCGCCTGCTGCACTGCCTTGACCACCGCTGGGTGGCCGTGTCCCAGAATCATGGGGCCCCAGGAGCCGATGTAGTCGATGTAGCGCTGCCCGTTGGCGTCCCAGAAATAGGCGCCCTGGGCCCGTGTGACAAAGCGCGGTGTGCCACCGACGGCCTTGAAAGCCCTGACCGGTGAATTGACGCCGCCGGGGATCACCCGCTTGGCGCGATCGAACAGGGCTTGGTTGTGGTCTGTGGAGTGTGTCATGTGCGAGGGCGCCTTCGGCTGCAAGCCTGGTTTTACAATCAAGCCATTCTATTGGAAGGCAGTTTGCTGTGAGCTCGACCAACACCTGGATGTGTCTGATTTGTGGCTGGCTATATGATGAAGCCAGCGGTGCGCCCGAGCATGGTCTGGCGCCCGGCACACCCTGGAGCGAGGTGCCTATCAACTGGACCTGCCCCGAATGTGGCGCACGCAAGGAAGATTTCGAAATGGTGCAGCTTTGACCTCGGCAGACCAGTGGCCCTTCGAGTGGCGCTGGATCGATTTGGTACTGCCGCTGCGACAGCCGGCGCTGGCCTATGAACGCGAGTTGCAGTCACGGATCGACGGCTGCATCCTCAAACTGATACGCTCCGGTGACGCCGTTTATGCCCAGGCCATGTGCGACATCAGCCTCGGCCTGGTCAGCGCCCAGAGCGATCTCAAGCCGCGCGTTTTCTGGCAGATTTGCGCCGCCTATTTTGAGGTCATGGCGAGCGGTCTGTGTGCGCCCGACGCGGCGGGTAAACGCGCGCTGTCGCAAATTCTGTTGCAGTACCGGGCACTGGCCCGCGGCGAAGCCGAAGTCATGCCACGGCTACCGCGCGAGTTGTTGTTCCTGCTGTCACAGGTCGATGTGCAGCGCGCAGCGCAGCTGCCGCTGCTGGGCTCGGTCCGGCTGGCCTACGAGTTGTCTGCGCCGGACCGGCAAGACCAGGTCAAGGTGATTGGCGACCTGCGCATTGGCATCGCCGAATTCAATGCCTATCTGAACGAAGCCGATGAGTGGTCGCGCTGCCTGCACCAGGAACTCAGCGAGTGGGCACTCGAACTGCACCGGCCACTTTCGCAGAGCACACTGGGATGGGCGCATTCACTGGCCGCGAGTTCAGCGCGCGTCGGACTGCTCGCCTTGTCCGGAATCGCGCAAGCACTCGAACTGGCACTGCGCCACGTGCAAGACCACGCGCCCGGTCTGCCACAGCATGCCAGCGTGTTTCTTGATGCGGCAGAAGACCTGCGTCGCTTGTTGCATCAGTTTGCTGCTGGATTTCTCAAGCAACCGGCCGCCGGCTTGTTGCTGTCCTTGCAGGAGATTGCGCGCTTTGAATTTTCCGAATTGACGCCTGGCAGGCGCTCATTCACTGAGGAGACGGCGTCCCTGCTGGAGCAACTCGGCGGGGCGCTTCGACAATGGCGCGCACGTCCCGACAATGCAAGCGCCCGCAACGAAGCCTTGCGACTGCTGCACATCCTGCAGAGCAATTCACAGCGCGCCGGCGTCAACAGCTTGCAGCAGACCAGCCAGTTTCTGGAGGCGGCCATAGAGGAGTTGGGAAGACGACCCCTGCAGGCAGATCAGCTCGATCCGCTGTTTTCGCGCTTTGATTCCCTCAAAGCCCAGTTGGACAGGCTGCTTATTCGACCTTGATGTTGCGCATCGTGATGACGCCGCCCAACAGAGCCGTATCCGCTTTGACACGGTTGGCCAGGCCTTCGGCTGAGGTGCCCTGGACCTGCCAGCCCTGCTGAAACAGTTTTTGCCGCATCTCGGGTGAGCGGGCAATGTCGCTGAAGAGTTCGGACAGCTTGGCTACCACCGGTTTGGGCATGGAGTTCGGTGCTGCGACGGCATTCCAGATTTCGAGACTGAAACCCTGCACGCCGGCTTCACTCATGCTCGGCAGTTCGGGCACCAGGGTGCTGCGTCCGCCGGAGGTCACGCCAATGGCGCGCAGCTTGCCGGCCTTGATCTGGGCGAGTGCCAGTGCCGGCGGCAGCATGGCCAATTGCAACTGTCCACCCAGCATGGCGTTGGCTACCTGGGGATATCCCGGATAGGGCACATGAACCGGGTTGATGCCGGCCTTGCTCTTGAGCCACTCCATGCCGATGTGTCCGACCGTGCCAACACCTGGCGTGCCGTAGCTCCACTTGTCACCCGCGCTGCGCGCGGCGGCAAGAAATTCCTGCGCCGTGGCGCCAGGAGCACCCACCGGAGCCGTCAGCACCAGCGGCGAGACGCCAATCAGGCTGATCGGGGTCAGATCCTTCAGCGGATCGTAGTTGAGCTTCGGGTTGAGCAGCTTGGCAATCGTCATGTTGCCATTGATCATCAGGCCGATGGTGTGGTCATCGGTCGCCTTGGCCACGTAGTCGGCGGCAATATTGCCACCGGCACCCACCTTGTTTTCGACGATGACGGCCTGACCCAGGGCGCGCGACAGCGGCTCCGCCAGGGTGCGTGCCGTCAGGTCCGGTGAAGAGCCCGCCGGGAAACCAACGATGATTCGAACCGTCTTGCTGGGCCAGGACGCTGCCGTAGCAGCCTCCTTGACCGGGTTCTGCGCAGCAGCCCAGGCGGACAGCGTGGCAACGGCAAGGAACAGGGCAGTGCGTCGGATCATCAGGCGTACTCGCTTAGTGTTTTCTTCATCTTCTTCATGGCCGCCACTTCGATCTGGCGAATCCGCTCGGCACTGACGCCATATTCTGCTGCCAGTTGATGCAGCGTCATGCCACCCGAATTATCGTCGTTGACCTTGAGCCAGCGTTCCTCAACGATGCGCCGGCTGCGCTCGTCGAGCGCTTCAAGTGCGCTGGCAATGCCGTCGCTGGCCAGGATGTCGCGCTGGTGTGCCTCGATCATGGCGGTGGGCTCGTGCCGGGTGTCGGTCAGATAGGCAATGGGACCGAAGGCGTTGTCGCCCTCGTCGGACGGGCTCGGGTCGAGCAGCACATCGCCGCCGGCCAGCCGGGTTTCCATTTCGATCACTTCCTCGCGTTTCACCTTGAGCTCAGCCGCCATGGCGTCAATCTGCTCTTCGTTCAGGGTTTCGCGATGCGTGCCGCTGTCGGCTGCCGCGTCGTCGGACTTGTAGCGCTGCTTCATGGAACGCAGGTTGAAAAACAGCTTGCGCTGGGCTTTGGTCGTGGCGACCTTGACCATGCGCCAGTTCTTCAGGATGTACTCGTGAATTTCGGCCTTGATCCAGTGCATGGCGTAGCTCACCAGGCGCACCCCCTGGTCCGGGTCGAAGCGCTTGACAGCCTTCATCAGGCCGACATTGCCTTCCTGAATCAGGTCGCCGTGCGGCAAACCGTAGCCCAGATACTGGCGTGAAATCGAAACCACCAGGCGCAGGTGCGAGAGCACCAGCTTCCCGGCAGCATCCAGATCGTTGTCCAGACGGTACTTGCGTGAGAACTCCTGCTCCTGCTCGAGCGTCAGCATGGGCAGACGGTTGGCTGCAGAGATATAGGCATCGAGATTGCCCAGCGAGGGCACCATCGCCCACGGGTTGGCCAATGTCAATGCGGAACCTGAAACTCCAGTTGGATGAGCCATAGCAGACCTCCTGTTTGTCATATCCTCAATATTAGCACTCTCTTCGATCGAGTGCTAATTGACGGGTTCAATCGAAGCGATAGTCGTCAAAATGGAGTTTGGGCGGGGCATTTCAAGGGAAAATAGCCTGACTATGACCACTTCAAGCCCCAACTCCCCTGGCGGCGCGGCCCCCGAGCCACGTCTGACCAGTCTGTCCCACGGCGGCGGCTGTGGCTGCAAGATTGCCCCAGGTGTGCTGTCGGATATCCTGAAAAACGTCAGCGCCATGCCCTTGCCCAAGGAATTGCTGGTTGGCATCGAGACCTCCGACGACGCTGCGGTTTACCGGCTCAACGACGAGCAGGCCCTGATTGCGACCACCGATTTCTTCATGCCGATTGTGGACGACCCCTTCGATTTCGGTCGAATTGCCGCCACCAACGCGATTTCCGACGTTTACGCCATGGGGGGCAAGCCGATTTTGGCGCTGGCGCTGGTCGGCATGCCGATCAATGTGCTGTCAACCCGGACTATAGGCAGGATCCTCGAAGGCGGCGCCAGCGTCTGCCGCGCGGCCGGTATTCCGATTGCCGGCGGCCATACGATTGACTCGGTGGAGCCAATCTACGGTCTGGTGGCCCTGGGTCTGGTGCACCCCAGCCTGGTCAAGCGCAATGCCGATGCCAGGCCGGGCGACCGCTTGATTCTGGGCAAGCCGCTGGGGGTTGGCATCCTGTCGGCGGCCTTGAAAAAGGAAAACCTTGATGCTGCGGGCTATGCCCGGATGATCGACCTCACCACGCAGCTCAACACGCCGGGGCCGGAACTGGCAGCGCTGCCTGGCGTGCATGCCCTGACCGACGTCACCGGTTTTGGTCTGGCCGGTCATGCCCTGGAACTGGCCCGTGGTGCTGCCTGCACGGTTGAAATTGACTGGCCCAGTGTGCCCCTGCTCTCCGGCGTGCGAGAGCTCGCCCTGCAGGGCATGGTGACAGGGGCGTCGGGACGCAACTGGGCTGCCTATGGAAAAGACGTCGAATTGCCGGCCGACTTTGCCAGAGTGGATCAGGACTTGTTGAGCGATCCGCAAACCAGTGGCGGTCTGCTGGTGTCCTGCGCGCCAGGCGCAGTGGACGCCGTGCTGGCCATTTTCCGGCGGCATGGTTTTCTCGCCGCCACCGAGATCGGGCAGATTGCTGCGGGTCCGTTGACTGGCAAGTTGCGCGTTCAGTCGCGCCGATAACGGCGCAGATAACGGCTGTCCAGCCAGTCCTTGAGCCACCCGGCCCAGCGGCCCTGCGTCGAGAAGCCGCGCCAGTTAAGCAGCGCGCGGCCTTGGCCATACGCTACAAAATTCCAGTGGTCCGGCCCTGGCTGACGCCGGCGCGCCGGTGAGCCCGCCAGCAGGGCCAGCAGGTTTTCGGCCAGGGCCGGCCTGGCGCGGCTTGGCGTCGTGCTGGCGGCAAACACCTGAGGGTGGCTGATGGAGCGTCCGAAGGCATCCACCGCAACCTGGCCATGCCTGTCCAGCGTCAATGCGCTGCCGGCAAGCCAGGCCGGGGCCTGCCCGGCGCTGGCGATGACGGGGACATCACAGGCCAGCCGGGCGCCATTGCCGAGCAGAACCTGCTCGGCCTCAATGCCAACCGCCCGCTCTGCCAGCACGGTGACTCTGTGTTCTTTCAGGATCTTGCGGATGCGCTGTTCATGGCCGAGCGCGGCCGCGCCAGCCAGGCCGGTGGTACCCGCGACCAGAGTGACCGAGGACCCCGGCAGGCGTTGTCGCATGGCCAGCGCCAATTCGATGCTCATCAGGTCGTCGCCCATGACTGCGATGCGCAGC
Organism: Comamonadaceae bacterium; assembly: GCA_037139995.1. Taxonomy (GTDB): domain Bacteria; phylum Pseudomonadota; class Gammaproteobacteria; order Burkholderiales; family Burkholderiaceae_C; genus Rhodoferax. The sequence goes on along the minus strand of JBAXFI010000063.1, from coordinate 3,881 downwards.
GAGTGGCCTGTTGCCATTTCAGTCACCTTAGGCCACAAAGCGCAGAAGGCTTGCAGCGGCCGCACAAAAAGTCCGTGTTCACGGGCACCGGGCAGGATGGCCTCGATTTGCTGTCGATTTTGCAGCGCTCCGGTATCGATGGAAAGCCAGTCAAACGCAAAGGTGCTGCCGTCGGCCAGCCGCAAGGTACTTTCTTTGACGTCAAGCGCCGCAACGCTGCCCGTGAGCCAGCGCGCCCCCGCTTTTGGTAGCATAGGTTCCAGGTCGATCAGACAGTCTTCCAGCGCGTGCTGGCCTGCCACAAAGCCCGGGACCCTGGCGGCGTAAAGGTGCAGCGGATAAGAAGAGATCAGGGTCAGCTGCACGCCGGCGGGTTGTTTTTTTGCCAGCGTGCACAACAGATCAAGATGGGCCTGGCCAGCACCGAGCAACACCAGCTTTCTCATGGCTGCAATGCGGGGAGCGTGTCTGGCATGGCGAGCGTGTGCATGGGCGCTGATTATCCGGTCAGGGGCTGGTTGATAATGGGCCCGCGGTCGGGCCCGGATTCCGGTCGGTAATTCTGTGTTTTTTCAAGAAAGATTGCAATGAAAAGATGGATGATGGTAACCCTGCTGGTAGTGGCAAGCAGCGTGCAGGCGCAGACAACGGCCAAGAAGGAACTGGTAGCCAAAGTTTTGCTGTTGCAGCAGCCTGCCATTGAGCAGGCAGCGCAGGCGCTGGCGGAGCGGCCCGCCTTGCAGATGTTGCAGCAGGCCGGCATGGCCTTGCAGTCGCAGCTCCCCGCTGACAAGCGCGAGGCTGTTGCCAAGGAGATTCAGGCTGAAGCGAAAAAGTATGCAGACGAGGCGGTGCCGCTGGTGCGCGAGCGTGCCGTCAAGCTCGCGCCATCGACGGTGGGGGCCCTGCTGGAAGAAAAGTTCAACGAGGACGAACTCAAACAGCTGATCGCGATCATCGAGTCGCCGGTGAATCGCAAGTTCCTGCAGCTCGGCGGCGAAATGCAAAATGCGCTGATCGACAAGCTGGTGGCTGAGACCCAGGCAGTGGTCGAACCGAAGGTCAGGGCGCTTGAGCAGGCCATCGGCAAGCGCCTGGCCCAGGCCGCACCTGCAGCAGCGCCGGCAGCGCCAGCAGCAGTGGCTCCAAAAGCTGCCAAAGCTCCTGCCAAGGCTGCCAGCAAGTAATTTGCTTCAGGACAGCAGCGCCTGCGCAAATTCGCGGGCGTTGAAGGTTTCCAGGTCTTCGAGTTTTTCGCCAACGCCGATGAAGTAAACCGGCAGTGGGCGCTCGCGGGCAATCGCCGCCAGCACACCGCCTTTGGCGGTGCCGTCAAGCTTGGTGATGATCAGACCCGTGAGCTGCAAAGCGTCGTCGAAAGCCTTGACCTGACTCAGCGCGTTTTGTCCTGTGTTGCCGTCGATGACCAACAGAATTTCGTGCGGTGCCGTGGCGTCGGCTTTTTGTATGACACGCTTGATCTTGCGCAGTTCTTCCATCAGATGCAGCTGCGTTGGCAAGCGCCCGGCGGTGTCAACCAGCACCACGTCCTTGCCCCTGGCCTTGCCGGCGCTCACAGCATCAAAGCTGACGGCCGCCGGATCGCCACCCTGCTGGCTGATGATTTCGACCATGCTGCGCTCGGCCCAGACGCCAAGCTGCTCGCGCGCCGCAGCCCGAAAGGTGTCAGCCGCGGCGAGCAGCACGCTGCTACCCTGGTCTGCCAGATGCCGCGTGAGTTTGCCAATCGAGGTGGTCTTGCCGGCACCGTTGACGCCTGTCACCATGATCACGGTGGGCTTGTGCTGCCCGATGACCAGCGGTTTTTCCAGCACCTGCAGCAGGCTTGCAATCGATTCCACCAGCAGTTCCTTGACCGCAGCCGGGTCGACGGTCTTGCTGTCCTTGACACGTTTCTTCAGGTCATCGAGCAGGTATTGCGTGGCCTTGACGCCGCTGTCGGCCATCAGCAGCGCAGCCTCCAGGTCTTCGTACAGCGCCTCGTCGATGCGCGTGCCGGTAAAGACCGTGGCAATGCTGGAGCCGGTCTTGCGCAGACCCGCCTTGAGCTTGACCAGCCAGGTCTTGCGTGCCGGTGCGTCCAGTCGGGCTACTTGCGTTGCGTCACTGGCTTCAGAGGCGGGGTCGGGTGAAGGCTTCTTTTTGAAAAAACTGAACATGACTTGGGTTCTTGGAATCGCCCCATTCTATGAAACGACCCCGCCGACCCAGGCCGGTCAGTGTGTGATGGCTACCAGCACGCTGCAGGGGGCGTGCTCAATCAAGGCCTTGGAAATCGAGCCGCGCCACCAGCGCGCGGCCCAGCTGTCGAGATGCCGGTGGCCGACCACAATCAGGTCGGCAGAGATTTTTCGCGCGTATTTGGTGATCTCGTCAACCGTCTCGCCGGCCAGCACTTCGCCGCTGGCGGCGTGGCCGGCCGCACGCAGGCGGCGCATGCCTTCGTCCAGCACGGCCTGCAGCGCCAGCTTTTCGCGCTCCATCAGCTGCGGGTCGTAAACGCCTACACCCATGCCCATCACGTCCATGTTCAGCGGCATCACCGCTACCAACATCAGCTCGGCATGCGACCACTGCGCCAGATCCTGGCAGTCCAGCAAAGCCTTTTGGCCGCTTTCGGAACCGTCGTAAGCGAGCAGAATCCTTTTGTACATGGTGCCCTCCAGAAGATGCATTTGGGGTGAAATACAGCGCGAGCATAGACCTTGCGCGGCGCCGATGCAACTGCCATGGAGTGGGTTAAGCTGTGGTCATGAAGCAAAAAACGACGGTCACGACGCAGAGTCACGAGGTCCGCATCATTGGTGGGCAGTGGAAGCGCAGCAAACTGGCCGTGGCCGACAAGGCCGGTTTGCGCCCGACGCCGGACCGGGTGCGCGAGACGCTCTTCAACTGGCTTGGCCAGGACCTGACGGGCTGGCGCTGCATCGACGCATTCGCCGGTACCGGTGCGCTGGGTTTCGAGGCCGCTTCGCGCGGCGCCAGGGAAGTGCTGCTGGTGGAGCAGGACACGGCCCTGGTGGCGCAGCTCAAGCGTGTGCAGTTGCAGTTGCAGGCCAGCGCCACACAGATCGTGCGCGGCGACGGTTTGGCGGCTCTGCGGCAGCTTGCCGCTGCCAGCATGGACGCTGTATTTCTGGACCCGCCCTTCGACTCGGTGCTGTTGGAGGTCGCCTTGCAAGCCGCTGCGCGGGCCCTGGCAGCAGACGGATTTGTCTATCTGGAAGCGCCGACTTTGTGGACTCAGGCGCAGCTCGATCCGATCGGTCTGACGCTGTATCGACATCTCAAGGCTGGCGCCGTGCACGCCCATTTGCTCAGACTGTTGCCGCCGGCGCCAGCGCAGGCTGCATAATGCGGCGCAGGAGAGTAAATGGGGCAAAGAAGAGAGTGAAGCTTCAGCCCTGATCGACCCACAGGAAGAGGATGGTGCACAAAGTGATTGCAGTTTATCCCGGCACTTTTGACCCGATTACCCTTGGCCACGAAGACGTGGTGCGACGGGCTACCCAGTTGTTTGACCGTGTCATTCTGGCGGTTGCCGCCGGACACCACAAGAAGGCCATGTTTTCACTGCAGGAGCGCATCGACATGGCGCGCGAAGTGGTCAAGGCCTATCCGCAGGTCGAGGTGGAGAGTTTTTCCGGCCTGCTGCGCGACTTTGTGGTGGCGCGTGGCGCCAAGGCGATGGTGCGGGGCTTGCGCGCCGTGACCGACTTTGACTACGAGTTTCAATTGGCCGGCATGAATCGCAGCCTGATGCCGCATGTGGAAACGGTTTTCCTGACGCCCAGCGACCGCTACCAGTTCATCTCCAGCACCTTTGTGCGCGAGATCGCATCGCTGGGCGGCGAGGTGAA
>JBAXFI010000062.1:0-14522 GCA_037139995.1 Comamonadaceae bacterium | reverse complement strand
GCGCACTTGCATGGGGTGCAAGGGGTCGAAGGTTCGAATCCTTTCACACCGACCACGAAACAGTTCGAAGGCCTCCAGGTAGCGATACTCAGAGGCCTTTTTCTCATCCGACTATTTTCGCCTGGCTTGTATGGCCTCGATCTGGTCCATGATGCTGTTCATGCGCGCCACGATCGCCTGATAGGGCGCAGCAGTAGCCAGATCCACACCGGCTGCCTTGACCAGTTCATAGGGATAGCGCGACCCACCAGCACGCAGGATGTTCAGATAGCGTTCCCGCGCAAGTGGCGTTCCATTCAGGATTTCACTTGCAAACATGGTGCCGGCAGTGATTGATGTGGCGTACTGAAAAACGTAAAAGCGGTTGTAGAAATGCGGGATGAACGCCCACTCGATGGTGTAGAGCTCGTCGATCTTGACTATGCCTTGCGCGTCTCCGTGATAGCGTTTGAGAATGCCTCCATAGATCTTCGTCAGCGCTTCCCCGGTCAAGGATTCACCCTTGTCGACCCGGCTGTGAATATCGCGCTCAAAGGCGGCAAACATGGCTTGCCTGAAGAAGGTGCCGCGCAAACTTTCCAACGCTGAGTCCAGATAAATCATTCGCTCGCTGTCGTCTTTCGCAATCTTCAACATGTGGTCGAGCAACAGCAACTCGTTAGTGGTCGATGCGATTTCTGCAGTGAACGTGGGGTACTCTGCATTGATGAAGGGCTGACTCCTGATCGACAGATAGGAGTGCATGGCGTGACCCCACTCGTGTGTCAGCGTCGTGAGGGATTCGTAGTCGTCGTTGTGGTTGAGCAGCAGGTAGGGATGCACGTCATAGGCGGAACCGTTCATGTAGGCGCCAGAGCGCTTGCGCGGGCGTGGGTAGACGTCCATCCAGCCGCTCCTGCTGCCCTGCGCCATGGCGCGCACGTAGTCCTCGCCAAGCGGCTTGACCGAGGCCAGCATGAGCTCGGTACTCATGACTATCGGGTACTTCAAATTGCTGGACACCATCGGCGGGTAGATGTCGTAATAACGCATCTCGTCCACGCCCAGCATTCTCGCGCGGAGCTTTAAGTATCGGTGCAGGGTGGGCAGGTGGAGCTCAGCTTGCGTCAGCAGAGTGTCGTAAACCGCCTGAGGCAATTTGTTGGCATCCAGCGCCTGTGCCAGGGAATCCGGGTAGCGCCGGATTTTGGCCAGGGCCGCGTCCTTCTTCAACTGTTCGTAGAGAGTCACACCAAAGGTGCGCTCAAATTCCCGCCACTTGCTCCAGAAGGCATCGAATACGATTTTGCGATCTGACCGGTTGCCAAGTGCGCGGTATTTTTCGTAGGCTGTCTGATCCACCACGACCTCGGTGCCGTCCGACAGTTGGACTTTGGGCCAGGGCATGTCGGCGTCCGCCAGTGTCGAATACACCGCCTCCGCAGCGCCCGTGGCCGCGCCGAAATTGGCAATCAGTTCCTCGCCCCGGCGGTCCAGTGTGTGTGACGCGCTGCGCAGGATGTCGTCAAGCCAGTGCGTGTAAATGGCTGCAGACTTGTTTGCCTTGAGCAGGGTATTGACCCTGCTGCGACCCAGTCCCAGGATCTCTGGCCTCAAAAATGAAGTTGCTTCTTCCAGGTGCGTACCTAGAACATCAGCACGCTGCTTCAAGTCCTGTCCGCCAGGCAGGCTTGTGTCCTCATCTCGGGACTGGGAGGCGTAGCCATACAGGCGGTAGAAGCGCTTGAGCACCTCGGCATTCAGGTCCAGACAGCGTCTAAAGCGCGCTGGCGAGTGCGCCAGCCGGCCGGCGCAGGCAGACAAGTCCTTGAGTTGTTGTTCCAGTTTGCTCGCGTCCTGATCCCAGGCCGGCTGGCTCGGGTACAAGTCTTTGAGGTTCCAGCGGTCGGTCTCCGATTCGGCTCCGCTGGCTAACAGGGGCAGTGACAGCGCCAGGCCGAGCAGGGCGCTTCGAAAAATGTGGGTCATGGCGCCTCCTACAATAAATGCTCCGATGCCGATTGTGGAAGATGATTGGCTGTTATCCGTCCGACCCAGCGCCACGAAAGAAATTATTCATGTCAACCGTCGCTTTTCTTGGCACCGGCCTGCTCGGGTCTGCCTTTGCCCTGGCGGCTGCCCAGCGCGGTGATACCGTTACTGCCTGGAACCGCTCTGCCGCCAAAGTGGCTGCGCTGGCACCGTTCGGCGTGTTGCCGGCCACCAGTCCGGCTGACGCAGTTCGTGGCGCCTCACGCATCCATCTGATCCTGAAAGATGACGCAGTTGTGGATGAAGTGCTGGCAGCCGCCAGCAGCGGCTTGTCGGCACAGGCTGTCATCATCGATCACACCACGACGCTTCCCGCTTTGACCGCAGCACGTGCACAGAGGCTTGCAGCCCAGGGGATGAAGTACCTGCATTGCCCGGTCTTCATGGGGCCGGCAGCGGCGCTCAATGCGCGGGGTTCAATGATGGTGGCTGGCCCGGCCGCTGTTTTTGAGAGCGTCAAGGGCGAGCTATCAAGAATGACGAGTCGTCTGGAGTACCTGGGTGAACGCTCTGATCTGGCAGCGGTGAACAAGCTGTTTGGCAACGCCATGATCATTGGTGTGGCCGCTGTGCTGGCCGACGTGCTGACGATGGCGCAAGCCAGCGAGGTGTCAGCCGAGGATGCGATCAAGCTTTTTCGTCTGATCGATCTCAACACCAGCGTCAATGTCCGTGGCGCCAACATGGCCAAAGGCAATTTTGTGCCGACCTTCGAGCTGGCAATGGCGCGCAAGGATGTGCGGCTTATGCTGGAAACCGCAGGCGAGCGTCCGCTGGCCGTCTTGCCCGGGATTGCGCAGCGCATGGACCAGTTGATCGCCGCTGGCCATGCGGCGCAGGACTGCTGCGTTCTGGGCATAGACGCTGTGCAGCATCCTTAGCCAGTGCGCGGATTAGGGAGATGGAAACTGCTGATACTCCGTTGTCATGCCGGGCTCGACCCGGCATCCATGCCTTCGGAGCCATGGATTGCGGGTCAAGCCCGCAATGACACCCAGGGGAACAACGGGTACTTTTGCAATTACCATTCCCTTACTTGTCGTACTGATTCAGCAGGGCTTTGGCGGCGTCCAGCAGCTGCTTGCCGTCAGCACCTTTGGCCGCAACGTCCTTCAGCCAATCCTGTGCCACACCCTCCGTGGCCTTCTCCCAGCGCTGGTATTCATCCGCTGTCAGTACGTTGACCGTGTTGCCGCGATCGGTGGCCGATTTGCGTCCCGGTGCAATGGTGCTGTCCCAGACCTTGCCGGCCCAGGTGGAAGCCTCGGCGCCGCTGTTCGCATCAATTACCTTCTTCAGGTCTGCTGGCAGGCTGTTGTACTTGGCCTCGTTCATGGCAACCACAAAAATCGTGTTCGACATCTTGCGCTGACCCGCTCCAGTTTCGGTGTGGAACTTCGTGACTTCATGCACCTTGATGCCTGGCACTACTTCCCAGGGCAGGGAGGCACCGTCCACCACACCCTTGGAAATCGCTTCCTGCACCTGCGGTGCCGGCATCTGGATCGGCGTCGCGCCGAGCGCCGCCAGCATGCGGGTGCCGATGCGCGTGGGTGCCCGAACCTTCAGGCCCTTGATGTCTTCCAGCGTCTTCACCGACTTGTTGGCGAAGTGCAGTTCGGCACCGTCGTGCACATGGGCCATCAAGATCTTCGTACCCTTGAACTCATCGAGCGAGTACTTCTGCACATACTCCCAAAAAGCGCGACTGCCGCCTTCTGCGCTCTTGATCATGAAGGGCAGCTCGAACACTTCGGATTTGGCAAAGCGCCCGGCCTGGTAGGTTGGCACGGTCCAGATGATGTCGGCCACACCGTCCTTGGCCTGGTCGAACAACTGCGGTGGCGTGCCACCGAGTTGCATGGCCGGATAGATCTGGCACTTGATGCGGTTGTTTGATTCCTTGCCGACCTTTTCACACCAGGGACCGAGCAACAGTTTTTGCGAGGTCGCGTTGGGCGCCAGAAAGTGATGGATCTTCAGTGTCACGTCCTGTGCCCAGGCGCCGCCGGCGCCCAAAGCCAGCACAGAGGCTGCCAGCAGGGGGCTGAGTGTTTTGCGAATCTGCATGTCGAATCTCCTCTTTGTAGTTAATGGAACAGCGAAAACTTGCTCAGGCGCCGAAAGTGCGCACCAGGTAGAGCGATATGACCGGAAAGAACACCAGCAGCGCGATGCGCATGAAGTCCGAAATCAGGAACGGAATGACGCCCTTGAAGGTTTCCATCAGGGGCACATCGACCGCCAGCCGGTTGATAACGTAAACATTCATACCAACGGGCGGATGCACCAGACCAATCTCCACCACCATCAGCGCCAGGATGCCAAACCAGATGGACTTGTCCACCTGCGCCAGGCCAAAAAAATCGAGCCCCATGATCATCGGATAAAAAATTGGAATCGTCAGCAGGATCATGGCCAGTGAATCCATGACGCAGCCCAGCAGGATGTAAATCAGCAGAATCATGCCCATTACCAGCAGCGGCGACATGCCGCTGTTCTTCACCCACTCCGCCAGTTCCACCGGCATCTGCGAGATGGCGAGCGCCGAGTTCATCATGTCGGCGCCCAGCAGCACCAGAAAAATCATGGCAGTGGCAATCGCGGTGCCCAGCAGACTCTTGCGAATCTCCTCCAGCCGCATGTTGCCCGACAGCAGCGCCAGAATGCCGCAGGACGCAGCGCCAATGGAGGCCGCTTCGGTCGGATTCGCCCAGCCACCGTAGATGCCGACAATCACCACCACAAACACCAGCAGCACCGGCAGCACTTCAAACAGACAGCGCAGGCGCTGTGCCCACGGCACACGCGGTCCAGCGGGGCCGGCGGCCGGATTGAGCGTGACCACAATCTGCACCACGGCCATGTAGCCGAGCATCGCAATGATCCCTGGCAGCACCGCTGCCATGAACAGTTTGCCGATGGATTCCTGCGTCAGGATGGCGTAGATCACCAGCGGCACCGACGGCGGAATCATGATGCCCAGCGTGCCGCCCGCAGCCAGTGCACCGGTGGCTAGCGAGCCTGAATAGCCATAGCGCTTGAGCTCAGGCAGCGCCACTTGCCCCATGGTGGCAGCAGTGGCCAGAGAGGAGCCGCAGATCGCGCCAAAGCCGGCGCAGGCACCGATGGCCGCCATCGCAATGCCGCCCTTGCGGTGCCCGATGAAGGCGCTGACAAAGCGGAACAAGGAGCGGCTGAGGCCGCCATGCGTGGCAAACTGCCCCATCAACAGAAACAGTGGAATGACGACCAGGTCATAGTTCGACAGCCGCGCATAAGCCAGATTCTTGAGCGAGTTCAGCAGCGTATTGGTGTCGCCGCCGGTGAGGTACACGTAGCCGCCGCCGCCGGCCATGAACATGGCAACGCCGATCGGTACCCGCAGCACTAGCAACGTGAGCAGGACGCCAAAAATGATGAAGCCAACCTGGGTGCCGCTCATGACCTGGACTTGCCTCGCGTCCAGGGGTGCACACCCATGTAGAAGCCAGCCAATGCCATCAGAACAAAACTCGGCACCATCAGCGCCTGGGCCAGCCACACCGGGATCTCCAGAATGGCCGATGACTCGCCAGCCTCTTTCAGGCTCAGCGCCCCCACGCCCGTGCGCCAGGCCAGCAGGGCGCCGAGCAGGGCGATCAGCAGCGAGCCTGCGCTGTCGAGCAGGACGCGCCGATTGCTGCTCATGTTGGCGGTGAAGAAATCAACCTTGACGTCGCCATGCATCAAATGGCAATAGGCGAAAAAGGTGGCAGACGCAAAGGCGGCCGACATCTGCAGCACTTCCACATCACCCGGCACCGGCGCGTTGAACAGTTTGCGCCCGACGATCGAAACCACCGACATGATCACCAGGCCGATAAAGACCACGCCACCGACGTAGGCAAACCATGTTGCCGTCGCCAACAGTAATCGCCCGTACGGGCCGCGCTCCTGCGTCTCCTGCATCCTTGTCACCTCATTTGTTCAATCAAAGTATAGAGGTAAGCCCTTTTGACGCAATGGGTTTTTCATGCTGGTTTTCCCGCCTTGCGCTGGCGCAGAATCGCGGCTCTGAGCAGCACCAGGCGGTCGTTGCCGAAGTACATGTCATCGCCCAGAAACAGGGTTGGAGAGCCAAAGCCACCTCGCCTGATCACTTCTTCGGTGTTGGATTTGAGCTGCTCCTTGATGGCAGGCTGCGCGATTCCTGCCAGAAATTCTGCACCGTCAACACCCATGCTCTGGCAGATCTTGAGCAGCACCGCGTCCTGCGATATGTCTTCTTCGCGTGACCAGTAAGCCTCAAACACGGCGCTGGCAAATGCCAGCAACTTGCCCTGAGGCTCGAGCCAGAGGCAGCCCCGCATGGCCTTCACGCTGTTGACCGGGAACACCTTGGGCGGCATCACGATCTTCAGTCCCGCCGCATTCGCCCAGTCCTGCATGTCCTTGACCATGTAGGCTGCTTTCGCCGGCACGGGCTTGTCGCGCTGGGCGTACACGCTGGGGTTGACCGCATTGAAGATGCCGCCCACCAGCACCGGTCGCCATTGAATCGCCTCCTTCAATTCGTCGGTCAATGGCTGAATGTTGTGAAACGCCAGATAGGTCCAGGGGCTGGAGCAGTCAAAAAAGAATTCAATCATGGCGCTGCGTTCTCAAACCAGTTTGTGATCGCCTGCACGCACGCTCTGCGCGGTCTGGCCAAAGAGCGCCTTGCGTGCTTCCTCGCTCATACTGGACGCACGCAGATCCTTGAGCAGTTCAATGCCGCGCCGCACCGCCGGGCGCTCCATCAGTGTGTTGTACCAACGCTCCACCTGCGGGAAGTCGGCCAGCACCACCTGCTGCGCCGTGTGCGTGCGTATCCACGGAAAGATCGCCATGTCGGCAATCGAATACTCGTCGCCCGCGACAAAAGCGCCGGTTGCGCCGAGTTGGGTATTGAGTACGCCGTACAGCCGATTCACCTCCTTGCCATAGCGGTCAATCGCATACGGAATCTTTTCTGGCGCATAGAGCAAGAAGTGCCCATTTTGTCCGGCCATCGGCCCCAGTCCTCCCATCTGCCACATCAACCACTGCATGACCTGGTTGCGACCCCGCACATCGCGCGGCATGAAGTGTCCCGACTTCTCTGCCAGGTAAATCAGAATGGCGCCGCTCTCGAAGACCGAGATCGGCGCGCCGGCGTCAGCCGGTTGATGATCAACAATGGCCGGCATCCGGTTGTTCGGGCTGATGGCCAGAAAGGCCGGCGCAAACTGCTCGCCCTTGCCGATGTTGACCGGCAGCGTCCGGTAGGGCAGGCCGCATTCCTCCAGCATGATGGAGATTTTCCAGCCGTTGGGCGTGGGCCAGTAGTAGAGGTCGATCATGGCGTGTCCTTTATTCAGGCAGTGATGATATTCTCTAACGATGACCGGTATCCTCGCGCTTACCATGAGGGAAGCTTTGGCAGTGAGGATAGCAAGACACCCCAGCTTTGCTACCAACCCATTGTGCCGCTTATGCTGCTAATGTTGGAAAGGTAACGCAGCGCAAACGATGGGGGCAGCCAAGACAACCGCGGCGAATGTTTGATACGCCTTGATCACTTCAAGCTCTTGCGGCCGATGGTTGCGCTACCGACCAAAAGCACCAGTGAAACTGCGTCAGGCGTGCGTAGACCGCCGAATACATGAACGCACAAAGTGCCAAACCGAGCACCAAAGCCGATGTGTCGGTATAAAACTGAAGCGCAATACTGGCTGGCAAGAGCCCGGCTCCCCACATGAGGGCTCCGGTGACCGAGTTACGCATCAGGCGACTTCCCTTCGGCAGCAGGCGCCGGACCAGACGACGATTGACCAGACTGTGCAGGTGCAGTCTGTCGGGAGCACCGATGTCTTGCTGGCGCCGCCAGCGTCGGTGCATGCTGAACAAGACTTCCAGAATGGGAAAGCCGCAGATCAAGAGGGGTGCCCAGGCCGACACCTCAGGGTGACGCGCCAACATCAGCACAGCCAGCCAGGCGACGCCAAAGCCCAGAAAATAGGCACCTGCATCACCCAGAAAGATCTTGCCAAACGGCCAGTTGATGAGCATAAATCCCAACACACCGGCAGCCAGAACCATGCAGGTCTGAACCAGCGCTGCATCACCAAGGGTTTGACTGATCAGAGCAAAAATAGCCAGATTGATCAGGACCGTGCCACTGGCCAGCCCATTCATCCCGTCGATGATGTTGACGGCATTGGCTACTCCGGCCACAGCAAAGGCCGTAAAAGCAACAGACAGCAGGGGAAAACCCAGCAGCCAGTCGATGCCGGGAAGGTTGACCGCAGTAATTGAATGGCCGGTAAGAAAGTAGCCCAGGACACCACAGGCCATGGTGGCGAGCAGGCGCGCGCGTACGCTCACCCGTTTCGTCAGGTCTTCAGCCAGCCCAAAGCCGAAGGCCGGTACACCTGAGACTATCAAGCATCCCAGCAAATACTGTCCGACCTCAGGAGTCCAGGCCCATCCTGCCAAGACACCTGTCAGAACGGCAACGCCGCCAATACGGGGTGTTGTTTCGCTGTGATTCTTTTGCACGCCCGTGCTGTTGTCCAGGCTCAGATGGCCGTGCCAACGCAAGGTGGCGAGCAGCAACAGGTTCACCAACAAGGCAACCGCTGTTGCCATAACTACTGGAGCCAGCATATTGAAGAATTGCATGATCGATCACCGAAGGCTTATCATATTGACAACCATAACACCGGTGTGGCTTGTTGCCTATCCCCCATTTGGGGGATACAGCTTATCCATTTCAAGGAAATGTCGATTAGTGTCGAACAGTTGTAATAAGTGTCAGATATCTTAGTGGCAACGTATAAGCATTTACCCTTGGGCGACCAGGCAGCGTCAGTTCTGCGCTAAGGCTTCCATCAGTTCCGTCTCAATCGCAATCTGAGCGCGGTTTTGCTGCAGTTCGGCGCCCTCGATCAGGAAGGTGTCGTCGACCCGCTCGCCCAGCGTGGCAATCTTGGCCAGTTGTAGGTTGATCCTGTGCCTGGCCAGCACTCGTGCGATCGAGTACAACAGCCCAACCCGGTCGCTGGCGGAAATGTTGAGCAACCAGCGTTGACCTCTTTCATCCGGTCGCAGTGTGACTCTGGGTGCAATCGGGAAGCTCTTGACGCGCCTTGAGACCCGGCCGCGGCTCGGTGGTGGCAGCGGGCCTGCTTTGGCGATGGCGCGACTGAGTTCGCTTTCTACCATGCTGGTGAGCTCGTGGTAGTGCTCGGGCAAGGCCGAGGTGATGACCTGAAATGTGTCCAGGGCATAGCCGTTGTTGGCGGTGTGGATGCGCGCATCCAGAATGCTGAAACCACCCTGGTCAAAGTAGCCGCAGATGCGGGCAAACAGATCGGTCTGGTCGGGCGTATAGACCACCACCTGCATGCCTTCCCCGACAGCGGACTGACGGGCTCGGACAATCGACTTGCCGGCGCCCACATGGCGCGAGAGTTGACGCGTGTGCCAGGCAATGTCGGTGGCGTCGTGGCGCATGAAATAGCCCACGTCCAGCGTTGCCCACAAGGCTTTGTGCGCTTCAAAGGGCAGGGCGTGCAGGGCCAGCAGAATCAGGGCCTCGCGTTTGCGCGATTCGACCTCGGCGTCCGGATCCGGCGCGCGGCCACCCAGCGAGCGCAAGGTCATGCGGTACAGGTCTTCCAGCAGCTTGCCTTTCCAGGCGTTCCAGACCTTGGGCGAGGTACCGCGCAGGTCAGCCACCGTCAGCAGGTACAAGGCCGTCAGATTGCGCTCATTGCCGACAAGACGGGCAAAGTCCTGGATCACGTTAGGGTCGCTGAGATCGGACTTTTGCGCGACGCGGCTCATGGTCAGGTGTTCTTTCACCATGAATTCGATCAGCGCACTGTCTTCCTTCGCAATCCCATGCAGCTTGCAAAAACGCCGTGCTTCCACCGCACCGAGCTGCGAGTGATCGCCACCCCGACCCTTGGCAATATCATGAAACAGCGCAGCGACGTACAGCACCCAGGGCTTGTCCCAACCCGATGCGAGTTGCGAGCAAAACGGGTACTCGTGTGCGTGCTCGACGATGAAGAAACGCCGAACGTTGCGCAGCACCATCAACACATGCTGATCAACCGTATAGACATGAAACAGGTCATGCTGCATCTGACCAACGATCTTGCGAAACACCCACAGGTAGCGCCCCAGCACCGAGGTCTGGTTCATCAGGCGCATGGCGTGCGTGATGCCGTCGTGCTGCATCATGATTCTGCGAAAAGTTTCGCGGTTCACCGGGTCATTGCGAAACTTGCCATCCATCAGTTCGCGCGCGTTGAAGAGGGCGCGCAGGGTGCGTGTTGACAGGCCTTTCAAGCCCACGTTGCTCTGGTAGACCAGAAAAGTTTCCAGGATCGCGTGCGGCTCGCGTTGGTAAAGATCGTCGCTGGCAACCTCCACCATGCCTGCCTTTTCGAGAAAGCGCGCGTTGATCGGGCGTGGCTCATGGGTTGAGGGGTTGAGCCGCTCCTCGATGTTGAGCAGCAAAATCTGGTTCAGTTGTGTCACTGCCTTGGCGGCCCAGTAGTAACGCCGCATCAGCGCTTCACTGGGGCGAATAAAGGGGCGCTTCGCCGACACGTCAGGGGGGAGCGTGGGGGCATCACCATAGCCGAAGGCCTGGGCCACCGGTGTCTGCAGGTCGAATACCAGACGGTCCTCGCGCCGCTGCGCGATCAGGTGCAGCCGGGCCCGAACCAGCCGCAGCAGGGCCTCGTTGTGTTTGATCTGCTTGACCTCGAAGGCAGTCGCCAGACCGTTCCGGGCCAGCGCGTCCCAGTTGCTACCAAAACCCGCCGCCTTGGCCACCCAGAGGATGAGCTGCAAATCACGCAGGCCACCGGGCGACTCCTTGCAGTTGGGCTCCAGCGAATAAGGCGTGTCCTCGTACTTGCTGTGGCGCTGCTGCATTTCAAGTGTCTTGGCAACAAAGAAAGCGTGCGGATCCATCGCTGAAAAGAAGTGTTTCTCGAACTCTGCGAACAGCGCGGTGTTACCGGCGATGAGCCGGGCTTCCAGCAGCGAGGTCTGGATCGTGACGTCGTGGGTCGCCTCGTGCTGGCACTCGCCCAGTGTGCGCACGCTCGAGCCGATCTCCAGGCCAACATCCCAGCAGTTGCCGATAAAGCCCTCGATCCTGGCCTTCAGCCCTGCGTCATGCTCTGGTGAATGGCCGTCTGGCACCAGCAGCAGTACATCTACATCGGAGTAGGGGAACAGTTCGCCACGACCGAAGCCGCCGACCGCCAGCAATGCGAAATCGCTGGCAAAACCAGCTTCCTGCCAGAGCGAACGCAAACTCGCATCGGCCAGGGTTGACAGTGCAGCCAGTGTCGCGCGCACACCTCGCGTGGACGAAGTACCGCTCGATGCCAGGGACTCCAGCAAGGCAGCTTTTTGTTCCTGGAAGTGACAGCGCAGCGCGGCCAGTTTCCTCATCTCAGGCGATCTGCGGCGTGGTCGGTCTGGGAACAAAAGAGGGAGCGGCAGGGCAGAGCGCCGACAGCGTCAACACCTCATAGCCGGTTTCGGTGACCAGCACAGTGTGTTCCCACTGCGCGGATAGAGACCGGTCCTTGGTGACGATGGTCCAGCCATCGCCCAACTCCTTGATCTCGCGCCGGCCGGCGTTGAGCATGGGCTCGATCGTGATGGTCATGCCGGCCTTGAGCTGATCCAGGGTGCCGGGGCGCCCGTAGTGCAGGACCTGCGGCTCTTCGTGGAAGCTGCGGCCGATGCCGTGGCCACAAAACTCC
Organism: Comamonadaceae bacterium; assembly: GCA_037139995.1. Classification (GTDB taxonomy): domain Bacteria; phylum Pseudomonadota; class Gammaproteobacteria; order Burkholderiales; family Burkholderiaceae_C; genus Rhodoferax. The sequence continues at coordinate 2,691 of JBAXFI010000062.1, read as the reverse complement.
CGCACCACGCTCAGGCCATGGCCCTCGGCGAAGGTTTGAATGGCGTACCCGACGTCGCCCAGGTAAGCTCCGGCCCTGACCTTGACGATGCCATGCCACATGGCCTCAAAAGTCAGGGCACACAGGCGCCTGGCGGCCAGCGGCACGTCGCCGACCATGAACATGCGGCTGGAGTCACCGTGCCAGCCGTCCTTGATGACGGTGACGTCGATATTGACGATGTCACCTTTTTTCAGCGGCTTGTCGTTCGGGATGCCGTGGCAGACCTGCTGGTTGATCGAGGTGCAGATCGCCTTCGGGTAGGGGTTGTGGCCTGAAGGGGCATAGTTCAGCGGTGCCGAGATTGCGCCCTGCACCTGCGTCGTGTAGGCGTCAGCCAGCTTGTCGATTTCATTGGTGGTGACGCCGGGCTTGACGAACGGTGCCAGGTAATCCAGCAGTTCGGCCGCCAGACGGCCCGCGACACGCATGCCGGCAATGCCTTGTGCGTCTTTGTAGGTGATGGTCATGGGGCCGGATTATCCCATCGGGCGGGTAAAATCAGGACACATCCCCGTCAGCCCTCCATTCAGGCACCCAAGTGACCCTGCACATCACAACATTCGAGGGCGGCAGCGCCCTCAGTCCCTTTCGTATCAAGCAACTGTTGCCGGTCCTTCAAGCCGTTCACGAGCACATTGGTGCTTTGTCGGCGCGCTTCGTCCATCTGGTGAGCACGGACGTGCAGCCGAGCAAGACGTTGACGGAGCAACTCAGCGCGCTCCTTACCTACGGAGACCCCTACAGCGGGCCTAGCGATGGCGCCTCGATTGTGGTGACACCGCGCTTTGGTACGGTCTCGCCCTGGGCCTCCAAAGCCACTGACATCGCACACAACTGTGCCCTTGCAGTGCGGCGTGTCGAGCGGGTGCTGGAGTATCGAATCTCGCTTAGGGCCGGCCTGCTGAGTCGGCCCACCTTGTCGCAGGCGCAGCTGCAGCAGATTGCCGACTTGCTGCATGACCGCATGACCGAGAGCGTGATGTTTGACCGTGCCGGGGCCAGCGCGTTGTTTGCCGAACTGCCGGCGGCGCCGATGGCGCAGGTGGATGTGCTGCAGGGTGGCAAGGCAGCGCTAGAGCAAGCCAACATCGAGTTTGGTCTGGCTCTGGCCGATGACGAGATTGAGTATCTGGTGCAGGCCTTCACGCAGTTGCGACGCAATCCGACCGATGTCGAACTGATGATGTTTGCCCAGGCCAATAGCGAGCATTGCCGGCACAAGATTTTCAACGCCGCTTTCACGATCGACGGTGTGGCCCAGGCCAGCAGCATGTTTGGCATGATCCGCCACACCCACGAGACGAATCCGCAGCACATGCTGGTGGCGTACTCAGACAATGCCTCCGTGATGGAAGGGGCGCAAGTGCAGCGCTTTGTGGCCAGTGCAGCCAAAGGCTCGCCCGGCGGCGCTCCCGCCTATGAAAGGCAGAGTGCGACCAACCACATCCTGATGAAGGTCGAGACGCACAACCACCCCACTGCCATCTCACCGTTTCCCGGTGCTGCAACCGGCGCCGGTGGCGAGATCCGCGACGAAGGCGCGACCGGGCGTGGTTCCAAACCCAAAGCAGGACTGACCGGCTTCACCGTCTCGACGATTAATTGGGGTCAGACTCCAATTAATTCGACTTACGGCAAGCCGGAGCACATTGCCAGCCCCTTGCAGATCATGATCGAAGGGCCGCTCGGTGGTGCAGCCTTCAACAACGAGTTTGGCCGTCCCAATCTGCTCGGTTACTTTCGGGAGTACGAGCAGAGCTTGGGTTACACCGCGACCGATAGCAGTGGCAATGCGACAGAAATTGCAGAGCAGCGCGGCTACCACAAGCCGATCATGATCGCTGGTGGCCTGGGCGTGATTGATGCGACCCAGACCCACAAGATTGCTTTTCCAGCCGGCAGTCTGCTGATTCAGCTGGGCGGTCCGGGCATGCGCATCGGCATGGGCGGCAGTGCAGCGAGTTCCATGGCCAGCGGTGCCAACGCGGCGGCGCTCGACTTTGACTCGGTACAGCGTGGCAACCCCGAAATCGAGCGGCGTGCGCAGGAAGTCATCAACCAGTGCTGGATGCTGGGGCAGGGCGGCTACGGTCAGCCTGGCAATCCGATTCTGGCGATCCACGACGTGGGGGCTGGTGGCCTGTCCAATGCCTTTCCAGAACTCACCAACGACGCCGCTCGCGGTGCCCGCTTTGATCTGCGCTCGGTGCCGCTGGAAGAGTCCGGCATGGCGCCTAAAGAGATCTGGTGCAATGAGAGCCAGGAGCGCTACGTGCTGGCGATCGCCCCGGAGTCACTGCCGCTGTTTCAGGCCTTGTGCGAGCGTGAACGCTGCCCGTTTGCCGTGGTCGGTGTTGCAACCGAAGAACGGGATCTGCTGGTGACTGACGGCCCAGTCAGCGTGGGGGCCGGTTTCGCCGCCGGGCCGCCCCAAGGCGAAACAGCCCCCTCGGGGGGCAGCGACGACACGTCAGTGCGGAGCTTGGGGGCACCCGTTCAGATGCCTATGAACGTGTTACTGGGCAAACCGCCCAAGATGCAGCGCGATGTCACCAGCGCGCAGCGAACGTTTGCGCCACTGGATCTAGAAGGTATCGATTTGCAGGCCGCCTGCATCAGCGTGCTGGCCAATCCAACGGTTGCAAGCAA
>JBAXFI010000061.1:0-14648 GCA_037139995.1 Comamonadaceae bacterium | reverse complement strand
GCCCCCGATATATCGACATAGATCAGGCCGTTGCGCGTTTGTGCGTCCACGGTGGGTGCGACCATGCGCACCCGGCCTCTGACCTGCGTGCCGTCGGGCGCGGTCATGAGCACGGGCGTGCCGGCTTTGATGCGGCCCAGTTCGGTGGCCGTGACTTCGGCGCGCCACTCGAGTCGGCCCTGGCGGATCAGGCGAAACATCTCCACGCCCGCACCCAGCACCGCGCCCACCGAGGCGCTGCGGGCAGAAACAATGCCGCTGTCGGGTGCCAGCAGCCGGGTGTGGCTCAGGCGCAGCTGCTGGGCGTCGAGCTGCGCCTGCGCGGATGCCACGCGGGCCTTGGCCATCAACTCGGCTGTCAGAAGCTGATCGATCTGTTGCGCACTCAGGGCGCCCGAGCTTTGCACGGCGCGAGCGCGGGTGGCGTTGGCGGCGGCGTCAGCTGCAGCGGCCGTGGCTTCCATCAGCGCGGCGCGCGCCAGTGCCACATCGGCCTGCACGCCTTCGGCAGCAAAGGTGGCCAACAACTGGCCCTTTTGCACCTGGTCGCCAATGCCGGCGCTGAGTTCCTGCACACGCAGGCCGTTCACTTCGGCACCGATGATGGCCTCCTGCCATGCCACCACGTTGCCGTTGGCGCTGAGCTTGAGCGGCAGCACGCTGGTTTTGGCCTGCGTCAGTGTCACGGTCAGAGCGGGCTTGACGCCGGCCGGGGCCGCTTCGTTGCCCGCTGCGTTGGAGCGTGCGGCCAGCAGACCGAGGCCGGCCATCGCGAGCGCCGCGAGCAACAGGCCCAGGGTACGGGTTTGGGTTTGAAATCGGTTCATGGTGCAACAAAGGGTTGATTCAAAGAGACGGCAGTGGCGTCGGGGTCAAAACCACCACCCAGTGCTCGGTACAGCGCCACCCAGGCGCGCTGGCGCTCCAGTTGGAGCGCCAGCTGCGTCGATTCCGACGCCAGCGCCATGCGGCGCGCATCTTCGAGTTCCATCACGCTGGCCAGCCCCTGCGCATGGCGTGCCTGCGTGGCTGCCAGCAGCTGCTTGTAGCCGCGCTCCGACACAGCGGCATCATCGCGCCGCGCCTCGGTCGCCTGCAGATTGACCAGCGCTTCCTCGACCTCGCGCACGGCCTGGCGCACGACGGCACGGTAAAGCGTCACCGCCTCACCGTAGCGCGCCTGCGCTGCCGTCACATTGGCCGCGCGCTGGCCGCCGTCAAACACGGGCAGACTCAGGACCAGCGGCCCGAAAGACCAGGTGTTCAGGTTGGTGGTGACGCCCTCGCTGTCGTAGTGCAGTCGGCCGATCGAGCCGCTCAGGTTCAACCTTGGATAGCGCTGCGCCTTGGCCACTCCCACTTCGACGCTGGCCACCACGAGGGCGCGCTCGGCGGCAAAGACGTCGGGGCGTTGTGTGATGGTTTGCGCTGGAACGGCCGCGACCGCCAGCGGCTTGGGCTGCGCCGGTGCAGCGCGCGCGCGAGTCATGCGCTGGCGCAGCTCCGGCTCCGGCAGGGCCGTCAAGGCCACCAGCGCCTTGATGGCCAGATCGCACTGCGCGCCCTGTTGCGTTGCGCGACTGCGACTCTCGGCAGCGCCAGCATGCGCCAGAGCCGCTGTAGAGGACGGCAGCAAGCCGGCTTGGGCCATGGCGTCAGACAGTCGGGCGGTCTCGGCGCGTGAAGCGGCGTCCTGCTGTGCCAGCCCCAGCACGGCCTGGCAGCTGTGCAAGCCGAAATACAGATTGGCCACTTCCGCCGCTATCGAAACCCGCGCGTCATGCCACTGCGCCTCTGCACCCTCGACCTGCGCCTGCGCCGCGCGGCTGGCGGCCCGGTTGGCGCCCACCAGATCAAGCTCCCAACTCGCCTGCAGGCCCGCCTGGACGCTGCTGGCCAGCGGCAGGCCTGGTTGGCTCACGGAGCGAGACCCAGCCAGTGCTGCGTTCACATTGGGCAGCAGTACCGCAGCGCTGGCCGCCTGCAAGGCGCGCGCCGCTTCAATGCGCGAGAGCGCCTGCGCCACCGAGGGCGCCGCTGCCTGTGCAGCCTCGATCAGCTTCAGCAGCTCCGGATCGCCCTGCTCCTGCCACCATCTGGAGAGGGTGCCGACGGCACCCTGGTGCGGCAGTGGCGCCTGCCACTGCGGCGCCGTCTGCGCATCGACCTGCGTTTCAGGCAAGGTGATGGCGCAGGCTGACAGCGCCAGCGGCAGGGCGATGGCGTTAAGAAGGCGATAAATGATGCTTGTGCTCATTGAGCTGACGGTCCCTGGCTGCTGGAATGTGTTGACTGCTTTTGTGCAGGCGCCAATTCTAGAAGCGTTGACGCAGGCACAGGTCATCGTGCCCGGGACACCCTCTGGCAGTCGAGTCTGACGGGTGCGCACGCCTTGGGTGCGTCGGCGCGTTCGCTGTCAGACCATGCCGCGGTACTGCAGCCCGTAACCGACGGCGGTTACCTGCTGCTGGGCTTGCGGGCCGATACCCGAAAGCATGCGAGCACCCTGTTCAAGGCGATGCCCTGGAGCACAGACCAGGTGGCCGTCATCACGCTGTGCCGCCTGCAAGACCTGGCCTTGTCGGTTGCGGTGCTGCCGCCACAGTGAGGGAAAGTTCTTTCCTTGCTTTTATCGAATACGCATTGAGCGAACTCATGGCGCCCGGGCGATCAACTGACCACTGCGTGCACCGCTATGAGCGCCAGCGTGCCAGGTCACCACACCGTTGACGATCACGCTGTGCACGCCTTGCGACACCAGTGTGGGCTCATCGTAGGTGGCGCTATCGTTCACGCTTTCGGCATCAAACAGCGTCAGGTCAGCGTGCATTCCGACTTGCAGTGTGCCACGCCCGGGCAGTCGGAAGTTGCGCGCGCTCAGGCCTGTCATTTTCCACACAGCAGTCTCCAGCGGAAACAGGCCCAGGTCCCGACTGTAGTGGCCCAGCACGCGAGGGAAAGTGCCCCAAAGACGGGGATGCGGGTTGGCACCCGCCGCAATTCCATCCGAGCCAATCATGGTTTCGTCAAAAGCCAGTATGCGCTGCACATCGTCCTCGTCCATCACAAAGTAAATGGCGCTGCCCGGCTGCAGACGCTGCGCGGCCTCGGCCTTGGTCATGTGCCATTCGGCGGCGATCTGGTCCAGGTCCCGACCCGCGCACTCGGGGTGCGGGACGCTGGATGCGATGAGCACGCGCCCGTCGAGCACGCCACGGTCGGTTCGAATCATGGTCGACCCGGCGGTGTAGGGGTAGCAGTCCAGTGCCACGCATTGGTGTTTCATGGCTTCGCGGATGAAGGGCAGGGTCTGCACAGAGCGGCCAAAGTTGGATCGGTTCATGACCTTGTGGTGGGAGATCACGACCGGCACGCCCAGAGCTCGACCAATGCAAAAACTCTCGTCCAGCGAGACCATGACCTGATCGGCCTCATCGCGCATGTGTGTCGCGTACAGAGCCTGGTGCTTCGACAGCGGGCGTCCCACTTCAATGATTTCCTCGGTGCTGGCGTGCGCCGCGGGTGGATAGAAGGTGCCCGTAGACATGCCAATCGCACCGGCCTGCAGGGCCTCATCGAGCAGGTGCTGCATGGCAGCAATCTCGCCAGCGCTCGCCGCACGCTGCGTGTCGTCCATGGTCGTGGCGCGCAGTGCCGTGTGGCCCACCATGGCAGCCACATTGACGGCGCTTGGCGTTTCGCGCAATGCTTGCATATAGGCCGCAAAGGTCGTGAAGCGGTTCCCGCAGGGAATGTCCAGCAGACTCAGCGGCATCGGCAGCTCCTGCCCATTCCTGAGGGGTGCGGCGCTGATGCCGCAGTTACCCACAACGACCGTGGTCACTCCTTGCGAGACCTTGCAGCTCATGTCGCCCTGGGACAGCAAAGACAGGTCGTCATGCGTGTGAGCGTCTATAAAACCGGGCGCCACCATGAGTCCGCTGGCGTCCAGTGTTTCATCAGCCGTGTGCGCCTGCAGCTGGCCGATGGCTGCGATGCGCCCATCGGTGATACCGATATCGGCCAGGAAGCGTTGCGCTTTCGTGCCGTCGATGACAGTGCCACCGCGTATCAGGAGTTGGTAATGGTCAAGTTTGTTCATTTGCTGCGGCATCTAGAATGCGCCTTCTCTTTCAAACACTCTATCAGGATTGCACTCCATGAAATTCAGTGGCCTCACGCTTGGCGTCATCGCACTCGGCTTTTTCTCTTCCGTCCATGCCACGACGCTGCGCGTAGCCAATCAGGGTGATGCTTTGTCGATGGACCCGCATTCGCTGGCAGAGGCCGTGCAACTTGCTTTCACCGGCAACATCTACGAAGGACTGGTGGCCTACGATCAACAATTGAAGTTGGTGCCGGCACTGGCGCAAAAGTGGAGCGTCGCCAAGCCGACGGTGTGGCGATTTGAATTGCGCAAGGGTGTGAAATTTCATGATGGTCAAGCCCTGAGCGCCGAGGACGTGGTGTTTTCCATTGACCGTGCGCGCGGCGAGGGCTCTGACATGAGCGGCAACTTGAGCTCCATCAGCGCGGTGCGCAAGGTCGACGCCAACACCGTCGAAGTGGAAACCAAGGCGCCCAACCCCATACTGCCAAATCTTCTGGCGACCATTTACATCATGAACCGCGCCTGGGCCGAGTCCAACGGTGCAGTCAAACCGGTAGATCGCCGCAAAGGTACTGAAAATACGGCTTCCTTCAAGGCCAATGGAACAGGTCCGTACCGCTTGCGCGAGCGCCAACCCGGTGTGCGAACGGTTCTGGTACGTAATGGAAACTACTGGGGAAAGATTGAAGGCAACGTCACCGATGTGGTGTTTCAACCGATTGGCAATGATGGCACGCGCGTGGCAGCGCTCCTGTCCAATGAAGTCGATTTGATTGACCCGGTGCCGCTGCAAAACGTGGCACACCTGAGCGCCAACAAGCAGATCAAGGTCATGCAGGGGCCGGAGTCGCGCGTCATCTTCCTGGGTTTTGACCAGAAACGCGACGAACTGCTGTATTCCAATGTCAAGGGCAAGAACCCGTTCAAGGACAAACGTGTGCGCCAGGCCGTCTATCAGGCCATTGACACAGCCACCATCATTGACAAGGTCATGGAAAAAGCGGCCCGCCCTGCGGCCCTGATGGTGGCCGAGGGCATGCAAGGCTATTCAGCCGCGCTCGACAAGCGCCTGCCCTTTGATCCCGTAGCGTCACGTCGTTTGCTGGCTGAAGCGGGCTACCCCGATGGTTTTGAGGTCACCCTCAACTGCCCGAATGACCGCTATGTGAACGACGCGAGAATTTGCGTCTCTGTGGCCGCGAATCTGGCTCAAGTGGCAATCAAGGTCAAGGTCCAGGCTGAGACCAAGGCGCTTTATTTCCCCCGGGTTCTTAAACGCGACACCAGTTTCTTCATGGTTGGCTGGATCCCGGCTGGCTACGATGCGCACAACGCCCTGGCGCTGCTGATGGCCACACCGAATGGCGCCAATGGTTCATGGAACATGGGTGCCTATAGCAATGCCAGGCTCGATGCGTTAACGCAGACTATCGGATCCGAAACCGATCTGGTCAAACGCACCAAGCTGATGCAAGAAGCACTGGAACTTCATCGCGACGATTTCGGCCACATCCCGCTGCACCAGCAAGCCCTGGCCTGGGGTATGCGCGCCAACGTCGAAGCGGTGCAGCGATCAGACAACTACATGTACTTTCGCTGGATATCGGTGCGCTAAAACGCAAAGACGAGGCCGGCCTCGCGCCGAAAGCCGCGCACCACGTGCGGCAGGGCGTAACGAGCCTGCGAGTGCGTCGCCGCGACCGTCAGGCGATCGTCCTTGCCTGATGCAAATACCGGGCTGCGAAGTGCACAGCATGGTCGCCACCTCAGTCAGGCTGAAGCCGCTGCGAACCTCAGGAAAAGCAGCTTAGACGTCGGCACCTTCTCGATCTCGGTCAAGTGTGTCACCAGCAGCAGCCTGAGGAAAAACCTCTTTAATTGCCTTGGTCTCGACGTGCATGCATACGGCGCGGCACAGGTCGATCACCCGCTCGTCGATGATGCGGTAGATGATTTGAACGCCCTCACGGCGGCGTCCAAGAACGCCGGCGTTGTACAGAACCTTCAAGTGCTGCGACATATTTGGCTGGGTGGTATCGATGGTGCTGAGCAGATAGCTCACGTTCTGCTCGCCATCTCGCAGGCAACTGAGGATCTTGAGCCGCATCGGCGTTGACAAAAGTTTGAACAACTCGGCCGCGACCTCGAATACCTTATCGGGCCGGTTAAGCTCGGCATGAACTTTCTTGGTTGAACGCTTGACCATGTAAAGTAGATTAGCACATGGCCGATGCAGAGAGGACTGAGACAGCGCGCCTAGCTCGACCTAGCCGCCGCATTGGCCCGCGCCGTGTGCAATTTCTTGTAGCTGTCGATCAGGCGCTGGTGCCGCTCAAGCGTCTCCAGCTTCATGCTGGTTGTCGTCAAGCCGAAGAAGCGCACGCTGCCGTCCACTGAGCCCAACACCGCGTCCATCCGCAGCTCGCCAAACATGCGGCGGAAATTGACGAGGTAATCCGCCAGTTCCAGCTCGCCATCGAGTTGCACCTCCAGCACCACATTCAAGGCCTGATAAAACAACTTGCGCTCGACCGAGTTGTCGTTGTACTGCAGGAAGGCTTGCACCAGTTCTTGCGTCGCCTCGAACTGCTGCAAGGCCAGATGAATCAACAGCTTCAACTCCAGAACGGTCAGTTGGCCCCAGGCCGTGTTCTCATCAAATTCGATGCCGATCAAGGTGGCTATGTCGGAGTAATCGTCCAGCTCGTTGTTTTCCAAACGCTCAAGCAGTGCTGCCAGATTCGCGTCGTCCAGGCCATGCAGGTTCAAGATATCGGCACGGAACAACAGTGCTTTGTTGGTGTTGTCCCAGATCAGATCATCGACCGGATACACCTCCGAATAGCCCGGCACCAGGATGCGGCAGGCCGTGGCGCCTAACTGGTCATACACCGCCATGTACGCCTCCTTGCCCAGGCCTTTGAGAATACCGAACAGGGTCGCGGCTTCTTCGGCATTGGAATTTTCTCCCTGGCCGGAAAAATCCCACTCGACAAAATAAAAATCCGCTTTGGCACTGAAAAAACGCCACGACACGACACCGCTGGAATCAATGAAGTGTTCAACAAAGTTGTTGGGCTCGGTCACGGCGTTGCTGTTAAAGGTGGGCTCGGGCAAATCGTTCAGGCCTTCAAAACTGCGACCCTGCAGCAACTCCGTCAGACTGCGTTCCAGCGCCACCTCCAGGCTGGGATGCGCGCCGAACGAGGCAAAGACACCGCCAGTGCGCGGGTTCATCAAGGTAACGCACATCACCGGGTAGACACCACCCAGCGATGCGTCCTTCACCAGCACTGGAAAGCCTTGCTCTTCCAGTCCCTGAACGCCGGCCAGGATGCCAGGGTATCTGGCAAGCACTTCCTGCGGTACATCAGGCAATGCGATTTCACTCTCGATAATTTCGCGTTTCACCGCCCGCTCAAAAATCTCGGACAGACATTGCACCTGCGCTTCGACCAGCGTATTGCCGGCACTCATGCCGTTGCTCACAAAGAGGTTTTCGATCAGGTTGGACGGAAAATACACCACCTCGTCGTCCGACTGCCGCACATAGGGCAGGCAACAGATACCGCGCTTTACGTTGCCGGAATTGGTGTCGACCAGATGTGAGCCACGCAGTTCGCTGTTCGGATCGTAAATCTGCCGGCAGTACGCATCCAGAATCTCAGGGGGCAACGCATCTTTGCGACCCGGCTTGAACCAACGCTCGCTCGGATAATGAACGAACGCTGCATTGGCGATGTCTTCGCCCCAGAACGTGCCCGCGTAGAAATGGTTGTTGTTCGTGCGCTCGATGAACTCCCCGAGCGCCGATGCCAATGCGCTTTCCTTGGTCGAGCCCTTGCCGTTGGTAAAACACATCGGCGAATGCGCGTCGCGGATATGCAGCGACCACACATGGGGGACAAGGTTGCGCCACGAAGCGATTTCAATCTTCATGCCCAAGCGCGCCAACACGCCTGACATATTGGCGATGGTTTGCTCCAGCGGCAGATCCTTGCCCGCAATATAGGTGCTGGCGTCAGAAGCCGGCGCCAAGCTCAGCAAGGCCTGGGCATCGGCGTCCAGATTCGCTACCTCTTCAACAACAAACCCGGGCCCGGCTTGCACCACTTTCTTCACCGTACAACGCTCGATCGAGCGCAAAATGCCCTGGCGGTCCTTGGCAGAAATATCCGCCGGCAACTCCACCTGAATCTTGAAAATCTGCTGGTAACGGTCTTGCGGATCGACAATATTGTTCTGCGACAGTCGGATGTTCTCGGTAGGAATATTGCGGGTCAGGCAGTACAACTTGACGAAGTAAGCCGCGCACAAAGCCGATGAGGCCAGAAAGTAATCGAAAGGACCCGGCGCCGAACCATCGCCCTTGTAGCGGACAGGCTGGTCGGCCACCACCGTGAAATCATCGAACCTGGCTTCAAGACGAAGCTTGTCGAGAAAGTTGACTTTAATTTCCATGGGGGATTTCCAGAATAGTGCGCACGATGAAGAGTCGGGGCTGAGGTGACTATAGACGAGCGCAGGCTCCCGCTGCACTGTCGGCACTGTGGATAATGGTCAGCATGCATCGGCAACAGATCCTCCAAAAGGAGAACCTCACAGGCATCTTCTGGATGATTGCGGCGATGGCCGTGTTTGCGGTCGAGGATGTTTTTATCAAGACCGCCACCAGGCAGTTGCCGGTCGGTCAGGTGCTGATGTTGTTCGGCGCCGGCGGCGCCATCCTGTTCGCCTGTCTGGCCCGGCGTGCTGGTTCCAGTCTGGTCACGGCGCAAGTGTTTTCCAGGGTCATGTTGATTCGCGCGTCTTTCGAGCTGGTAGGCCGGCTGTTCTATGGGCTTGCCATCGCACTCACGCCTTTGTCTTCAGCTACCGCGCTGCTTCAGGCCACGCCCATCATCGTGGTTCTGGGCGCTACTGCGTTTCTTGGTGAAGTGGTCAGTTGGCGGCGTTGGTGCGGCATCATTGCAGGCCTGATCGGCGTGCTGATCATCCTGCGGCCTGCTGCCCAGGACTTCTCGGCGCTGTCTGTCCTTGCCGTGGTCAGCACCCTGGGATTCGCTGGCCGGGACCTGGCAAGCCGTGCTGCGCCGGCGTCGCTAAGCACCTGGGCCCTGGGCTTCTACGGGTTCTTGACCGTGCTTGCTGCCGGGGTGCTCTATTCGTGCTTTGACGGCAAGCCCTTGGTTGGGCCGACTGTCGCCAATGCAGGGGGTGTCGCTGTCGCCGCGCTGGCTGGCGTCTTCGCCTACGCGGCGCTGATGAAGGCGATGCGCACAGGCGCTGTTTCGGTCGTCACGCCGTTCAGGTACACGCGGCTTCTGTTCGGCATCAGCTTGGGCGTCGCGGTATTCGGTGAGCGCATCGATGGGCCCATGATTTTGGGAAGTGTCGTTATCATCGGATCGGGGCTGTTCGTCTGGTGGCAGGGCCGGATGTGAACGTCGTTGTTGGCATGTTTGCTCGCGCCCTCATTGCGTTTCTTGCCCTGCCCGGCATGGTCGCGTTCGCAGTGCCCGCGCTCATCGTCAACGCCAGCGGCACACGTTCCGAGATGGCCATGGCTACAAGCTTGCTTTTCGCGCTGGGTTCGCTGGCCTTGCTTGCATGCGTCCGGGAGTTCTACATCGCCGGCAAGGGAACGCTTGCGCCTTGGGCGCCGCCTGTCCATTTGGTCACATCTGGACTTTATCGTGTCACACGCAATCCAATGTACGTGGCCGTCCTGCTCATCCTTCTCGCCTGGCTCATGTTGTCTCCGACCGCCGGCATAGCCATGTACACCTTGTGCGTCGCAGTTGCCTTTCACTTGCGCGTCGTACTCGGTGAGGAGCCATGGCTTAAGCGGACATTCGGCAATGCCTGGGCCGCATACTCAGCGTCGGTTCCACGGTGGCTGTGGCCGATCAGGCCTTGACTGCTCTCACAAGGGATGTCAGGTTCCAGGCAATACGGAGTTCCGGGGCCCATCACCGTCGGTTTGCAGCGGTTGCAGTCAATCGCCAGCGTGGTCCAATCCGTTGACTTAAGTTAACGTATTGCAATTTCTGAAACAAGCAGAGGTCCGAGCGTCCGGGTGCAACTATTTCGGTGCGGGCGCATGCGCTTCCAGTTCTAGCATCAGCAGCTTGTTTCAATCCGAAAATTGAGTGAGAATGATCTGCGCGATTTGGCGGTATACACCCCATCAAGCAGTGCAGACAACACCGTTGGTCAGGAGGCGAAGATGAGAACCAGAGCAACCATCCGGGTACTTTCGCTGCTACTCGCCGCGCCGTGCTTTGCCGGTGACCTTGAGGACGGGCTAAGGTTGTACGACCAGAAGCGTTATGCCCCATCGATCACTGCATTTGAAAGAGCGGCGGCAGGCGGCAATGCGCAAGCCCAGCGACGTCTCGGATTTATGTACTACCACGGGGAAGGCGTCGCGCAAAACAACCAACGAGCTGTGACCCTGTTCGAGCGTTCCGCGAGTGCCGGAGACATTCTCTCGGCGTCTAATCTTGGGATGATGTACGAGCACGGGATGGGCGTAGACCAAGACGACGCCCGCGCAGCTTCTTGGTATCGAAAGGCCGCAGAATTGGGCGACCCGCGCTCGCAGTTCACTACCAGCATCATGTATTACAAGGGGCAAGGCGTACCTCAGGACCGAGTCGAGGCGGCGAAGTGGTGGACGCTCGCGATGATGAGTGGAGGTGCTGTTGCCGAAATGGTTCGACGTTCCGTCGAGTCGGCTCAGAGCAAGCTGACGCCGGAACAGAACGCCGAAGGGGAGCGTCGAGCACAGGAGTGGCAAACTTCGCATCAAGCGAAGAAATAGCACTTCCACCATGGCCTGGGCATCGCCTGTCGGACGAATTTTTGGTTTTGCAGCGATGGCGGTGGTTCAAGTGCGTGCGACCCATTTTCAGGAGGAATTCATGTCCAGTTTATCCAGCGGTGTCCAGAATATCCCGAAGGTTTTGCTGTGTACATTACGTGGTCCTCGCATACACATCCAGCGACTTCTCCCACTGCTGCGGAACACGCTGACCGCGCTCTCGCTGGCGACCGCAGCCTTCGCCCCAATCCAGGCAGCAGCGGCAGAAAGAAAGATTGATGCCCCCGCAGGCGTAGATTCAAAGGTGGTCGAGTTCCTATTGGCTTCTTCGGCCAAGGACTTCAAGGCCTCAGGGGGAAACCTGCCCGCCGCCATCCGAGCAGCACGCGTTGGCTACTTCGCCGAGTCGGGAAAAGGCAACTTCCTTCTCTGTGGTTCGTTCAAGAGCGGGCATGGTCCACAGGAAAAGTGGACACACTTTGCGACCATCAAGACATCGGACTACGAGCAATGGGTCGGAGGCGCTGCAAAAGCGTACTGTGAGCAGCGCACCATCAAGTGGTACCCGGGGGACCACTCCATAACCGTGATGCAAAGACTCAAAGAATGAGTGTGCGGCGGGACCTATCCCCTCGCTCCATCGACATCGTCACGGATCAAGGTCGCTGATTTCGGGCGGTATTCAAACCGCGGCCAGCGCCTCTGTGAGATCCGCCAGCAGATCGTCAATGTGCTCGATCCCGACGGACAGCCGTACCGCGTCTTCCGAGACACCGGCCTTCACCAGTTCTTCGGGCGAGAGTTGGCGATGCGTGGTGGAGGCCGGGTGCGTGGCCAGGGACTTGGCGTCGCCAATGTTGACCAGGCGTGTGAAGAGCTTGAGCGCGTCCAGAAACGCGGCCCCGGCAACGCGGCCCTGCCCGGGTGCCGACTTCACACCAAAGGTCAGCAGGCCCGAGCCCTTGCCGCCGAGGTATTTCTGCGCCAGTGCGTGATCAGGATGGTCGGCCAGGCCAACATAGTTGACCCACGCGACCTTGTCATGCTTTTGCAGGAACTGCGCCACCTTGAGCGTGTTGTCATTGATGCGCTCCAGGCGCAGTGACAGGGTCTCTATGCCTTGCAGAATCAGAAAGGCGTTGAACGGTGAAATGGCCGCGCCCAGGTTGCGCAGCGGTACCACGCGAGCCCGGCCGATGTAGGCGGCGGGGCCCAGCGCTTCGGTGTAGATAACGCCGTGGTAGCTCTGGTCGGGCTCGTTCAGGCGTTTGAATTTGACCTTGTGCTCGGCCCACGGGAACTTGCCCGAGTCCACAATGGCGCCGCCCAGCGAAGTGCCGTGGCCACCAAGGTATTTGGTGAGTGAGTGCACGACGATGTCGGCACCATGCTCGAAGGGGCGCAGCAGATAGGGTGTGGCAACGGTGTTGTCCACAATCAGCGGCACGCCGTGGCGATGCGCGATCTCGGCAATGCGCCCAATATCGACCACCGTTCCTTGCGGGTTGCTCAGCGACTCGACATAGATCGCCTTGGTTTTCTCATCGATCAGGGTCTCGAAGCTGGCCGGGTCGCGCGCATCGGCAAAGCGCGTCGTGATGCCCGACAGGGGCAGCGTGTGTGCGAACAGGTTGTAGGTGCCGCCATAGAGCGCGGTGGACGACACGATGTTGTCGCCCGCTTCTGCAATCGTCTGGATCGCGTAAGTCACCGCCGCCTGACCGGAGGCCACTGCCAGCGCGGCAATGCCGCCTTCGAGTGCCGCCACACGCTTTTCCAGCACGTCTTGCGTCGGGTTCATGATGCGGGTGTAGATGTTGCCCGGCACTTTCAGGTCGAACAGGTCGGCACCGTGCTGTGCGTTGTCGAAGGCATAGGCGACGGTCTGGTAGATCGGCACCGCCACTGCCTTGGTGGTGGGGTCGGGCGAGTAACCGGCGTGGACGGAGAGGGTTTCAAATTTCCAGGATGCGGACATGGGAGACTTTCGTTTTAGTGAAGGATATTGTTGAAGCTTAATCAAAACTGCGCTGGTGCGCTGAGCCCCCAGGCGCGAGCTGTGACGCGCAGCAGTCGCGCGGCTTGGGATTGGATGAGGGTGAGGCGGCTTTGTAGAGTGATCATTTCTTCAGGTAAATCTGATCAAAGCTGCCGCCATCGGCAAAGTGGTCCTTGTCGGCCTTGGTCCAGCCGCCAAAGGCCTGCTCGATGGTGAACAGGTTGATTCTCGGCAGTTGTTTGACGTACTTGGTCTGGAACTTTTCTGAAATCGGGCGGTAGAAGTTCTTGCCGGCAATGTCCTGGCCCTCGTCGCTGTACAGGTATTCCAGATAGGCCTGCGCGACAGCACGCGTGCCCTTGTGGTCCACGTTCTTGTCGACCACGCTCACCGGCGGCTCGGCCAGAATGCTGATGGAGGGGTAAATGATGTCAACCTTGTTGCCAAATTCCTTTTCCAGCAGATGCGCTTCGTTCTCCCAGGAGATGAAGACGTCACCCTGGTTGCGCTGGGCAAAAGTGATGGAGGAGCCTCGGGCACCGGTGTCGAGCACCGGCACGTTTTTGTACAGCGCCTGGATGAAGTCCTTGGCCTTGGCGTCGCCGCCCAGCTTGCGTCTGGCAAATTCCCAGGCGGCCAGGTAGTTCCAGCGGGCGCCGCCCGAGGTCTTGGGGTTGGGTGTGATGACGCTGACGCCGGGCTTGACCAGGTCGTCCCAGTCCTTGATGCCTTTGGGATTGCCCTGGCGTACCACCAGCACGATGGTCGAGGTGTAAGGGGCCGAGTTGTGCGGCAAGCGCTTTTGCCAATCCTGTGCCAACCATCCGCCATTCTTGTAGAGCGCATCCACGTCACCTGCCAGTGCCAGCGTTACGACATCGGCGTCCAGACCGTCGATGACCGAGCGTGCCTGTTTGCCGGATCCGCCGTGCGACTGCTTGATGGTCACGTCCTGGCCGGCCTTGGCTTTCCAGTGTTTGGCAAAAGCGGCGTTGAACTCAACGTAGAGTTCGCGCGTCGGATCGTAAGAAACGTTGAGCAGAGTGACCGCCTGCTGAGCGGCGGCGCCCAGCGTGGCGCTTGCCACAAGGGCGACGAGGGTGAGCTTGAATAAGCGACGGCGACTGGCCATGTTCGACTCCTGAGATTCACTACAAAGTTGCGATGCAGCGGATTTTGGGAGTTGTCGCTTAAAACTGGAACTACCGAGTTTTCACTTATTAATTACTAAATCATCTTTGGAATTGTTAATCCCTACCAGGAAGGAGCGTGTTCTGCCAAATGTTCCGCCAGAAATTCGATCATGGCGCGCACTTTGGCCGAAACGTGTTTGCGTGTCGGATAAACCGCATAAATGCCGAATTCGATGGACCGGTACTGCGGCATCAGTTCAAGCAGGCTGCCGTCGGTCAGGTCCTTGCCCACCAGGAAAGTCGGCTGCAGGATCACGCCCTGATGGGCCAGGGCGGCGGCGCGGCAGGTGTCGCCGCTGTTGGTGTGCATGCAAGGCCTGGTTTTGACGTTCACCGCTCCCTCGGGTCCGGTGAAACGCCATTCGTCGCCGGTGGACAGGTAGCTGTAGGAGATCACCGCGTGCTGGGCCAGTTCCTCCGGATGCTGAGGGGTTCCGTGCAACTTCAAATACTGGGGCGATGCACACAGCACGGTGCGCGTGCTGGCGAGTTTGCGGCTGACCAGGCTTGAGTTTTCCA
>JBAXFI010000060.1:0-14917 GCA_037139995.1 Comamonadaceae bacterium | reverse complement strand
AAAGCGTGCGAGGGGTAAAACCCTCCGGGGGTTCGAATCCCCCCTGCTCCGCCAGAAGGTTTCGGGGTAGAGCGAATTTTTGCTCTACCCCCCAAACCACAGTACAAGGCTTGATCCATGTCCACACCCGATTTCACACAAGGTTGCGCTTTTGTACGCGGGCAGTATCTGCCGATCGCCCAGGCCAGCATTCCCATCACCGACTGGGGCTTCTTGCGCTCAGATGCCACCTACGATGTGGTGACGGTCTGGGAGGGTGCTTTCTTCCGTCTCGACGCACATCTGGAACGCTTCCGGCGCAGTTGCCAGAGATGGCGGCTAGCCACCGGGCTGACGGACGAACAGATCGCCGACATATTGGCGCAGTGTGTGCGGCTGAGCGGTCTGCGTGCTTCCTACGTCGAGATGATTTGTACCCGCGGCCAGCCACCCTGGGGCTCGCGCGATCCGCGTCTTGCGGTGAATCAGTTCTATGCCTTCGCCGTGCCCTTTGTCTGGATTGCCGACGCGCAGCAGCGCGAGCAAGGCCTGCATGTGAAGATCAGCGATGTGCAGCGCATTCCTGCAGCGTCGGTGGATCCGTCGGCCAAGAATTACCACTGGAACGACCTCACCATGGGCTTGCTCGTGGCGCTGGACGCAGGTGCCGACACGGTGCTGCTGGTGGACGGGCAAGGCAACGTGGTGGAGGGGCCCGGCTTTAACGTGTTTTGCGTCAGTGGCGGCGCACTGGTTACACCGGATCAGGGCATGCTCGAAGGCATCTCACGCCGCACCGTGATCGAGATCGCGCAATCGCTGGGTCTGGAAGTACAACTGCGGACCTTGCCGGCGGATGAATTGCGCGGCGCGCAGGAAGTGCTGCTGTCAACCTCGGGTGGCGGTGTGCTGCCAGTGACCCGGGTGGACCAGCAAGCCATTGGCAACGGTCAACCGGGTCCGATCACCCGCCAGTTGGTGCAGACCTACTGGGCCTGGCATGCCGATCCGGCTTACAGCCGGGCGATTGACTACACGCTCTGATGCTTCAGGCGAACGCTTTGTAGAGCATGTAGGCGGCCAGCAAATACAGGATGCTGGCAAAAACCCGCTTGAGTTGTCTGACCGGTAACTTGTGCGCCGCGCGCGCGCCAAGGGGCGCTGTCAGCACACTGCAACTGGCAATCACGAGCAGCCCCGGCAGCCAGATGTAGCCAAGCGAGTAGGGCGGCAGATTCTGCACGCTCTGGCCGGCGATGACGTAGCCGATGACGTTGGCCAGCGCGATCGGAAAACCCAAGGCTGCCGAAGTGGCCACTGCGTTGTGAATCGCCACGTTGCACCAGGTCATGAAGGGCACGCTGACAAAACCACCGCCCGCACCGACCAAGCCTGACAGGAAACCAATCACGCTGCCAGCGCCTATCAGGCCGCCGGTTCCCGGCACCTGGCGTGTCGGTGCCGGCTTCTTGTCCAGATACATCTGGGTCGCCGAAAAGCTGACGAACAGGGCAAAGAACAGCGCCAGCGACGAGCCCTTGAGCAGCGCGAACACGCCCAGACTCGCCAGCGCGCCACCGAGCACGATGCCGGGGGCCAGACCTTTGACCAGATCCCAGCGCACGGCGCCGCGCTTGTGGTGTGCATGCACGCTGGAGATGGAAGTGAAAATGATGGTCGCCATCGAAGTTGCAATCGCCATCTTGACGGTCAGGTCGGCTCCAACCGCTCGTGCCGACAGGATCAGCGTAATGAAGGGAACCAGCAGCATGCCCCCGCCTATGCCCAAGAGGCCGGCCAGAAAGCCGGTAGCCAAGCCGAGGGCAACGAGTTCAATGATCAGCAGAGGTTCCAGGTTCATGGGGGAGGGGAGCTGTAGTGCGCGTGAAGTATCGCACTGTTCAAGCGGTATGAGCCTCCATCATGTGGCCCTCGACAGCAAGGTTTGCTGGCAGGACCCTACTTTTCGTCGGCAACCGTCCGGGGCTGCTGCATTGCGTCCTGTAGCGCCTGCTTGAACTGCTGCTGAATCTGTGTGGGCGACTGGCCAGGCGCACTGGCTGCACCCTGTGCGTCGGCGGTCGCGGGTGCTTGCAGTGAAGGCACGATTTGCTGCGTTGAGGCGATCTGCTTTTTGACCAGAAAGCCCACCAGGGCCAGACTGAGCAGCAGACCTATCAGGCTAAAGACTCCCTTCATCGCAGAACTCCTTGGACCGTGGGACGAAAAGGCGTGGCGCTGGCATCAGCGAGGGTCCGTGTCATTGGTGCTAATCTTCTGCCAGGCTCTGATCGCGCCTTCGGTACTGTCAAAAACCTTGACGCCTGCCACCGGCGAAGCCTGCAGAAATGCAAAACCCTGGCCACCAGCCCAGATTTTGCAACGCTTGGGTACAACGTGACGTAGTGCCACCAGGTAGGGGCGCGCAATATCGGGCCGTAACGCCAGACTCGCTGAGATGGCAAGCACCGTGATGTCCCAATCCTTGACCGCTTGCTTCACGTCCGCGACCGGTGTCTGGGCACCCAGATTGAAACATTCTGCGCCTTGCAGTGTCAGCGCTGCCTGCACCGACAGCAAGCCCAATACGTGCGATTCTCCAGGCGGCGTGGTCAGCAGGATGCGTTGCTGCAAGTCCTTTGGCTTTCGCCCGAGCAAATGACTCTGCACGACGGCCTGCACGGCATCGGAGTAATGATGCTCGGCGTGCAGGCCAAGGCGACCACCCGCCCAGGCCTCACCTACCGCCTGATTGAACGCGGGTAGCCGGTGCGAGGCAAAAGCCGCCAGGCCCTCTGCTTCAATCAATGCAGTGATGTAGTCGCGCACCGTCCCCGGTACGCTGCCTGGCGCCAGACACGCCAGCAATTGCTGTGCCGCTTCGTCAATCGCCGGCGCAGCTGGCTGGTCAACGCGGGTCGTCAGCAGAGCCTGCAACTGCTTCACAGACAAGAGCACCAGTTTGCCCGGGCGCATTCCGCGCGCCAGCAACTGTGTGATCAGTTGCAGCTTGGGCAGGTCTTTGGCTTGATAAAGGCGCTGACCACGTGGCCCGCGCTCGGGCAGGGGAAACTGGTAGCGCAACTCCCACTTGCGCAACACTTCGCGTGACAGGCCGGTCGCCTGTTCAATCTCAGCTTGCTTCATTGCGGCGAAGTGTACCGGGATTGGTCCCTCAGGCGTCAAGATACCTGTCCTGGACAAGCAGTGTATAGTGGGTCACGCAGAAGATTGGACCTTTGCGAACCAATCAATAAATAGATCGGCACAGGAACAGCGATGACGCAGCAGACCATCGGGCCAGTTGGTTCCGGGCGAGACACTATTCTGGTCGTTGATGACAGTCCGGATATCCGTCTGCTGATGCGCGTCGCCCTGAGCAAAAAATACCAGCTGCTCGAAGCCGAGAGCGCCACTGCCGCCTTGGAGTTGATCGAACTTCACCATCCTCGACTGATACTGCTCGACGTCATGATGCCAGGTGCCATGGATGGCTTGCAGCTGCTCGATCTCATCAAGAGTGACGCCAAGCTCAAAAACATCTTTGTCGCTATGGTGACGGCGCGCGGCCAGGCTGCGGACGATAAAGATGCGCGCCGGCGCGGCGCCGACGCCTACTTCATCAAGCCCTTCAGCCCACGCGAGGTGGTCGCCTGGGTCGACAGCAAGTTGCAGTGAGCCATCTCTAGTCATCGATACGCCCGTTCCTGCTGGCCATCGGAGTGCTCGACGAAATTCAGCACCAGCTAATGCGCGGCCGCCTGGAACTTGTGGGGCCAATTGATGGGATGATCGACGGTTGAAAGTTTTAGTCAATCGTCGAAAAGGGTGCAAGTGTTCAAGAACATGATCGTTTATCGGGTCGCTCCAGAGTGGAGCGCCACTGCAGCGCAGATCGAGCAAAGTCTCGATGCCGGACGCTTTGTCGAGTGTGCTTCGACCCAGGAGAAGTCCATTGGCTGGTGCGAGCCCAGGGGTGAAGCCCATGGTCCGCTGGTGGAGTCGGTGGCTGGGCAGCTCATTTTCAAGCTGATGATCGAGACCCGCACGCTACCAGGTTCGGTCCTTACTCGCAGGGTCAAAGAACGTGTCGCGCACATCGAGGCCACCACGGGTCGCAAACCTGGCAAGAAGGAGACACGCGACCTCAAGGACGACATACGGCTGGAGTTGCTACCGATGGCGTTTACCAAGCAGGTGTCCGTCGGAATCTGGATCGACCCGAAAGCCCGGCTGCTGGTGATCGACGCGGCGAGTCAAGCGCGCACCGATGACGTGGTAACGATGCTGGTCAAGTCGGTGCCAGGTCTGGCCGTGACGCTGTTCAATAGCAAGGTGTCGCCCAGCGCGGCCATGTCAGAGTGGCTGATCAGCCAGCAAGCCCCTGCAGGCTTTAGCGTCGATCGGGAGTGCGAGCTCAAAGCTGCCGACGAATCCAAGGCCGTAGTGCGTTACGCGCGTCACGCCCTGGACACCGACGAGGTACGCCAGCACGTTCAGTCTGGCAAACTGCCGACCCGACTGGCCCTCACTTGGGACAGTCGCGTCTCGTTTGTACTGACCGAGAACCTGCAGATCAAGAAGCTGGCGTTTCTGGAGGTCGTCTTTGACAGCAAGGCTACCGGCAAGGATGACGGATTCGACGCCGACACCGCGATTGCGACCGGCGAACTGCGCAAGCTGCTGCCCGATTTGATGGATGCTTTGGGCGGAGAACTGATGCCGGCTTAAGGCTGCACTAGAGGCAGTGACTTTGCAACTGGATCGGGCCTTTGGGCGTGTGCAAGGTGACACAGAGATTGGCCGGACCGGCGTCGATTGCAACGCTCGCCAGTCCGATCGCTTCGTAAGCCGCCTGAAGCTTCGGCGCTGTCGGATGGGTCACGGAAATGGTTTGCAATGTCACACCTGATCGAGGCAGGCTGTTTCTTGGGTGCAGGCGCAAAGGCTCGGCGTCATCGGCTTTGCCCCATTGAATCAGGGTTGGGAGCGTGCCGTCGAACAAGCGCTGGCCATCCTCTCGCACGGTAATTTGCCATTGCAGCAAGCCCCGTCTGGAATGGCGACTGGCTTGAATCGCTGGCCCACGGTCAATGCCCTGGGCTTTCAGGGCAATTCGGGCGGCCTGAAGGTCGCTGGTGTTGGCAACAAAGTGCACGAGACGGGGGCCAATGGCGACGGCCGCCTGAAGCGCCGGATCATCCATGTCGAACCAGCGCTTCCTTGCCGAGTTTGCAGCACGCGCAGCGTGCGGATTGATGGCGATGATCTCAAAGTAAGCCAGTGGGTTGGCTGGTGTGGCAATCTTGAATAATCGGTTGTGCGTTCCATACACGGCGTGTTCGCCGCCGGCGCCGGGCGTGATGCCCAAAGTTGCCTCGCACCATTGCACCCCAAGCTCCAGGGTCCGTGCCACCACCACCAAGTGATCAATTTGTGTCTTCATTTCTGGAATAGGTGTCTGCAAGTGCCGCTGGACTGTTGATTGGCACCGCTGCCTGTGATGCCGCGAGCAAGTATCGCATTGTTCCAAGTAGAGGCTTCCCATAGCGCGAATACCGGTGGCCAGGGAGAGGATCGTGCGCACGCCGCTAAAGCAATCTGGCTGAGTGGTCGATAAGTCATTGGGGCCGCGATTCACAACGAGTGGGTTTGTGGTGTCTCAACAAACCAAGTAGCGTGCAAAAATGAGCGTCACTACGTCAATCCCTGCCGTATTTCTACCGGTCCGGCGCGTCGTTCTCTCGACTGCCCTGATGCGCCTGTTGGCTGGGGAGTGCAGGTGAGTGCGGCGGCGAAAGCATGGGAAGCGATGCCTGACGCTACTGCGCACTGGTGGCGCAATATCAAATCTGCACTGATCGGCTGTGCTTTACTGGTCTGGCGCTGGTTGTGACGGATAGAGGCGTGGTTGCCTGTCTCTGTCGGGAAACTTTCCTTCGTTTTGCATCTTCTTGAACCAGTCTCTCAGCATTCGCTCCTCAAAGCTGAAGCGGGTCAGTCTGAGCCAAACACCACGGTCGAAAAATGCCATGTCCTTGATATCTTCATGACCTGACCCGAGCAGTTGGCCGGTGGCATCAGTCAGCTTGTAATCCAGGGACATTCTTGGCCAGTACAAGGCCTTGATGACGCGGATGTCGTGCCACAGGCCAAAGTGCATTCCGTTGACCTCACCCGCTAGATCGACATCCGTTACGGTGACATCCAGGACGCAGCCGTCGGGCAAACGCCTGGCCAGATCAGCGAAGAGCAGCTCAAAATCGCTGAACAGCCCTTGGCGAAACGAATCACGCAGATCATGGCCTTCGCGGATGTCCGTGTAATTGTCCGGCTCCTGCCATGTGACTTTGGCCTCACCAGCGCAAGCCGCGTCGACAACAACGAAGGCTGTGATGATGCTGAGAACAAATTTCTTCATTGCATCATCAGCGGTGTACGGCGACGGTAATGCTGACGACCCGTCATGCTGCACACGACCTCATTCTTCTGGTTTAACACGTCCCAACGGAATTTCACTGTGCCGCGGGTCAGATCCTTTTGCGATGGTGTTTGGTCGAGCACTGTCGAATGTAGCCGTAGTCCGTCGCCTGGCCTCACCGGCTTGAACCAGCGCAACTCATCGAGTCCTGGCGAACCGATACAAGAGCTTTGGAGCAGGTAGCTATCGCACATGAGACGCATCGCTACGCCGCAAGTTTGCCAGCCGCTGGCGATCAGACCGCCGAAGGGTGAGGATTTTGCCGCCTCTTCATCAACGTGATAAGACTGCGGATCGTAGTCGCGCGCAAACCTCACGATCTCATCGGACGTGAGCACTCTCGGCTGCGACTCAAATTGCCAACCGGGCGTGAAATCCTCCCAGTAGTACTTGATTGTCATCATCGGTATCAGCTCCATGGTTTGATTCTCGACCTGATCCTGAACTATATAGGGACCGCGGCACGGTCTGACATGTGGCCTTCATTTTCCTTGACTGTCGGGCCGCATGCCAAAATGGCTCATGCAACAGACAGCCGAAGATCTGCAACGCATCGCCGCGCGCACGCTGGCGTACTACGACCAGAACGCGCAGGCGTTCTGGGAGGGCACCCGCGATCACGACGTGAGCCAAAACATCGACGCCTTATTGAGGCATGTTGAGTCCACGCCCCCGCTTGAAGTTCTTGACTTCGGTTGTGGCCCCGGGCGCGATCTCGTGCGCTTCAAGACGCTTGGTCACCGTGTGACGGGGTTGGAGGGCTCGGCGCAACTGGCCGCTCTGGCACGAGCACACAGCGGCTGTCAGGTGCTTGAACAGAACTTTCTGCAGCTCGACCTGCCCTGCGAGCGATTTGATGGCGTGTTCGCCAACGCTGTGCTGTTCCACATCCCCAGTGAAGTGCTGCCGCGCGTTTTGACGGAACTCCACTTGGCCCTCAAGCCTGGCGGTGTCCTCTTTTGCTCGAACCCGCATGGCAACGGCGTGGAGGGCTGGACCGGCGACCGGTATGGTGCCTTTTACGATTGGCCGACCTGGCGCAACTACGTGACAGTGGCCGGGTTCGCGGAGCTGACGCATTACTACCGACCACCGGGCCTGCCACGCGAACAGCAACCGTGGCTGGCAAGTGTCTGGCGCAAGGCAGCGACCATTTCCACGCGCTAAATCAGACCTAAGGCCGCAGCAAGCTTTCAAAGGCCCTCTTCAAGGCAACAATGATTGAATCGCAATGATCTTTTGTTTCAGGGCAGGCAATTGATCCATCATTTCGCATCCTCGCCTATCCAATATGTTGTCGGCTCATCGAGTGGTTCGGAAAACTCCTTGCGCAATGCTCTGGCATTGATGTCGCCCTGTTCCAGTGAAATGTGCTGTTTCATTGAAGTAAGGGAAATGGCTGATAAACCGTTTTCATCCCAGGATCCACCTACGTCATCCCGGAATCCACCTACGTCATCCCGGAATCCGCCTATGTCATCCCGGACTCGATCCGGGATCCAGTGCCACGCATGCACTGGATTGCGGATCAAGTCCGCAATGACAAAGTGGGATCGCCATGACCAAGTGGGATCGCAATGACAAGGTGCGACAACTGGTACTTTTGCAGTTTCCGACTCCCTAAGTAGTCAAGGCTTGATGGATAGGCGTTTGTGTCGGCAGTAAATCGAACGGCCCGGTTCATGGCTAGTACTCTGCCCGGTTTGTGCAGGAGCGATGCGACACGCCTTCATGAGCCGGACCCAATGGAAGAAGGTGTCTGCAAGTGCCACCGGACCGGCATCCTGAACCGGGGTTCAGGTGGGCGAGGTCAACTGCTCATTGGGTTCATCTGACGCGAGATGATCACGCTTGAGCAGCGATGTTCCAAGCCCGGGCTCTATGAGCATTGGTTCAAGGAAATATACAGCCCGGCATGCACTGCAGACGAAGCAGATTGTAGGCTTAGCGGCTCGCTGCTGCAGCGCAGAACGTTTGTCTCAGAGCAGACGGCCGTCGTCGGCCAGAGCGAGGTCGAGTCGCTGCAGCAAAGAGGCTAGCAGCGGATCATGTTCAGTTGCCGTTGCGTTGTCCTGGCTGACTGGAGCAGGGGGCGCCTGGTCTGTCAGGTCAAAGGCCAGATTCAGCGCGGCCAGCACCGCAATGCGGTCGCGCGCCTTGATCTTGCCGCCATCACGGATCTTGCACATGGCGCTGTCGACGCGCTCAACGGCCTGCAGCAATTGCTGGTCGCCGCCCTCGGGGCAACCCAGCAGGTAGCTCTGTCCCATGATTTGTACTTCAAGCTGTTTCATGCCGTGCTCTGTTGCTTGGTGCCGGTGCTTGCTTCAGGCAGGCGCTCCAGCAGCGCATCGACCCGCGCGCGCGCTGCGCCGAGTCGGGACTTGAGGGAGTCGCGCTCCTGTGTCAGTGCATCAACCTGCGCGCCCAGCAAGACGTTGGTGCGCTGCAGTTCCTGATAGCGCAATAGCAGGCGCTCAACGCGCTCGGTAATTTGGTCGATTTGGGACGAGTTCGCCATAGGGTGCCATTGTAGGGTTTGTGCAAAGCAATCGGCGGTAGAATCCGGCCGTTGGTGCTCGCGGTGTGGTTCACACGCTGCAGTTCAACGGGAAGCAGGAGGGTTTGTGTTCACCACGACCTAACCTGCGCTGCCCCCGCAACGGTAAGTGGACGAATCATTTTGATTCCGCTTCCATCACGGCCACTGAGCGTTTTGAACACACGCTTGGGAAGGCGATGGAGGTTGGTCCACCAGCCCGGATACCGGCCAACACGGAGGTTGCACGCCTGGCGCGCAACCGTGATGCCCAAGCACTGTCGGGGACGACGGTGAGGGTTTGTTGTTGCTTCATTCACTTCATGAAAAATTGTTTTCCGTACAAGCGCCTGCTGGTCGTGGCCTTGCTGTTGTCTGCGTCTTTTGAGATTCAGGCCCAAAGCGGTTCCAGAACCGTTGAACTCCAGCAAACTGTGGTCACGGCGAACCGCTCCGAGCAACTCCTGATCGACGCCTTGCCGCATACCACGGTGATTGGGCGCGACGTGATTGAGCGCTCGCAGGCCGTCGATTTGCCAAGCTTGCTGGCCAGCGAGGCCGGCTTTCAATTTACCCAAAATGGTGGCCGCGGTACCGCGGCCAGTTTGTTTCTGCGTGGCAGTGCCGCGCTGCAGGTTCTGGTGCTGATAGACGGTGTGCCGCTGACGAAGCAGGACAGCACCGGCAGCGTGAGCCTGGAGCACATCATGCTCGACCAGGTCGAACGTGTGGAAGTCGTGCGTGGCAACGTGTCGGCGATTTATGGCAGCGGAGCGGTAGGTGGTGTGATCCAGGTGTTCATGCGCAAGGGTGACGGTGCACCCAAGGCTTTTGCCACGGTCGAAGTCGGCTCCTATGGCAGCTCGCGCGCCTCGGCGGGTGTGAGCGGTCAGAGCGGCGAGACCAGCTTCTTTTTTGGCGTCGGGCGTACGGCGACCAGTGGCTTTTCCGCCATGAATACAAGCCAGTATCCCAACGAGAACCCGGATGCCGATGGTTACCGCAACAGCAACTTCAACGCGGGTCTGACGCAAACCCTGGCACCGGGTCACACCGTGGGTCTGCGCGCTCAGGGCAGCGACGGACAGTTCGATGCCGATGGCGGCGGCTTCGGTAGCGCCACGGACATCTATAAAGGCGCCAGCAAACTCGCAAGTTGGTCCGTTTACAGCGAACACCAGTTGACACGTGATTGGCTCAGCCGGTTGAGCGTCAGTCAGGGCCGTGAGCGCTCCATTTATGACGCGAGCCAGAGCGCTTTTCCTTATGAAAGTGAAGCCCTGACGCGCAGCCGCACGCTCAACTGGAGCAACGCCGTGACGCTGGGAAACTGGTTGCTTACCGCTGGTGTCGAGTCGCAGCGTCAGTCGGTTGACACGAACGACAGTTACGCCACACAACTCAGTCGGGAGCGCGGACTGCTCTCCTTGTTTGCCGGATTCTCTGGCGCGCTCGGCGCGCATTCGATGCAACTGAATCTGCGGCGCGACAACGCCGACGGTCTGGCTGGAGAAACCACCGGCTATGTCGGTTATGGCTTTCAAGTGCAACCGGCCTGGAAGCTGATTGCCAGCGCCTCGTCGGCCTTCAACCTGCCGCCGCTGGGCTATCTTTACGACCCGTTTTCTGGCAACCCGGCACTCAAGCCGGAGACCGCCCGTTCAACCGAAGTGGGCCTACAGTGGGCGCAGGACCGACAGGTGGCGCGCGCTACGCTGTTCAAGACCCGCACAGCGAACCTGATGCTGTACGACTTCTCGACCTGGAGCTTCAACAATGTGACCGATGCCAGCAACCGCGGGCTGGAGCTGAGCTATAGCGGCAGAGTCGCCACCGCGGATCTGCGTGCCAGCCTGACGCTGCAGGACCCGCTCGACGAGAGCACCGGCTTGCGCCTGATCCGCCGCGCCCGCAGCATGGCCTCCATGGGCGCCTCGCTGCCACTGGGTGCATGGACGGTTGGCGGTGACCTGCGCTACACAGCGGAGCGACCCGACATCGTGACGGTACCCGCGCTGCCCGCGTACACACTGCTCAACATCACGACCCGTTACGCCATGACGCGGGAACTGGCATGGACTGCACGCATCGACAACCTGCTGAATCGCCAGTACCAGACCGCCTACGGTTACCAGCAGTCCGGCCGCGCACTCTTCGTCGGTCTGGTCTGGGCTCAGAAGTAGCCGGGGCACCATGGCACGCGGACGCCTTTTCACCCTGATCCTGACCGGCTGGCTGCTGGCTGCTGGGGCGGTGCAGGCGCTGCAGGTCACCGACGACCGCGGCCTCACCGTGACTTTTGCCAGGGCCCCGCAACGCATTGTGAGTCTGCTGCCGTCCCTGACGGAGAGCGTCTGCGCGCTTGGCCAGTGCCGGCGTCTGGTCGGCGTCGATCGCTATTCGAACTATCCTGCAAGTGTGCAAGCGTTGCCCCAGGTGGGTGGTGGGCTCGACCCCAACCTGGAAGCGGTGGTCGCGCTCAAGCCCGACCTGGTGCTGATGGCGACCTCGGCACCGGTGGGCGAGCGGCTGCAGTCGCTGGGGATCAAGGTGCTTGCGCTGGAGCCCAAGACCCACGCCGATGTGCGCCGGGTGCTGGAGACCATCGGCCGCTTGTTGGAGGTGAGCGATGCGGCGCAGGTCTGGCGCGAGATCGACGCCGGAATGTTGGCGGCAGTGCAAAGCCTGCCGCCGGGCGCGGACAGGATGCGTGTTTATTTTGAAGTCAACAGTGCGCCCTATGCTGCCAGCGAATCTTCTTTTATCGGGGAGACGCTGAGTCGGCTCGGGGTCAAAAACATTGTTCCCGGCAAGCTCGGTCCGTTTCCTAAGCTGAATCCGGAGTTTGTCGTGCGCGCCAATCCCGATGTGATCATGGTCGGAGACCGCAGCTACGCCGGCTTGCAAGGTCGCCCCGGATGGCCGGGCATAAGAGCCATTCGCGAAGGGCGGATCTGCGTCTTCAGCGCAGCGCAGGCCGATGTGGTGGTGCGACCCGGGCCGCGCATGGCCGAGGGGGCGCAGATCATGGCGCGCTGTCTGTCGGGATCGCTGTCGTGACAACCCTGTATCGCCCGCAGCGCCTTGCCTATTTGCTGGGCCTGGGTCTGCTGCTGGCCAGTGCGCTGCTGGCCTTGCTGGGAGCCAGCGTTGGCAGCACCGGCTTTGAAAGTGTGATGCAGGTCTGGAACGATCCGCTGGCACTGCAGATCGTTCAGGACATCCGCATGCCCCGCACCCTGGGTGCCTGGCTGGCCGGTGCGCTGCTGGGGCTTGCCGGCGCCGTGGCCCAGGGCTTGTTTCGCAATCCGCTGGCCGACCCCTACCTGCTCGGCAGCGCCTCCGGTGCCTCGCTGGGCGTGGCGCTGGCACTGGTCTTGTTCGGTGTGTCGCCGTTTGCGGCGCAGTGGTTGGTGCGTCTGGGTCTGACCGGCGCGGCCTTTGCCGGAGCCGTCGCTGCTGTGCTTTTGACACTGCTGCTGGCGCGCGGCGTGCAGCACACCTTGCGCCTGTTGCTGGCCGGCGTGATTGTGGGTGTGGTGCTGGGTGCGATGAGTTCGTTGATCATGATGCTGGCACCCGAGATCATGCAGGCCATGCAGGCATTCATGCTGGGCAGCACCGGCTTTGTTGGCTGGAGCGCGTGCGTGGTGATGGCGGTGGTCTGGATGCTGTGCCTGCTGGTGGCCTGGCTGCTCAGCTCGGCGCTGGATGGACTCTCGCTCGGTGAGGCAACCGCGGCCAGTCTGGGCTTGCCCCTGCTGCAGGTGCGCTCCATGCTGATCGGTGTCCTGGCGTTGGCCACCGGGACGGCCGTCGCGCAGACCGGAATGATTGCCTTCGTCGGCTTGGCAGCGCCACATCTGGTGCGCTCGGTCGTCAGAACCACACACCGCAATCTGATTGCGCTTTCGAGTTTGATGGGTGGTGTGTTGCTGCTGGCCGCAGATACGCTGGCGCGTGGCCTGCTGGCGCCGCAGGAACTGCCGGTCGGCGTGCTGACGGCGGTGCTGGGCGGTGGTTATCTCTTGTGGCTGATGAACCGCAGCAGCCGCATTGTGTCGGGCAGCGGCTTGTCATGAGCACGCCGCACGCAACGGCGATCGGAGGCACATCGATTCGTGCCAGCCTGGGGCAGGTGGAGATTCTGCATGACATCAGCATCGATTTCCCGGCGGGCTGCTGGAGCAGCATCGTGGGCCCCAACGGCGCCGGCAAGTCGACCCTGCTCAAAGTGCTCGCCGGCTTGTTGCCGCACAGCGGTGAGGTCCGCTTGCTGGGGCGGCCACTGCAGCAGGTTTCGGGCCGGTCACGCGCCCAGCAACTGGCCTGGCTCGGTCAGAACGAGGGCACCGGCGATGATCTGACCGTCTGGGATGTTGCCATGCTGGGGCGGCTGCCCTACCAGCGCTGGCTCGACAGCCCGAGTGCCGCCGATCACCGCGCAGTGGAGCAAGCCTTGCGCGCGACCCAGGCCTGGGACTGGCGCGCGCGCGCGCTCGGTCAACTCTCGGGCGGTGAGCGCCAACGGGTACTGCTGGCGCGTGCCCTGGCCGTGCAGGCGCAGGTGCTGCTGATGGACGAGCCGCTGGCCAATCTGGATCCGCCGCATCAGTCAGACTGGCTGGCTGTGGTGCGCGCGCTGGTGCAACAGGGCAAGACGGTGGTCAGCGTGCTGCACGAGATCTCCTTTGCTCTGCACGCCGACCAGATGGTCGTCATGGCACAGGGCAGGGTGACGCATCAAGGGGCTTGTGCTGAAGGAGCCACGCACCGGGCGCTGGAATCGGTATTTGACGGCCGCATCGCCATTCATGCGCTCGGGCATCAGTGGGTCGCCTTGCCAGTCGTTACTTGTCCTTGAAATCGCAGTACGGACGCACACCGCACTGCCCACACAACGGCTTTCTGGCCTGGCAAATATAGCGGCCATGCAGTATCAGCCAGTGGTGCGCATCCACCAGATAGGAGGCCGGTATGCGCTCCAGCAGTTTCAGTTCCACTTCGTAGGGCGTTTTGCCCGGAGCCAGGCCGGTGCGGTTAGCAACTCGAAAGAGATGCGTATCGACCGCCATGGTTGCTTCGCCAAAGGCAACATTGAGCACCACATTGGCCGTCTTTCTGCCAACACCAGGCAGGGCCTGCAGCGCCTCGCGTGTGCGCGGCACCACACCACCGTGCTGCTCGATGAGGATCTGGCAAGTCTGCAGCAGGTGTCTTGCCTTGGAGCGAAACAGGCCGATCGTGCGGATGTAGCTCTCCAGGCCTGCCAATCCCAGATCCAGCATCGCCTGGGGCGTATTGGCCCGCGGAAACAGTCGGCGCGTCGCCTTGTTGACGCTGAGGTCCGTGGCCTGGGCTGACAGAAGGACAGAGCACAGCAATTCAAAGACCGAGCTGTACTCCAGCTCTGTCACGGGCGTCGGGTTGGCCGCCTTCAAAGTGGCAAAAAATCCCTCAATGGCGCTGGCTTGCATGCGTTTCCCGTTAAGCGTGGTCTGAATAATAATAGGAGCATAAGACAATCCTCCAACATCGAAAGACTTTCATGCAATTTGCCGAGCGACTGAACGCGATTGAGACATCAGCCATCCGCGAACTCTTCAAACTGCTGGGCAAGCCCGGCATCATCAGTTTTGCCGGCGGCTTTCCGGATCCGGCGCTGTTCGATGCCGAAGGCATCAGGATGTCCGCCGACGCCGTTCTCTCCAATAATCCGGGTCCAGTGTTGCAATATGGCGCGACCGAGGGTTATCAGCCCTTGCGCGAAGCGGTGAGCCGGTTCTATGCGGCCAAGGGCGGCGTCGGCAGCGCGTCCAACGTCACTGTCAAACCCGAGGGTCTGATCGTCACCACCGGCAGTCAGCAAGCGCTCGACCTGATCGGCAAAACCATGATTTCTCCTGGCGACAAGGTGA
>JBAXFI010000059.1:0-15127 GCA_037139995.1 Comamonadaceae bacterium | reverse complement strand
GACAGACTGTGCTGGCACGACAGACTGTGCTGGCACGACAGACTGTGCCGGCATGACAACCCATAGAACAGAATTTGCTCTAACCACGATTACTGACCCTGGCCTTATTTTTTTGGAGAATCTCATGACGATCAAGTACACACCGGACCACGAATGGCTCAATATTGAGGGCGACACGGCCACCGTTGGCATTACCCATCACGCGCAGGATGCCCTGGGTGATGTGGTGTTTGTTGAACTGCCTGAAGTCGGCAAGACCTTCGCCGCCAAAGACATCGCCGGCGTCGTGGAGTCCGTCAAGGCAGCCGCCGACGTCTATATGCCCGCCAGCGGCGATATCCTGGAAGTCAACGAAGCATTGCGCGCAGATCCCTCGCTGGCCAACTCCGACCCGTTGGGTGCAGGCTGGTTCTTCAAAGTCAAATTGTCGAATCCGGGCGAACTCGACGCGCTGATGGACGAGACCAGTTACAGCGCCTATTCTGCCGCTTGATTGGGGACCCTGTTATGTTGATGAAATCTGCCAGATCCTTGAGCGAACTTGAAAATGCATCGGAATTCATTGCGCGCCATATCGGCGTCAGTGATGCCGATGAGGCCTTGATGCTCGAAGCCGTCGGTGCCGCATCGCGCCGCGAGTTGATCGACGGCATCGTGCCGCGCTCGATCGCCCGCAGTCAGGCGATGGCGATTCCAGCCGCAGTGACCGAAGCCGCGGCGCTGGCGGAACTCAAAGCCATGGCGGCCAAAAACAGCGTATTCAAGAGCTATATCGGTCAGGGCTATTACGATACCCATACGCCGGGGGTGATCCTGCGCAACATCCTGGAAAACCCGGCCTGGTACACCGCCTATACGCCGTATCAGGCTGAGATCAGCCAGGGCCGGATGGAAGCACTGGTGAACTTTCAGACCATGATTACTGACCTGACGGCGCTGCCCATGGCCAATGCATCGATGCTGGATGAAGCCACCGCCGCTGCCGAAGCCATGACGCTGGCCAAGCGCTCGGTGAAAGCCCGCGGCCAAACTTTCATCGTCTCGGGCGACTGCCACCCGCAGACCATCGAGGTCATCCAGACGCGCGCCGCGCCTTTGGGCATCAGCATCAAGATCGTGCGTTCAGCCGACGAATGGCAAAGCGCGATTGCGGCAGACGATTACTTTGCTGCGCTGAATCAATACCCCGGCAGCACCGGCTGGCTGGCCGAATGGTCGGTCTCGGCCGACGTCATCCACAGCAAGCAGGCAGCCTTCATTCTGGCCGCGGACCTGCTTGCGCTCACCCTGCTCAAACCCCCAGGCGAAATGGGCGTGGATATTGCCGTCGGCACCACGCAGCGCTTTGGCATGCCCATGGGCAACGGGGGACCGCACGCCGCCTACCTTGCCTGCCGCGACGAGTTCAAGCGTTCCATGCCCGGTCGTCTGGTTGGTGTCAGCATCGATGTGCACGGCAATCCGAGCTACCGGCTGGCTCTGCAAACGCGCGAGCAGCACATCCGCCGGGAAAAAGCCACTTCGAACATCTGCACCGCGCAAGTCTTGCCAGCTGTGGTTGCAAGCATGTACGCGGTTTATCACGGGCCGGAAGGCTTGAAGCGCATTGCCGAGCGCGTGGCGCGCTACACCGCCGTACTGGCTGCCGGGCTGAAATCGCTCGGTTGCAATCTTCTCTACGCTACAGCCTTTGACACCTTGACGGTGCAGACCGGAAGCGAATCTGCAGCGCAGACGATTGCGCAAAAAGCCCGAGACGCCGGCGCCAACCTGCGCCTGCTGCGCAAGACCTGCGTTGGCATCTCGCTGGACGAAACCACAACGCGTGCAGATATTGAATCGATCTGGTCCTTCTTCGCAGCTGACCAGCAGTCCCTGCCCTTGCTGGCCGACCTGCAAGACAGCGCTGCCACCCTGATTCCGGCCAGCCTGCGACGCAGCAGTGCCTTTCTGACACACCCGGTCTTCAATTCAAACCACTCCGAAACCGGCATGCTGCGTTACATCCGCACGCTCAGCGACAAGGACCTGGCGCTGGACCGCAGCATGATTCCGCTGGGCAGTTGCACCATGAAGCTCAACGCCACCAGCGAAATGATTCCAATCACCTGGCCTGAGTTTGCTGCAGTGCATCCGTTCGCACCGGCTGAGCAACTCCTTGGTTACAAGGAACTTGACGAACAACTGCGTGCCTGGTTGTGCCAGGCCACAGGCTATGCCGGCATCAGCCTGCAACCCAATGCGGGTTCCCAGGGCGAATACGCGGGTCTGCTGACCATCCGGGCCTATCACGCAGCGCACGGCCAAGGTCACCGCAACATCTGCCTGATTCCATCGAGTGCCCACGGCACCAACCCGGCCAGCGCCCAGATGGCGGGACTGACCGTGGTGGTGACAGCCTGCGATGCGAGCGGCAACGTGGATCTTGCCGACCTCCGGGCCAAGTGCCAACAGCACAGCCAGAATCTGGCAGCGGTGATGATCACTTACCCCAGTACGCACGGCGTCTTTGAGACCAGCGTCAAGGAACTCTGCGCGCTGGTGCATTCGCATGGCGGCCG
This sequence comes from Comamonadaceae bacterium, assembly GCA_037139995.1. Classification (GTDB taxonomy): domain Bacteria; phylum Pseudomonadota; class Gammaproteobacteria; order Burkholderiales; family Burkholderiaceae_C; genus Rhodoferax. Next base: position 12,566 of record JBAXFI010000059.1, on the reverse strand, counting down.
GGTTTACGTTGATGGCGCGAACATGAATGCCCTGGTGGGTCTGGCAGCGCCGGGTGAGTTCGGTGGCGATGTCAGCCACCTGAACCTGCACAAGACCTTTTGCATTCCGCACGGCGGCGGTGGCCCTGGTGTCGGTCCGGTCTGCGTCGTTGCCGACCTGGCCCCCTTCCTGCCAGGCCACTTGAGCGGTGGATTGGCTGGCCAGGGAGCCATATCAGCAGCACCACTGGGCAACGCTGCAGTGTTACCCATTAGCTGGATGTACTGCCGCATGATGGGACCTGAGGGCTTGCAGGCCGCCACCGAAGTAGCGATTCTGGCCGCCAACTACGTCAGTGCCCGGCTGAAGGATCATTACCCCACGCTCTACGCCAGCGCCAGCGGACGCGTCGCGCACGAGTGCATTCTCGACTTACGCCCCCTGAAGGAAAGCAGCGGTGGGGTCCACGGGGTTTCGGCGGAAGATGTAGCCAAACGTCTGATGGATTACGGCTTTCATGCGCCGACCCTCAGTTTCCCGGTGCCCGGCACGCTGATGGTGGAGCCGACCGAGAGCGAAACACTGAGCGAGTTGGACAGATTCATTAACGCGATGATCTCCATTCGACAAGAGATTGCGAAAGTTGAGCGGGGTGAGTGGCCGCAGGACAACAACCCGCTCAAGCATGCACCGCATACTGCAGCTTCCCTGCTGGGAGATAACTGGGACCGCCCCTACTCACGCGAAGTCGGTGCCTTCCCTCTGGCGAGTCTGAAGCAGGTCAAATACTGGCCACCCATCGGTCGAGTCGATAACGTCTACGGCGACCGCAACCTGTTCTGTTCCTGTGTGCCGACAGGCGACGCTGCAAGCTAGGATATTGCCAACGATAATCGGAAGGTTCAATCCCCTCTGCAGGGATCGAACCCTTTAACTTCAGGAGCAAAAAATGGCAAAAGGTCAGCAAAGCAACAAGATGGTCAAAAAACCGAAAAAAGACACGGCTCCTCCGAAACCGGTGTCGCCTGATGCGGTACGCCCAACCGTCACCACCGTGGTGCCGGTGCGCGGCAAACTGAAGAATGCACCGGGCAAAAACTGAGGTAAGGCAATCGGAACCGCGAGGTGAGCACTGAACTCACAGTGCTCTACGCGGACGACGCGCTGTTGGTACTGGAGAAGCCTTCAGGCGTGCTGTCGGTGCCTGGACGTGGCGCTGACAAGCAGGATTGCCTGAGTTTGCGCGCACAGCGCGTCTACCCCGATGCGCTGGTGGTGCACCGGCTGGACATGGCCACTTCAGGCCTCATGGTAATGGCGCGCGGCGCTGCCGCGCAGCGTGTCTTGAATGCTGCCTTTGCCGCTCGCGAGGTCTACAAACGCTATCTGGCCATCGTCGACGGCGAACTCGCTGCCACAGAAACGGACTGGGGTGTCATCACTCTGCCGATCGCCCTGGACTGGCCGCGCCGACCGCTGCGCATCATTGACCATCAAAACGGTCAGCCCAGCGTAACGCGCTGGCGCCTGCTAGCCTACAACCCGGCCGAAGGCACAAGCCGGATTGAACTTGAACCCGTGACGGGCCGCTCGCACCAGTTGCGCGTGCACCTGCAGGCTCTGGGTCATTCGATCCTTGGCGACGCTCTCTATGCCTGCCCCAGAATTCAGGCTATGGCCCCGCGCTTGCTACTGCATGCGAGTTCGATCGAGTTGCAGCATCCGTTGAGCAGGACAGCCATGCGCTTTGTCAGCCCCAGCGGTTTCTAGCGCAGCAGTCGCGCTACTCAACACGCGTCACCGACACCGGCTTGAAACCAAAGTCCGCTGCCTTGCCCTTGCGTGCCCGCACCCCGCGCGCGTTGTTCAGGCTGCGAATCTCCAGCGTTTCCTCGCGCAGCTTGCCACCGCGCCCAATTCCTTCGATACGCACGCTGCGCGTGTAGGCAGCAGCGCCAGCCAGACTGTCCTTGTCCTGCAAATCGATCAGCAGCAGACCGCGCCCACCGTTGCTCATGATTTTTAGCTCGCTGATCTCGAAACAGAGGATCCGTCCACCAGTCGAAACACAAGCCGCATGGGTCGCCGGCAACAGGGGTGCCGTGCCGCCGCCGGCTGCCACAACCGAAGGTCGGCACAGCGTCTCAGGCGCATTGCAGGTGACGAAGGACTTGCCTGCCTTGAGTCTGGAGATCATGTCCTCCACCGTCGCCATAAAGCCATAGCCACCTGAACTACTGAGCAAAAGGCGGGCGTCTGCCGGCCCGGCAAAGTAATACAGCAATTGGGTGCCGGTCTCCAACTCAAGCAAGCTGGTGATGGGCGCCCCGTCGCCACGCCCGCCCGGCAGCAGGGAAACAGCTACCGAGTAGACGCGTCCGTTGCCGCCAAAGGCGAGCAGGGTATCGACGGTTCTGCATTCAAAAGTGGCATACAGGCCGTCACCGGCCTTGAAGACAAAACTCGCGGCCTCATGCCCCTGCCCTTTTTGCGCCCGCACCCAGCCCTTTTCGCTCACGACTACCGTCACCGGCTCATCCACGACCCGGACCTCAAGAACGGCCTTCTTCTCGGCCTGGATCAGCGTGCGACGCGGATCGGAAAAGGTCTTGGCGTCGCTCTCGATCTCCTTGACCATGAGCCGGCGCAGTGCCGCCGGGCTGGCCAGAATCTCCTGCAGTTTTTCCTGCTCCTGGCCCAGTGCGGAGAGTTCCTGCTCGATCTTGATGGCTTCGAGCCGGGCCAGCTGGCGCAGCCGGATTTCCAGAATATCCTCGGCCTGGCGCTCCGACAGTCCGAAGCGCGCAATCAACGCGGGTTTGGGTTCATCCGACTGGCGAATCAGCGCAATGACTTCGTCAATATTGAGCAGGACGGTCTGGCGACCCTCCAGAATATGAATCCGGTCAAGCACCTTGGCCAGTCGGTGCTTTGAGCGGCGCTCGACCGTGATCTGGCGGAACTCGGTCCACTCGAACAACATCTGCCGCAATGATTTCTGGGTCGGCCGGCCATCGAGCCCGACCGCCGTCAGGTTGACCGGTGACGAGGTCTCCAGACTGGTGTGAGCCAGCAGCGTGGTGATGAGTTCCTGCTGCTCTATCCTGCTGGTCTTGGGCTCGCACACCAGACGCACCGCGGCATCTTTGCTGGATTCATCGCGCACCACGTCAAGCACCGCCAGCAGCGTCGCCTTCAACTGGTTCTGCTCCTGCGACACGGCCTTCTTGCCGGTCTTGACCTTGGGGTTGGTCAGCTCTTCAATTTCTTCGAGCACGCGCTGTGTGCTCACACCGGGCGGTAGTTCGGTCACTACCAGTTGCCACTGGCCGCGCGCCAGTTCCTCGATCTTCCAGCGCGCTCGTACTTTGAGCGAACCGCGCCCACTGCGATAAGCTTCGGCGATTTCCGAAGCCGTGCTGGTGATCTGACCCCCGCCAGGATAGTCCGGTCCGGGTATCAGCTCCAGCAACTCTTCATGACTGAGTTTCGGGTTCTTGATCAGGGCAACACAGGCATTGGCCACTTCGCGCAAATTGTGGCTCGGTATCTCGGTTGCCAAACCCACCGCAATGCCGCTGGCACCATTGAGCAGGTTAAACGGCAGGCGCGCTGGCAGTTGCCGCGGCTCATCGGTTGAGCCGTCGTAGTTGGGCGCGAAGTCAACCGTTCCTTCGTCGATTTCATCGAGCAGCAGACTGGTGATCTTGGCCAGTCTGGCCTCGGTATAGCGCATGGCGGCGGCACCGTCACCGTCCCTCGATCCAAAGTTGCCCTGGCCGTCGATCAGCGGGTAGCGCTGGCTGAAGTCCTGCGCCATGCGCACCAGCGCCTCGTAAGCGGCCTGGTCCCCATGCGGGTGAAAACGGCCCAGCACGTCCCCGACCACACGCGCGCACTTGACCGGCTTGGCGCCGCTGTTGCCGTTGGCCCCACCAAAGCCCAGGCCCATGCGCGACATCGAATACAGGATGCGTCGCTGCACCGGCTTCTGGCCATCACAGACATCGGGCAAGGCGCGCCCCTTGACAACGCTCAGCGCATATTCAAGGTAGGCCCGCTGCGCGTAAGTAGCCAGGTTGAGCTGGCTGTCGTCGTCAGTCGGAGCCGGTGCGAGATCTAGAGTTGCTTGGTCAGTCATGGAAAGAAGATCTCATTTCAATGTTGCTGCGGTGATAACCCATGGGGCGCCTTCCTCATACTGGAGTACCAGAAATCGTCAGTCGCCCCATGAGTCATCACCTTGATGTGTGCCGAGATGCTTTCGATGTGCATGCTACAAACCGGCGAAGCGGCTGGGTTGGGTGGACGCCGATTTCTGGTACTCCAGTATGAGGAGGCCGCCCAACCCAGCCGCTTCGCCGCGCACACCACCCAGGCATCAGCAAGGAAAAACTCACGACTACACATCGACTTCCACAGAATCCCCATGGAGTTCCATCAGTTCACGTCGGGCCGCGGCCTCACCCTTGCCCATCAGTTTGGTGATCAAGGCCTCGGTGGCCGCAAAGTCGATGGCGCCGAGCGCCACCGGCAGCAGACGGCGCGTGTCCGGATTCAGCGTGGTTTCCCAAAGCTGCACAGCGTTCATCTCACCCAGGCCCTTGAAGCGGCTGATGCTCCAGGCGGTCTCGCGAACCCCTTCCTTGCGCAACTTGTCAAGAATCGCAGTCAGTTCGCCCTCGTCCAGCGCGTAGGCCTTGGACGCCGGCTTCTTGCCACGCGCCGGCGCGTCCACGCGGAACAGCGGCGGTCGTGCCACAAACACATGGCCGGCCTCTATCAATTTCGGGAAGTGCCTGAAAAACAGGGTCAGCAGCAAAACCTGGATGTGCGAGCCATCGACATCAGCGTCCGACAGAATGCAGACCTTGCCATAACGCAGTCCGCTTAAATCCGGTGTGTCGTTGGGGCCATGCGGATCGACACCAATGGCCACCGCAATGTCATGAATTTCGGTGTTGGCAAACAGGCGATCGCGCTCGACTTCCCAGGTATTGAGCACCTTGCCGCGCAGGGGCAATATGGCCTGGCTCTCCTTGTCGCGCCCCATCTTGGCGCTGCCACCGGCTGAGTCGCCCTCGACCAGAAACACCTCGTTGTGCGTCAGATCTCGGCTTTCGCAATCGGTCAATTTTCCCGGCAAGACGGCGACACCGGAACCCTTGCGCTTCTCGACTTTTTGACCCGCCTTCTGCCGCGTCTGGGCGGCCTTGATCGCCAGTTCGGCGAGCTTCTTGCCATACTCAACGTCCTGGTTCAGCCACAATTCCAGGCTGGGACGAACAAAGCTCGATACCAGTCGGACCGCGTCACGCGAGTTCAAACGTTCCTTGATCTGCCCCTGAAACTGGGGATCCAGCACCTTGGCGGACAAGACGTAACTGGCACGGGCGAAAACATCTTCCGGCAACAACTTCACGCCCTTGGGCAATAGGGAGTGCAGTTCGATAAAGCTCTTCACGGCGGTGAACAGGCCGTCGCGCAGGCCGCTCTCATGGGTACCACCGTCGTGCGTCGGGATCAGATTGACGTAGCTTTCGCGCACCGGCTGCCCGTCTTCCGTAAATGCCACGCACCAGGCAGCGCCCTCGCCCTCGGCAAAGTTGTCGCTCTGCGCATCGGCAAAACCCTCACCTTCAAAAACCGGGATGACGAGCTCACCGGTCAAGGTCTGGCTCAGGTAGTCACGCAAGCCACCCTTGAAAATCCAGTGCTGCGTTTCCTTTGTCTTCTCGTTCGCCAGCGTGACACTGACACCGGGCATCAGCACCGCCTTGCTGCGCAGCAGATGTGCCAGAGGAGCCATCGGCAAGGCGACCGTCTCAAAGTACTTGGCGTCGGGCCAGACCCGCACCGTGGTGCCTGATTTTCGGTCGCCCTCGCCTTGAGGGCGTAAGCGCAAAGGCTCGATCACGTCGCCGCCGGCAAAGACCAGGCGCGCCACTGTGCCTTCGCGGTAGGTCGTCACTTCCAGGCGCGACGCCAGCGCATTGGTGACGCTCACGCCGACGCCGTGCAAGCCACCGGAAAAGCTGTAGGCACCGCCCTTGCCCTTGTCAAATTTTCCCCCTGCGTGCAGGCGGGTGAAAACCAGTTCGATGACCGGGGCGTTTTCTTCCGGGTGCATGCCAAACGGAATGCCGCGACCGTCGTCCTCGATGCTGACCGAGCCGTCGGCGTGCAGCAGTACCTTGATCTTCTTGCCATGTCCGGCCAGGGCCTCATCGGCCGCGTTGTCAAGCGCCTCCTGGATCACGTGCAGCGGTGTGTCGGTGCGCGTGTACATGCCAGGGCGCTGCTTGACGGGCTCCAGCCCCTTGAGGACGCGGATCGACGCTTCTGAATAAACGGGAATTGGTTTGACTGCCATAGGCGCTGGATTGTATGCTGAAATCACCGTTCGGCTGTATAAAACAACAGCTTATTACAAGCCCAGAGTGGACGACGGAAAACCCACGGAACTGTTGCTAATTTTCTCGTCCAGCAATTCCTTGAGTCCCAGGGAGCGCTCCGGGTCCTGACCACAAACACCGGTGCTGCGCTGCGTATCCATGCGGCGCAAGAACCAGTTCCTGCTCCAGATCGCGCTCGGAAAATCAGTGGGCGAGCTGGTCCGCAAGACCCGGCAGTCAATGATGTGCCCCCAGGTCCTTCGCCAACTGACGAAGCGTGGATGCAGCCGCTGCACCTCGTCATAGCGGCTGGCCAGCAGAATCATGCGTCGTCCCGACGCCGACCAGGCCTGCAGCGACTCCACCACCACCAGCTCGCGCAAAGGCCAGTCCTCAAACGTGGCATCGCTCAGGATCATCTCCTGCCAGCCCTCGCACGACGCACAGGCCAGCGCGTCACGCACCAGCTGGGCAAAAGCTTCCCGGCCCGAAAAACGGCCACTCAGTAAAGAATCTGTCATAGTCCTCCCACCATCCGGTCTGTCCCGCAATAAAACCAGTTTATTGAAACTGCGACAATTCTCCTATGGAAATCAATCAACAATGCGTGGTCGCTCTGACCTGGACGCTAACAGACACTTTGGGCGAAGAACTGGACGTGCTGGAGCAGCCGGTCGAGTTTCTGGTCGGTGGCGACGATCTGTTCAAAATCATCGAGCAGGCACTGCAAGGTTATGACGTGGGCGCCAAGATTGATCTGCAAATCGAGCCAGAGCAGGGCTTTGGCGATTTCAACGACCAGTTGATCTTTCTTGAGTCGCGCCAGCTGTTTCCCACCGAACTCGAAGAAGGCATGGTGATCGAAGGCAGTGCATTGCCACAGGGCTGCAGCGCGCAGGCGCCGCGCGACGCCCTCTACACGGTGACCGACATCTACCCGGATCACGTGGTGATCGATGGAAATCATCCCCTGGCCGGCATGGCCCTGCGTCTGAACCTGAAGGTAGAGGCAGTTCGCGAAGCCAGCGAAGAAGAAATTGCGCGACGCTCAGCTGGAACCGGCTTCTTCAAAGTGCAACCGCTGCATACGAATTCGCCCGGTAACGACACGCTGCACTGATTCAGGACTTGCCGGTAGAACCGTAGCCACCCTCGCCGCGCACGCTGGCGGGAAACTCGCTCACTACCTCAAACTGCGCCTGTAGCACCGGGACGATCACCAACTGCGCAATCCGCTCCAACGGTTCAATGGTGAAGGCGGTGTCGCTGCGGTTCCAGGCGCTTACCATCAACTGCCCCTGATAGTCGCTGTCGATCAGCCCCACCAGATTGCCCAGCACAATGCCGTGCTTATGGCCCAGACCCGAGCGCGGCAGGATCAGTGCGGCAAAACCTGGGTCTGCCAGGTAAATGGCGATGCCGGTGGGGACGAGCTGCCAGGCATTGGCCTGCAGCGTCAGTGGTTCCTGCAGGCAGGCACGCAAATCGAGCCCTGCGCTACCCGACGTTGCGTAGGCAGGCAACTGGTCCGCCATGCGGGGGTCGATGATCTTGACGGCAATTTTCATTTCATTGTTCTTTACGCTTGAGCCTTGCGGCGATTTCTGCGACCAGCTTGCGCGCGAGTGCCAGCTTGGCGTCGCGCTGCATTTCGGTGGCACCGTGCTCGTCCACCAGCAGCAGCGCGTTGTCATCCTGGCCAAACGTGGCCGGGCCGATATTGCCAACCAGTAGCGGCACGCCCTTGCGCAAACGCTTGGCCTGCGCGTTGGCCAGCAGATCCTGACTTTCGGCCGCAAAGCCGACGCAATAAAGCGCTCCCGAGCGACTGCGCGCCGATTGCGCCACAGCCGCCAGAATGTCGGGGTTTTCGACGAAAGCCAGGCTCGGCGCCGCAGCGCCCGCTTCTTTCTTGATCTTGTGCTCGGCGCAGTTGGCAACGCGCCAATCGGCCACCGCCGCCGTCGCGACAAAGATACTGGCGCTTTGTGCCTGCTCTACCGTCACATCAAACATTGATTGCGCCGAAGTTACATCGATCCGCCTGACACCGCGCGGCGTCGGCAGATGCACTGGTCCGGCGACGAGCGTCACCGTCGCGCCCGCTTCGCGCGCAGCGCGCGCCATGGCAAAGCCCATCTTGCCACTCGACAGATTGGTGATGCCGCGCACCGGATCGATGGCTTCATAAGTCGGCCCGGCAGTGATCAGCATTTGTTCGCCGGACAGAACCTTGGGCTGAAAAAAGGCAATCACATCGTCCAGCAATTCCTGGGCTTCGAGCATGCGACCGTCACCACTTTCACCACAGGCCTGATCGCCGCTGCCGACCTCGAAAACCGTGGCGCCATCGGCGCGCAGCTGTGCCACGTTGCGCCGGGTCGCGGGATGCGCCCACATTTCTCGGTTCATCGCCGGGGCCAGCAGCAGGGGCACCTGGTCCAGCGGACGTGCCAGGCAGAGCAGACTGAGCAGATCGTCGCCGCGTCCGTGCAATAGTTTGGCCATGAAGTCGGCACTACAGGGTGCGATCAGGATGGCGTCCGCTTCACGACTGAGGTTGATGTGAGCCATGTTGTTGGGCTCGCGAGCATCCCATTGCGATTCATAAACGGGGCGATTGCTCAGGGCCTGCATGGTGACCGGAGTGATGAACTGCTGCGCCGCCGCGGTCATCACCACCTGGACCGTGGCGCCCTCCTTGATCAAGGCCCGACACAACTCCGCCGCTTTGTAACAGGCAATGCCGCCTGTCAAGCCCAAAACAATGTGTTTTCCAACAAGATCATTCATGGTGCGCAATGTAGCAGAGCCCGGGATGAGAGCTGACTTGTCATTGCGGGCTTGACCCGCAATCCAGTGGTGGCGCGGCACTGGATACCGGGTCGAGCCCGGTATGACAACTCCTCAAGGATCGGCATGACAACTCCTCAAGATTCGACATGACAAACTTCGTAACGCATTCCCAACACGCCGATCGAACTTGTACTTCTTCAGTTTATACACGCGGCCAAATCGGGCTGTTGGCTCCTCTCTCGCCCGACGGGGCGAGAGAGGCGGGGGTGAGAGAGTGGGGCCATAAATGATTCACCGAAACGTGAGGGACGAAAGAAGGAACTCTATAATTCACATTTCCACCCCATTGAGCACAAAGCTCAACCTGACATGACCAAATTTGTCTTCGTCACCGGCGGTGTGGTGTCCTCCCTTGGCAAGGGAATCGCCTCAGCCTCCTTAGCTGCGATACTGGAATCGCGAGGCCTCAAAGTCACTCTGATCAAGCTGGACCCTTATCTCAACGTCGATCCCGGCACCATGTCACCTTTTCAGCACGGTGAAGTGTTTGTCACCGATGACGGAGCCGAGACTGATCTCGATCTGGGCCACTATGAGCGTTTCGTCGAAACCCGCATGCGCAAGGCCAATAATTTCACGACCGGCCAGATCTACAAGAGCGTGCTCGAGAAAGAGCGGCGTGGCGACTACCTTGGCAAGACCGTGCAGGTGATTCCGCACGTCACCAACGAGATTCAGGACTTCGTCAAGCGCGGCGCCGGATTTGGAACACCCGATGCGGTCGAGGTGGCGATTGTCGAGATCGGTGGCACGGTGGGTGACATCGAGTCCCTGCCCTTTCTGGAAGCCGTGCGCCAGATGAGCCTGAAGCTCGGGCACAACAACACCGCCTTTGTGCATCTGAGTTATGTTCCCTGGATCGCCGCAGCTGGCGAACTCAAGACCAAGCCGACCCAACATACCGCCAAGCAGTTACGCGAGATCGGCATCCAGGCCGACGCACTGATCTGCCGTGCGGACCGGCCCATCCCAACCGAAGAGCGGGAGAAGATTTCACTGTTTTCCAACGTGCCCGACTGGGGTGTCATTTCGATGTGGGATGTCGACACCATTTACAAAGTGCCACGCATGCTCCACGAGCAGGGGCTCGATGGCCTGATTTGCGACAAACTGAGGCTCAACACGCACCCGGCCAATCTCAAGCGCTGGGATGATCTGGTGTTTGAGACCGAACACCCGCAGGGCACGGTTCACATTGCCATGGTTGGCAAGTATGTGGATTTGAGTGACAGCTACAAGTCGCTCAATGAAGCGCTGCGCCACGCTGGCATGAAGAATCATGTCCGGGTCTGCATTGACTACGTGGACTCCGAGACCCTGAGCCCTGAGAGCGTCAAGAGCCTGGCCCAGTTTGATGCCATCCTGGTCCCCGGTGGCTTTGGCAAACGCGGCATTGAAGGCAAGATATGCGCTGCCCGTTTTGCCAGAGAGCACAAGGTTCCCTATCTTGGAATATGCCTTGGCATGCAGGTCGCCACGATTGAGTTTGCCCGCCATGTCGCCGGCCTGGCAGGGGCCAACAGCACGGAGTTCGATCCCGAAACGCCGCACCCGGTGATTGCCCTGATTAACGAATGGAAGGATGCTGACGGCAGCATCAAGACCCGTGATGAAAACTCTGATCTGGGTGGCACCATGCGTTTGGGCGCCCAAAGTTCTGATGTCGTCAAAGGCTCCCTGGCCCACGAGATCTATGGTGACGTGGTGACCGAGCGCCACCGCCACCGCTATGAGGCCAACGTCAATTACCTGGACGCGCTGCGCACAGCCGGACTCGTCATTTCTGCGCTGACACAACGCGAGCAACTGACCGAAATCGTGGAACTGCCGCGCGCGGCGCACCCCTGGTTTGTCGGCGTGCAGTTTCACCCCGAATTCAAGTCAACGCCCTGGAACGGACATCCCCTTTTCAATGCCTTCGTCAAGGCGGCTCTGATACATCAGGCAGCACGATGAAACTGTGCGGTTTTGAGATTGGCTTGCAGCAGCGTCTGTTTCTGATCGCAGGCCCTTGCGTCATCGAATCCGAGCAGTTGCAGATGGACACCGCCGGGACGCTGCAGGAAATCACCGCCAGCCTGGGTATGCCCTTTATTTTCAAGAGCAGCTTCGACAAGGCCAATCGTTCCTCTGGCAGCACCTTCCGAGGCCCCGGCATGGAGCGTGGGCTGGAGATACTGGCCAAGGTCAAACGTGAGCTGAAACTGCCAGTGCTGACCGACATTCACTCTGCAGAGCAGATTGCGCAGGTCGCCGCGGTCGTCGATGTCCTGCAGACACCGGCGTTCCTGTGTCGACAAACCGACTTCATCCGCGCCGTCGCGCAGTCAGGCCTGCCGGTGAACATCAAGAAGGGGCAGTTCCTGGCGCCTGGTGACATGAAGAACGTCATCGACAAAGCTCGCATGGCTGCACGCGAGAAGGGTCTGCCGGAAGACAACTTCATGGCCTGTGAGCGAGGCGTCAGCTTTGGCTACAACAACCTGGTCTCTGACATGCGTTCGCTTGCCATCATGCGCGAGACCGGTGCGCCGGTCGTGTTTGATGCCACGCACTCGGTACAGTTGCCTGGCGCGCAGGGCGGCAGCAGTGGCGGGCAGCGTGACATGGTGCCGGTCCTGGCGCGTGCCGCCGTCGCCGCGGGTGTGGCGGGAATCTTCATGGAGACCCATCCGGACCCGTCGCAAGCCCTGAGTGACGGCCCCAACGCGGTTCCCCTCAAGCACATGCGCCGCCTGCTCGAAACACTGCTGGAACTCGACGCCGTCACCAAGCGGAACGGTTTCCTTGAAAACAGTTTTGGAGTCTGAGCATGACCGGAGCCTGTACCAGTTTCACAGGAGGCTTGGGCACGCTGACGCAGCATCTTTATTTTGTATATTTTGTTAAGGGAAGAACGCAATGAGTGCAATTGTTGACATCGTAGGCCGCGAAATTCTTGACTCGCGCGGCAACCCCACCGTGGAGTGCGACGTGCTGCTGGAGTCTGGCACCATGGGCCGCGCCGCCGTGCCCTCGGGCGCATCGACTGGCAGCCGCGAAGCCATTGAATTGCGTGATGGCGACAAGAGCCGCTATCTGGGCAAGGGCGTACTGACCGCTGTGGAACACATCAACACCGAGATTTCAGAAGCCGTACTGGGACTCGATGCATCCGAGCAGGCCTTTCTGGACAAAACCCTGATTGACCTCGATGGCACCGAAAACAAGTCGCGCCTGGGCGCCAACGCCATGCTGGCCGTCTCGATGGCCGTGGCCCGCGCCGCAGCCGAAGAGTCCGGCTTGCCGCTGTACCGCTACTTTGGTGGCATGGGCGCCATGCAGTTGCCGGTGCC
>JBAXFI010000058.1:0-15155 GCA_037139995.1 Comamonadaceae bacterium | reverse complement strand
AATACCGGCCTGTCACGCCGGGGGTCGCGGGTTCGAGTCCCGTCCACTCCGCCATGTAACATGAAAAAACCGTTGTAAGTCTATGATTTACAGCGGTTTTGTCATTTTTCAGACTGTCTTGGCTAGCGGTTTTTCGGCGTCTACAAACCGAACTCATCGATGCGGCGAAATGTCCCTCTGTGGCATCTCCCCGAAGGTATGCGATTAGGATGCGCTATGGATGTTCTGAACACTGTTGACGCGATGGGACTGGTACTACCGGGACCGACCTGCGTCGTCGGCGCCATCGTGTTCGGCATGATTGGGTACATTGATTTCAGGCGAGGCATGAAGGCGGAGCGGCCGTTGTCCAGCGCAACGGGTGCTCAGCGGGACGAATCAAGGACACAACGATGAACAACAATATTCTCATCTACGGTGCCAATGGCTATACAGCCGAACTCATCATTGAACTTGCGCTGGGCGAGGGCGCCCAGCCCATTCTTGCAGGGCGCTCTGCGCAAAAACTCGCGCCGCTTGCAACGCGGCATGGCCTCAGCTATCGGGTGTTTGCACTGGATGACATTGGCGTCATTGCAGGGAACCTGACCGGAGTCGGCGTCGTACTCAATTGCGCCGGACCGTTTTCACGCACTGCCAAGGCGATGGCCGAGGGCTGCATCGCGGCCGGGGTCCACTACCTCGACATCACTGGCGAAATTGACGTGTTCGAAGCGCTCGCCGCTCTGGGCCCCAAAGCGGCGACCGCCGGGGTCATGTTGATGCCCGGTACCGGCTTTGATGTGGTGCCGAGCGACTGCCTTGCAGCCCACCTGAAACGCAGGCTGCCCGATGCAAGCGCCTTGACGCTTGCTTTTCAGGCCATTGGTCAGCCCTCGCATGGGACAGCCACGACCATGGTCGAGAACGTGCACCGTGGCGGCATGATTCGCTGTGACGGCAAGTTGGTGGCTGTTCCGTCGGCATCGTCTAGCCGTGAAGTCGATTTTGGCAGGGGCCCCGTCACCACGATGTGCATACCCTGGGGAGATGTCTCCACTGCCTGGGTGTCCACGGCCATTCCCAACATTGAAGTCTTCATGGCGGCACCGCTTGCACTGAGGTGGATGGCCAAGGCTTCTCGCTACCTGGGCGCCGTCATGGGCTCCGGCGTGGTCCAAAACCTGCTCAAGAAGCAAATCGATTCCGGGTCGGCTGGCCCCGATGCCGAACAGCGCCAGCGAGGTGCTTCGCACCTGTGGGGTCAGGTGCGAAACGCTGCCGGCCAAACGGCAACATCACGCCTGGACACCGTGGAAGGCTATGCACTCACGGCGCTGACAGCCTGGGACGTCGCCAAACGAACTGCCACCGGTGCGGCACAGCCTGGGTATCGCACGCCATCGCTGGTGTTCGGTGCCGACTACATCTTGAACTTTGCCGGCACGACGCGCACCGACTTGTAAGCAGGGTGGCCTTTGCTTACTGGTGAGCTCGTGGCGGGCCCATCAGTGCGTTTACCAGGCAGCAGATTGCCAGCCACCACCGCGGAAATAGTGCACCTGTTCGTTCCACAAGAGCGAGCGGTCGTCGCCTATGTCACGTTCTCCGGTGATGCTGGAGGCCAGCGACGACCGACTGACCAAAGTCTGTTTGGTCAGGTCAATGTCAAACCTCTGCAACTCGGTTCGTGTGAACTGAAAGTAGTTACTGCTGCTTGGCATGAGGCCGGGCGTCGCTGTGTCATGCAGACGGATGGGCAGGCTGATCCTGGTTGTCTTGCCTGTGGTTTGCATGGCCAGACCGTGATGGGTGTGCAGCGCGCTGGCATCGGTGCCGCGTCGGCCTATGACAGTGCGCGCAGCCTCACGTGGACGCGCCGGATCGCTCAGATCGATCAGTGAAACTTTCACCCCCTGGTACCAGGCAAAACGGCCGTCGCCAGGGCCGCCCTCTGCGATGGCATCCTTGCCGACCCCGAGCAACAGTGTGTCGGTCAAGGGGAATAAGTAATCGGAGTAGCCGTCAACCTGCAGCTCACCGGCTATTTTTGGGTCAGCCGGATTGGCCAGATCCAGTATGTACAAGGGATCAGTGAGCCGATAGGTCACCAGATAGCCCCGGCTGCCAGCAAAGCGCGAGGCATAGAGTTGTTCGCCAGTCTTGCCCAGCGGCGCCGGGCGGCTTGCGTTGGGAAGTTCGCCAATGACTGCCAATGCACCTGCTTTTTCCTGAAGGATCGTCAGGTGTCCAGGTGATTCGCCGGGGGTGCTCCAGCCGCCCCAACTCGGTGAAGTTTGGGAGATGACTCGCAGCGCGCCAAGGTGTTCACCCATACGGAAAGACTTCCGGTTTTGATCAAACCCAAGGTGCCCGGTCACGTTGCCTGAACCCAGGTAGCTGATGTCCAGGCCGGCCAGGCCAAATTTGTGAATATCCGTACTCGCCTGGGCGGCGTAGACCGGAAATGCACCGCTGTAACCGTAGGCCGTTCTGGTGGTCGCGAGGTACAGGCTTTTGTCTGACATGTAAAACGCCTCGGTCCCTCCGGTGAAACACCGCGCGGTGTGGCGGTGCGTGGCGGAGGCAAGGTCGATGCCGACGATGGTGATGACGTCAGCGCTCTTGACAGCGTTATCTGCCTGGGTGAAACAGGAAGACGGATCAACCAGCGCCTGCGCCGAAGCACCATCGATGGACAGTGTCGGTAGCAGTTGCGGTGACTGCAGGGCGTCAAGAAGGACCTGATTGGCGGTGGTTTTCGCGGTGGGCCAGGATGGATCGAGGCCGGGTATTCGCGGATAGCTGCGCATGACCAGGTACAAGCTCGTGCCAACGCGGCGCGAGCCTATGAGCTGCGCGGTCATGCGCAGGCTGCGACGCTGCTTCATTTGCGTTGAAGCGCTCGTGTCTACAAGGACGACCTCCGTCACACCCTGCCCCCAGACCTGGGGCGCGAACCAACTGTCGTAGATGCCCCATCCCGTGCTGCCTTCGCCGATGGCGGCAAGCTGCTGGCGCTCGCTGTCGAGGTACAGCCCAGAGCCCCGTACGTCAGTCGAGAACCCCAGCTTCAGGGTGTCAACAGGAACCAGCGCTGCATCACTCGCATTTGCATCCAGGCGTTGCCGGCGCAAGACAGCGCGCCTGAAGTCACCTGTCAGATCGAAAACATGGGTGCCGTCACTCTTGATCAGGTCCGCTTCATCGACTCCAGCCTCCTGTAGCGTCGTGCCGGAAAACGTGCTGTTCACGGTGGCGGCCCCCGCCGCAGCCGGGGCAGCGCTTGTCGCCATCGGCAGATCGATGGACCAAACGCTGCCAACGTAGGCCTTGGACGCGGGTCCCAAGGCCTCGCGAAAATACGCGCTCAGTCCCGCCTCATTGGTACTGCGCAGTGCCCAGGGCGAGCTTGCAGGATTGCTTCCACCACTCGTGGCGGTGCCACTACCACCGCCTCCACAGCCCGCCAGGGTCAACACGAGCACGCCCAAGAACGCTTTCATGGCAGGCTCGGCGAGAATCGAAAAAGTCAACGTTGCGGGTAAATCACTGTGCCTGCAGGCGCAGGGTGCGAATTGGAAATCACCGGAGTAATCTGCAGCGCAATGGATGGGCCGGGATCGTAGGGCATCTGAACTGAATACTGCTTGCCGGCGTACTCGTAAGCAACGTTGTAGGCCACTGTTCGGTTTTCATAAAAGTTCTGCATCCGGCAGCGCTGGACAGTCTGTGACTGCGTTTGCGGCGCACCTTCGATGCTGTCACCGACGACCGCCCCACCGATGAGGCCCAACATGGTGGCGGCCGTCTTGCCATTGCCACCACCTACCGCATTTCCCATGGCACCGCCGGCGATCGCGCCCATCAGCGCGCCAGCGCCTGATTTTGGCTGCTGCGTTGTGACCTGCTCAGGACTGCAAACCTGGCGCGGTACGGTAACCTGCTGGATGATGGGCGTTGTGGAAATAACACGCCCCTGTTCCTGTTGCGCCAGCGACAGTCCGCTGGTCCCCAGGGCTACAGACAAGAGAACTAGTTTTTTCATGGTGCTCATTCTTGAAGTTATGCGAGTGAAGGGATCATGCTCCTGTGCGGACTGTGCCTTGAGCAAATTCAGTGAAGCAACGGTAAAGAATGTATCGATATGGTGGTGGCGTTTGGTTGGCACCATGATACCGGACGAATTCAACAGGTGAGTAATGCTGCGGGCTCCTGTCCGGTCAATGCGGATGGCTGGTTTCGATAGACCGTTCGCGGAATGGCGCAATTTGATGTTGTCGCTATATATCAGTTTGATATACTACCGCCATGCACGTCATCTCCATCAAGATGCTTCGCGCCTTCTGGCAAAAGCACCCAGAGGCTGAGAACGTTTTGCGCGAGTGGCACTCGGTGCTGGAGCACGTCGAGTTCAGGGACTTCAATCATGTTCGTGAATTCTTCAACTCGGCCGACTACGTGCCACCCTACACGGTCTTTGATGTGGGTGGCAATAACTATCGCGTCGTCGTGATTGTTCGATACAGGTTCAAGAAGGTGTTTGTGCAAAAGGTCTTGACGCATCGGGAATACGACGACTGGAACAAGCTTTATCGGAAAGGCAAGGTGTAACTATGGGCACAGCGCAACCTCAACTCGACATTCGTGCCTTGCAAGCCTCGTGGCAAGAGTTCGACACGATGGCGCACCTGCGCCCCATCCACAGCGAAATGGAGTACGACCGCATGGTCGCATTGATGAATTCGCTTTTGGATGTGGCAGGGGATGACGAAGACCACCCTCTATCGAGTTTGCTTGAACTGGCAGGCGACCTGGTATCCCGGTACGAACAAAAACATCATGCAATAGCGCCAGCCAGTCCCAGGGACGCCTTGCGATTTTTGATGGAAGCGCGCGGTCTGAGGCAGGAGGATCTGCGCGCCGTTGTTCCTCAGAGCAATCTGTCGGCGATCCTGGCGGGCAAACGAAAAATCAGCGCGACGATGGCAGGCAAGCTGGGCAAGTTTTTTGGAATCAGCCCTGCCGTATTTGTGCCGACTTGATTGAATTCGCCGGGAAGTGTCCCGCTTTGGGCGCCAAGCGCCAGTTGAATGCGCCAGATTCATCGCCTCAAAGCTGGTGACCAAACTCCCGGTCAAAGTGGAAGCGCCTGCAGCCGACTGTCGTGGGGACCCGCCAACGACCAACAACAGTCGGCCACGTTTGTTCTCGATACCCGACGTAGACGCGGCGCAATAATCAGCAGCAGTCGTTCGACGAGCGGAATCGAGACTTTCCGCTGTCAGGCTCTTGCGCAGCGCAAGCCAACAGCCACGAATACCCGCTTCCGGGAAGTCCAGTGGTCTCCCGCCACCATGCGCCTGTGTTGCACGAGGGGCACCCACCCCGGCCTTTGCACGAATGGGCCACAAAGTAGTCGTGTCCGCGGTCATCACACCAGGCCCGGGCAAAGCTGCGTTTGAACACTTCAACGAAGTGCATCCGCATTCCAGTTTGAAGATGCAATCACCCAGGGAGTTCAGGCAGAATCAAACTGTCAAACAGCGTCCGGAGCCAATCAAGCAACCGGCGCTTCATTGCGACTAGACCGTGTCCTGAAATACGGGGGCAAGATCAAAGAGGCAGCCCCCCGAAGCGCTGGACACCTTGGAGCCGTTTTACACGGTCGAACTTCCTCGCCCGTCTTGATTGCGCTGCATCACCCGGATAAGGTCTGATGGAATATCGCCCTGCAGCGGCCGAAACAATCGAGCATCTCCGCGCTGCTCCAGTTGATCCCAAGGGCGGCCACAGCAGGGCCATTGAGCTGAGTCAGCCGGTTCTTTGGCGATGGCGGAATGTCCAACCCTCGTGCCAGGCTCTCCGCGACATTGATTACCGCCTGAAGCTTGCTCGTGACGACGAAAGCGTCATGATGCGTTCGAATCGCGGAAACGAAGTCCTCCGGTAGTTCCCAGTGCAGCGCCAGCTCACCGCCGATCTGCGCGTGATCCACGCCAAAGGTTTGCACTTCGCGCTCGATCAGACGGCCATCTGCGGCCGATCTGCGGTACACATCCTGGAACGCGACCGGATCCATGACATGAAAGCAGAGCTGCCCTACGTCGTGCAGTATTGCAGCAACATAGGCCTTTTCCGGCGATACGCCGCAAAGTAGAGCCAGCTCGTGGGCAACGATGGCAACGGCATGCGAATGATCGAACAGGAAATCAGCCCCTTTTTCCTCCTTGGCGAACTTGTTCATCGCAGCAGAGACCACGATGCGGCGCAGCTGATTGACACCGATCAGCGAGGCGGCTACAAATGGATCGTGGATGTCGGGCTGCGCATGGATGCGACGCGCCCGGTTTGCCGTCGCCAGGATGCCCGATGAAATGACAGGATCGTTGCGAGCCAACCGAGTCAGCGCGTCCAGGGACAAAGCATCGGCGCGAAGCATCTCGAGCAACTGCATGACCACACGCGGAAATGGCGGCAAGATCCTGGCTAGCCTTCCGACCTCGGCGGAGAGATTGTGCGGGGTCAGCATTGTCAGGGGCCGTCCGCGAGCAAAGCGTCAAGCAAGGGGCGACAATTCTCGTCCGGTTCTGGTCCGAAAATTTCGTGCAGCCGCGCTTCATACCCGCTTACGCTATCGGCGTAGGCCACATCGCCCGGCTCGCTGTGCTGGACCACGGCGACGCATTCCACGCCCTTTTTGATGAGTTGCTCTATGGTGCTGGCGGCAAGAACGCTACCTACCGCAAGGTGTATCGTCACCCGTATGCCCGGACCGCCGAAGACCGGCCTGGCGATCACCATCCCCGGCTCCAGATTCATCGTCGGCGTCCAGCAGTAGCCGCGGGGCGAGCGAGTAGGCGCTTTGAAATTGGGATTGTCTGTGCCCATCGTATCCTCCTACACGTTTGGGTCTACCAACAGATTGCCCGAGCATCCTCTGCTCTTTGGCCAGGACCGACCTTTAGCCAGTAAAATTGTATGGCCGATAGGAAATTCAACCGCATGCGGGCAAGTATGACACGGGTTTTGTGATTCGAAAGCGTCGACCAGTGCAGTTTGAGCCGTCGCGGCGGCTGAATGACGAGACCTCTGGCGAAAAGCGGCCTGCTGTCGGCCACGGTGCAAGCGGCACCGGACTAGGAGGTAGATCAGCGCTTCAATTGGTGATCGAGCTAAGCGGCGAATCGGACGCGCTGCGGGGTAGCCCTGCGCCTATTCGCACGATTGGAACGAGTCAATGCCCTAGTAGGAAACTACTGTTCAGTCTTCCAAACAAACCCTACAGAGATACTAGCCAAAGGGTAGTCCAAGACTATTCCGGCCAGCGAGTGACTGCCTCAGAATCTGCCTGTAGGTCGAACTAGTTCCCGATAGCAAACGCTGCAAAGAACCATAAGAGGCAACAAGCGAAAGTTTTACGTTGACGTGTAGGCAAGGACATTTACCATGAACTCATTCATTATCAAATCGTTGTTCACAGGCGTATTCGTAGCGATGGCTGGATCGGCTTCTGCTCAGACTGTCTTTGACTTTGCCAACCTGACATACAACAATAACGTCAGCAGTGGTTTTAAGCCATCTAACGGAGTTCTTTGCAACAGCGGAGACATATGCAGTTCGTATGGCAGTTCACCGCTCGCCGGCGGTTCACTGACATTCCAAAACGGCGGCATCACAGTCGATGCATTCGCTTCCTACCTTGGAAGTGCGTTCGGTGGGTCAGGAGCAGCCGTGGTACAGGATCACGAAAACGGCTACAACGGACTACTGTCAGGCAGCAATGCCGTTGGTGCCGGCCTTGGCGTTTACCACCTACCTAACGACACGTCCGACGACAACATCACTAGCGGTGAAGTGCTCAAATTGCATTTCAACCAAGGCGTCACGCTGTCATCAATTGGTCTTCGTTCGGATGGACACAACACGACCAACTGGAGTTCTGGAGCGACATTCCAATACAGTTTAAACAACGCGACATGGACCACTGGGCTGCTGCCGGCAAGCAATGGTCAGTTTGCCCTGAATCAAACCGGGCAGGACTTCTACTTTCGCGTCGGCAGTGGGAGCAATGACCAGTTCTATATCAGTTCGGTGACAGCGGTGCCCGAGCCAGAAACATACGCGATGATGCTGTCTGGTTTAGGTCTGATGGGATTCATTGCGCGTCGTCGCAAACAATCAGCGTCGAGAGTTTGATACTCAATTAATGCGAATGAATGCGGGGGCTGCGGCTCCCGTTTCGCACTTGTGGGTCACGATGAACCCCGTACGATTGAGGACAGACAGGAGAGCCACCTTCAACAATTGGAAATCCCGTACCGTTCGTGACTGACAGGTAACGCTGCGCTGCCGGCCCAGGATTTTCTCCATACCTGACGCTCAGTTTTGGCGGTCTGCTTCAAAGAGAAGTGGCTGGCGTTAGAAGACACTCAGGCGACATTCGACTTCCGAAACGGCCTGCTCGATACCCGACGCCGAGAATCGGTGAGCTGGGCCACTTTCGCGCCCGCACCCACCGCATAAAGGAAACGCCCTCTAAAGCCCACCGCCCTGACTTCGCACCGGGGTCGAACTGTTGCTGCTAGTGCCGTTGCCCAATTGTCCTGACGCGTTCTCGCCCCAGGCCCAGACCGTGCCATCACTCTTCAGTGCCACGCCGAAACTGACACCGGCATGGATCGCCGTGACAGATGACAGACCACTGACAGCGGCCGGCGTCGAAATGCCGGTCAGGGCCTGGGTCGTTCCAACAATGAGTTCGCTGTCATATTGGGCGTACTCGATGCCGACAAGGCCGTTGCCACTTCGCAGACCAGCGAGGTTGCTGAGAAGATTCGCATCAACTTGTCGGAACCCTACCTGCTGAACGTCACGCAGGGCGATGCGACAAATGTCACCATCGAACATCACTGCTCTGCCAGTATGGGGGTGGCCGTTTTCAAGAGCAGTGAGGCCAGCATGACAGATGTCCTTCAACAGGTTGATGCGGCGTTGTACCGGGCCAAGGACGCCGGGCGCAATGCAATTCGGTTCCATGAGGCATGACGGCAAACCTTGAGTGCCCGCAGTCCGGGAAACTCGCCGGCTGCAACGCGTCTTATACCTGCGCGGCACTACTCCCCCACAGACAGCAACTCGCGAGGGGAGGACTGTGGAGCCAGGATGATTTCACAGGATGGTGCATGAAAACTCTATTGGGTTCAGGTTGCTTTGTATGCAGATCGTGAACATGGGAAACGGCACTGTTACCGCGATTCTTCTTGCCCGCGCGCCGGGCTGTCATTGTGCAAGAGCGGACATCCGGGCTTCTATGATCTCTTTGTTCTTCATAGCATAAACATCACCACGCCTAGCAGCCTTGTTGTAGTAAAGCAAAGCCCGCGCGTCGTCTTGCTCTACGCCATGACCGTGTTCATACATGAAACCGATATGACACAGCGCCGTGGCATCATCTTGTTCGGCCGCCATTTTCAACCAGCGCATGGCCTCTGGGTAATTGCACATAACGCCTTTGCCGCTGTTGTACATAAATCCCATCTTGAACTGAGCGCTGGAAAATCCCTGGTCGGCAGCCAGTTTGTACCAGCGCAGCGCCTCTAAATTATCCTCAGGCACGCCGTCGCCATGCTCGTACATCACACCCAAGCTGAGTTGCGCCAGTGCATTGCCCTTGGCAGCGGGTTCACTGTACCAACGCATCGCCTGGCCGAAGTCACGTTTGACACCCAGGCCATCCGCATAAATACGACCCAAGTTGCAATGCGCCAAAGTGTGCCCTGCTGCCGCAGCCAACTTGTACCAATCCACTGCTACAAAGTAATCCTGCTCCACACCATGGTGATTTTCAAACACGCTGCCCAGTCGGTAGTAAGCCTCAGTGTGTTTTTGGGCTGCGGCCAGTTTGTAACAGCGCATAGCCTCGGTAAAGTCTTGCTTTGTGCCACGGCCGTTTTCATACATTCTCCCCACGGCGCATTGTGCTGACGCGCGGCCCTGTGCTGCAGACAATTGGTACCAAGCCAGCGCCTGAACAAAGTCCTCGGTCACACCCAGTCCCTTTTCAAACAGCCAGCCCAGACGAAACTGCGCTTCATCAATACCCTGCTCTGCGGCCTGTTTGTAGCAGCGCGCTGCCTCGCCGTAGTCTTGCGCCAAACCCCGCCCTTGCTCGTAAATCAAACCGAGTTCGAACTGGGCATCCGCATGTCCTTTGGATGCAGCTTCGCGCTCCTTGGCAATTTCAACCTCAATGGCTGCAACAATTTCTTTTTGCTGCTGCAGTAGCTTTTCTAATCGGCTCACATCAGGCTCCTATTTTTTTGACTTATGCAGTAGCAGGACAGACAGAATATACCCCTGTCACAGTGATGTCCCGTGTTCAATCCCTTATTGATGGAACTTTGCCATTTTTACTAGTCCCATCAAATCATGATTCGCCCACAATGCGTGCGGCTTTGACGATGTGGCCCATGGCCTCAAACTCTTGTGCCACGTTGCGGTTGAATTCAGCCACGCTGGTTTTCAAAGGCAAGCACTCGGATGCGCTCAAACGCTCACGCTTGGGAAGATGGCTGAGCACTGCTTGGATCTCGGCATTCAAACGCTTCAGCACTGCAGCAGGCGTGCCGCCCGGTGCAGCCTTTGACAGGCGTGGCCCAATCGTTAACAAGCTGACTCTCACGAAACATATTCAAGCCAAGCAATGGCCATTGGATAGTCAGTGACCCGCACTTCGGAGCTGGCAGATCACGCCACACTGTGCAGAGATTGCGATATTGAGAATAAGTTTCCGGAGATGTGCATGACTATTGGGACGTAGTCTGATCGAGTAAAGTGGCGCGCCAATCCTAGAACTATTCCATCAATAAGGATCAGCGCCAGTATTGCCAGGTCGTGCTGTATGTGGACCATGGACCAGAGTGCTGCAGTCACAAACACGGCGCCGTACACTCCAATTCGTGTGCGCCTGAGAACTGACATCAGTAAGCCGCGAAAAACCAGTTCTTCCGCGATGGGGCCAAGGAAGCCAATCGCAAGTATTCTCAGTGCGATGATTCCACTGGGGTAATCCTTCCAGGCTTTCGGCGCAGATTGCTGTAGCACCTCTTCGACTGCAATCAGCGCGAGCCATAGAACAAGGAATAGAGTCGTAGCGGAAATAACGGGAATGGCAAAACCGAGGTCGTCCGAGAACGACAGTTTTTTCTTCTTCGCGACGAGTGTGATCAGCCCGATGCCGATAGCCGGAACAAGGACTTTTATAAGGGTTGGGAGAAGGTACTCAGACATCTTGAGCGGACTAAATTACTGTGTACGGTAAAGCCTGAGGATTGGTCTGAACGCTTCTCGATAAACTGGACATCGACTTCTCCTGAAGAGGCCCGGTAGTTTTTTGGCTCTACGATTCTCTTGGGATTCTGCACAAGGACAAGGAATCAGACAAAATCCGTGGATTCTTCTGGTTATTCTAGACCGCGATCCGGTTGAATTCAAGAGATGAATGGCGGACGCCGACCGGATGGTTGACCGCATTGGAGGCGGAACTTCTATGTCTGCCTACCAACGATGGATCAAGACTCCAGAACTGATCGCGACCGTCGGCCGCCGCTGCCCTTTGTCGCCCCCGCCGTAAGTCAAATCAAGCCTGGAACGCGCCTCAGGCACTACAAAGGCGGCCTGTACAAGGTCGTTGGCACCTGCCTGATTGAGGCAACATTGAAGCCTGGCGTTCTCTACAAACCGCAGCAGGGAGACAAGCAGGATGTTGTCTGGATGCGTCCGATTTCCGAGTTCCAGGACATGATTGCGACGCCAGATGGTTCTGTCCCGCGTTTCGTTCTGATTTCAGAAACGAAATAGTTCTTCGGATTGTGCGAGCGATGGAAAACTTCTGACACGATCTGCTGCTGCAACTGTAGCAATGCATCCGACCCGGCATGGCGGCAGCGAGATGACGAAGTTTGAAATTGCAACCCCAGAAACGCAAAACCCCGCGAATTCGCAGGGTCTGCATATTTGCCACATAACTGTGGCTTGGGTCGTCACGTTACCGCAACGTAGGCCAGCGAAGTAGCACCGGCTGTTGGGTGAGGTTGGTTTGATCTTTGTCTATACGTACCACCTTTCTCAAGCAATCCTGTCCAAATCATTTGAGCCGAATTGAATTGCCGTTACGGATCACTATATGCCAACGCGGGAAGATTGCAAGCCCAAAATCGTTACAACGGCTATCAAGAGAAAAAACATTCCATACCACCCGACGCCTGGACGCAAAGTGTGTGACCTTTCTTGACGCCGCTATCGCCCTTACGGAGGGTCATAGCACTTTCTTGTCGGCAACCTCGGCCGGGGCTTTCGTCTCAGTGACAAAATCGTGCCCCCAATCGCGCCAGTCTTCTCCAAAAAGTTCAAACGGGTGCTGCGTACGGTCGGATCCATTGCCGCACTTCATTGAATCCGCAGCACAGTACAGATCACAACCCCAACAGATTCGCTCCGGGTTGGCAGGATGCTCGGGGAACTTCTTCATTTCATGTCGATCCAGGAATTTGGTTCCGGCACGCTTTGCGCTTCACGGCGGCTCGGGTTTTCAATTTGATACTCGTCGTACATACGCCAGCGATCATGCAGTGCCAACCGCACTCACCGAGTTCCAGACTGTTTCCAGCACTATTTCTGTCGTCCCCGAATCAGAGTGTCGGCCTGTTCTGAACCAGGTGTTGGATCAGACTTCTCAGCTTGGCGGGCCGCACAGGCTTCTGCAAAAGAGTGAGTCCTGCAACTTTTGCTTGTTCTCTTACATTCACATCCGTGTCCCCACTGATCAGGCAGGCGGCAACGGGTCGTCCTACAACTGCGTTCAACGAATTAATCGCCTCAATGCCGTTTATCCCGCCACCCAGTCGAAAGTCACTGATGACGATGTCGGGCGCATGATCCTGCTGACACTGATCACACGCCGCCTGTGCTCCGTCAGCCGTCATCACTCTACAACCCCACGAAGCCAGCAAACTCGCAAGGCCCTCTCTGCCCAGTGCGTCGTCTTCGATCAACAATACGCGCAAACCGTCGAAGCTCGTTTGTGCCACCAATTCGTTCGAGTCTAACTGTGCCGGGCCAGGTAGCGCTGACGCAAGGGGAACTGTGACGGTGATGCAAGTCCCAGCCCCTGGAGCCGAACGCATCGATAGGGGATGATTTAGCAACCGACAGGCCCGGTCAACAATGCTCAAGCCGACGCCCAGACCTTTGCTGCGGTCACGCTCGGGATTGTCTACCTGAAAGAACTCCTGGAAGATGTCCTCATGGTGACGCGCGGGGATACCAACCCCGCTGTCGCGCACCTCAATGCGAAGTCGAGTGCCATCGTTCGTAGTTCGACAGGCGACAAGGATCGTGCCTTGCTGGGTGTACCGCACGGCGTTGCTGACTAGATTGAGCAGGATTCGATGCAGCAGAGTGGGGTCACTTTCGACCCAATGATCTGAGGGTCGAAACCGAAGGCGCAAGCCCTTGTCGCTTGCAGCAGGGCCAAAACTATTGCGCAATTGCTCAAATTTACTTTGAACCGAGAATGCAGCTATGCTGACTTGCGTCTGATCGGAGTCGAGCTTGGAGATGTCAAAGAATCCATCGAGCATGTCTTGCAAAGCGCGAACCGACGCGTCCATCGACGATACCAAGTGTCTGGTTTGCGCGTCATGCGGCAACTCAGCCATTCGCGCGACAAACATTCCCAGCGCATGAGCCGGCTGGCGCAAGTCATGGCTTGCAGAGGTCAAGAAACGCGACTTGGCCCGACTCAGCTCCTCGGCCTTCAAACGAGTAGCTTCGATGGCGGCCTCAATGACCTTACGTTCTGTGATGTCGCGCAAAGAAGCCAGACGGGCAGGTATCCCATCGAAGGAAATGGAGGTCCCCTTTACTTCAACGTAAATGGTTGCCCCATCCAACCTCGCTAACTTCTGTTCCATCATCGGGGAATCTGGGCCATCGTCGCCGTAATTCATTAGCCGGCGCCAAACCAAATCACGATGTTCCGGATGAGTCAAGTCGTGTATCGATATGCCAATCAGATCACGGGCGGCGCCCGCTCCAAACAAACTCACTGCCGCGGGATTGGCATACAGGAGTTTGCCTTCGCGATGTACGACGATCGCTTCCATTGTCCATTCCACCAGGGTGCGATACCGTTGCTCACTGCCTTTCAAAGCTGCTTCGATGCGTTTGCGCTCGGTGATGTCGTGCATCACTACCTGGACGGCAGGTTCACCGTCGTAGGAAATAATCGTGCCTTGGCCTTCTACGTCGATTGCGGTTCCATCCAACTTGAGCATCCTCTGCACAATCAACGGAGCGCTGCCGCCATGCGCAAGAAAATGCTTCAGCCGTTCCAATACGATTTGGTGAAAGTCCGGGTGAATTCGATCCAGAATCGCTGCGCCGACCAGTTTGTCAGGAGAGTCCGCCCCAAACATTCTTAAAGTAGCGGGGTTGGTGTATATGAATTTACCGTCACGGTGAACAAATAGTGGATCGGGCGTCCACTCCACAAGAGTGCGGTAGCGTTGTTCGCTGTCAAGCAGGGCCGCATCGACTTGCTTGCGCTGCTCGATTTCCCGCTTGGCGTTTGATAACGCTCTCTCGTTGCCCTGGATGATGTAATAGGTGAGACCGCTAGTGAATCCGAACAGGGCTGTAAATGTGATCCATTGCGTGACGCCAACACCGTAATTGGGTTGGTGCAGCCAGCCGGCATTCTCTGCCAGGATCAGCCCCCAAACCGCCAGGGAGGCGGCAGCCGTGCCGATCAGAATGCCGCGCAGTTCAAAGAGCAGTCCTGTCAATAGCACCCAAAATACGAAGATGGCTGCCGTTGGTGTGCGAATGGTTCCTATGCTAGCGGTAACAGCGGTGACATAGGCAAGCCCGAAGACAACAATGCCGACCCCCACCTCGGTCACCCGACCGCTACGCAGCCAATACATGAACTGCAGAATTGCCGCGCAGCCCAGAAGGTCGATGATCAAAGTGCTTGTTGGGGTACTGCTGTCGAACAAGGAACCCAGCATGACGATTAAAACAAACGCTATACAGGTCAGGCCGATCATGTTGATCAAACCCGCCTGGCGCGTCTTTGCCTCGTCGCCTTCAAAAACAGGTGGCGCAAGCCA
>JBAXFI010000057.1:0-15675 GCA_037139995.1 Comamonadaceae bacterium | reverse complement strand
GCGCAAGGCACCATGACCGAGCTCAACACCACACTGATACATCATCCCTATTGCCCGCCTGAAGGGTTCGCCGCGCCGCAGCCGGGCGTTTTCAAGGCATCGACGGTGATCTTTCCCCATGTTGCGGCGATGCGCAACTTTGACTGGAAAGACAAGAGCGCCTACACCTACGGCCTGCACGGCACACCCACTACCTACACGCTGGAAGAGCGCCTTTGCACGTTAGAAGGCGGACTGCAATGCCTGCTGCTGCCCAGCGGACTCGCAGCCATTGCCAACGTTGCGCTGTCGCTTCTGCGCAGCGGCGATGAGGTGCTGATTCCGGACAACGCCTATGGCCCGAACAAGGTCCTGGCGCAGGGCGAACTCGTCGCCTGGGGCATCAGCCATCGCTATTACGACCCGATGGACGCGCAGGATCTGGCAGCCAAGATCAGTCCGCAAACACGCCTCGTCTGGCTTGAAGCAGCCGGCTCGGTGACGCTGGAGTTTCCTGATTTGTGCCAATTGGTGCGTGTCTGCAAGGAACGCGGAGTCTGGTGCGCACTGGACAATACCTGGGGCGCCGGACTGGCCTTCGCTCCCTTTGATTTGCAGCCTGGTGGCAAAGAGTCCCTGGGCGTCGACATCTCGGTGCATGCGCTGACCAAATACCCCAGCGGTGGCGGTGATGTGCTGATGGGCAGTGTCATCACGCGCGACGCATCGCTGCACATGAAACTCAAGCTCACGCACATGCGGCTAGGCTCGGGCGTTGGCGCGAATGATGCGGAAGCCGTGTTGCGCGCCTTGCCCAGCATGGCTTTGCGTTACCGCGCCCACGACGAGGCAACGCGTGCCTTGGCACAGTGGTGCCAGACGCGAGCTGAATTTGCGCAGGTATTGCACCCGGCGCTGGCCGACTCGCCCGGCCACGCGCATTGGCGTGCGCTGTGCAAGCAGGGCCTCGGTGGTGCGGCAGGACTCTTCAGCGTGATTTTTCCAGCGCAGCGCAGTCAGGCTCAGGTCGATGCATTTTGCAATGCCCTCAAGCTGTTCAAGCTGGGCTACAGCTGGGGCGGCCCGATGAGTCTGGTCGTACCCTACGACCTGGCGTCCATGCGCAGTGGCTGGCCGGCTCACTTGCAGCAAGGCACTTTGGTGCGGTTTTCGATTGGTCTGGAAGCGGTGGCTGATCTGCAGGCCGACCTGCTGCAAGCGCTGGAGTCAGCGCTGGCCTGAGGCCGCAAAGGCCTGGTCGGCGCCGGCGCTGCGGTGTGAAATGGTAAAGTGTCTCCAATAACTTGAAAGCATATCTTGGCTACACCCAACTACGGATACGAAAAGCGTCAGAAAGAACTGGCGAAGAAGAAGAAGAAAGAGGAAAAACTCAAGCACAAGGCCGAGCGCAAGGTCGGCGAGGGTGCGCCCGATGATTCAGGTCATGAGGCCGGTGCAGACACACCCGAAGCTGGCGGGTCCGAGACGCCGCCGGCAGCACTCTGACCCTTACTTCGACATCCAGCCCAGACCCTTGGCGTGCAGGCTCTGGACATAGAGTCTGTCTTTTGTTTCCGTCACCGCGGTCGTCTCGGGGTAGGAACCGCTCGGGTCCTGCAAGTCCGCCAGCACCTTGCCGTCTTCGGTGAAGGCCATCACATGGCCATAGGCTTTGGGAATAGGCCACATCGAACGCGGTAGCCGCAAGGTGAGCTTGCGCATGAAGGGCAGGTTGGCCAGTTTGTCGATGGTCGGATTACGCGGTTTGGCAAAGCCAAGCCAGATCTTGCCGTCCGTGCCACGCATCAGGTTGTCGGGATAGCCCGGCAAATTGTCGAACAGCACGCTGGCTTCCTTGCCGGGCTGCGAGACATCCAGCTTGCTGGCCTGTGTTGAAATCTTCCAGACGCGGTATTTGCCGGTCTCGTTGACGAACAGCGTCTTTTCGTCTTGACTCAGCGCCACGCCGTTGGCAAAACTGAAGCCTTTCGCCACGACCCGCGTCACTTTGCTTGCGGGATCGTATTCCAGAATCCGGCCGGTCGATGACTGCTCCAGAATGTCGAGGATGCTGGCCTCAAAAGTGCCGCCCCATTTGGCGGGTGCAAAGCGGGCCGAAGCGTCGCTCACGTACATTTTGCCGTTGCTGGCAACGATGACGGCATCGGCATAAAGAATGGCTTCGCCGTCCACCTTGTCGGCGAGCACGCTGACTTTCTTGTCTGGACTGATGGCCAGCAATCCCTTGACCGCGTCCGCTGCTATCAGGTTGCCGCTCGCATCAAAATCAAAGCCCAAGACACGCCCCCCTGTATTGGCAAACACTTCCTGGCCGCTGCCATCGGGATTCATGCGCAGGATGTTGCCACTGGCCACCGTCGTGTAGAGCTTGCCGTCCCTGGCCAGCACAATGTGCTCCGGGCCTTCTTCAGTGCCGAGCGAAATCATTTTCAGGTTGGCCAACAGACGATTCGGTGTGTGTGGGCCGCTGTAGCCTGGCGCTGCGGGCGCATTCCAGCTGAGCGGCTCAATGGGCACCGGCCACAGGCTCAAGTAGGCGACCAGCGCCAGTAGCACGGCGCCGACGATGGAAGCTGCTGTTTTCATGTTGTCTGCCCTATCAGTTGTTGCGCCAGCACTGCCATGGCGCGGGGTGAGTGATCGGTGGGTTCAATGATTCTGGCGTCCTCAAAATGCCGGAAGTTGCGCCGCATCGATTGCAGGTAGCCCGGATCATAGTGCCGGGTGAGCAGGTCCTGCACCACTGGCGCAATGTCGCCGCTGCGCACCGACGCCTGCCAGCCGTCGACCAGAGCCTTACCCAGAAAGGTCGCCAACACCTGCAACCGTTCACAGAAGCTCTCGACGTCGCGCACAAAAAAGTCATAGTCTTCCAGCAGCAGTGCCACGCGCTCGCTGTCGGGCAGTACCAGGTTCAGACAGGGTGCCGCGTGCATGGCTTGGACCAACGATCCCGGTAGCGCTACGTTGCCGACTTTCTTGCTTTCGCTCTCGATGAACACGGGCCGCGCCGGGTCAAACTGGCGCAACGCCTGCCAGATCAGGTTGTCGAACCGCTTCTGCGTTGGCTGCGCCAGTCCAGGAATGGCGCCGAGCACAGAGCTGCGGTGACTGGCCAGCGCCTCCAGGTCCATCACCTGGGCCCCTTGTGCTGCCAGGGACTGCAGCAGTCGCGTCTTGCCGGAACCCGTGGTGCCACAGACGACCCGCCAGTCAAACCGGTTCACCCAAAGCCCGATGTCCTGCACGACAGCAGCCCTGAAAGCCTTGTAGCCACCCTCCAGCAACGTGACCCGAAAGCCGATCTGCGCCAGGATCAGTGACAGCGCGCCGCTGCGCTGGCCACCGCGCCAGCAGTAGGCCAGCGGCTTCCAGTCTTTCGGCATGTCGATCAGTTCGCGTTCGATGTGGGCTGCGATATTGCGTGCTGCCATGGCCGCGCCACGCTTTCTGGCCTCGAACGGATTGACCTGCACATACATGGTCCCGATGACACGTCGCTCCTCGTTGTTCAGTGTCGGCCAGTTGACGGCACCGGGCAGGTGGTCCAGCGCAAACTCATCTTCACTGCGGGCGTCAATGATGCTGTCAAACTCGGCCAAACGGCCCAACAGTTCGCTTGCGCTCAGTGTGACCAGGCTCATTTCAGCAACTTCTGCAGTTCCGGCCAGACGTTGTCCAGCATCTGCGGGTGCGCTTCGGCAGTTGGATGAATCCGATCCGGCTGAAACAGGCGCAGGCTGTCGCTTGTGTCAGCAACGCCTTTGAGCAGAAAAGGCACCAGAGCCGCTTTGTTGGCTTTGGCCACCTCTGCAAACATGGCTGTAAAACGTTCGCCGTAATCGCGGCCGTAGTTGGGCGGCATCTGCGTGCCCAGCACCAGCACCCGGGCACCGGCCGTTTGCGCGGCGTGCGTCATCTGGTTCAGATTGTCCCGGGTCATTTCGAGCGGCAGGCCACGCAGGGCGTCGTTGCCGCCGAGTTCAATGATCAGGTGGCTGGGTCGGTGCTGCGCCAGCAGAGCGGAAAGTCGCGAACGTCCGCCGGAACTGGTGTCGCCGCTGATGCTCGCGTTGACGACAGTGGCAGCAATCTTTTGCTTGCTCAGGCGCTGTTCGAGCAAGGCAACCCAGCCGCTGCCGCGTTTCAGGCCATACTCGGCGCTGAGCGAGTCCCCCAGCACCAGAAGGGTCCGACCGCCTGGCGCGGCTGCTTGTGTTAGCCCACCAACAGATGCAAGTAAAGAAGTCGCGATAAAGTGTCGTCGATACAAAGAAAGTCCCATGTCTGAATCAATTATTTCTGTCGAGCACGTTTTCAAGTCGGTGACAGACTCGACCGGCACACTCGACATTCTGCGCGATATCGATTTTGCCCTGAATGCGCGCGAGACCGTCGCCATTGTCGGGGCCTCCGGTTCCGGCAAGAGCACGCTGCTGTCCATCATTGCCGGACTCGATACCCCCACGCTTGGCTCGGTGCGGCTGGCGGGCCAGGACCTGTTTGCCATCAGCGAGGATGATCGCGCCGCCCTGCGGGCGCAAAAAGTTGGCTTTGTGTTCCAGAGCTTTCAGTTGCTGGCCAATCTGACGGCACTGGAAAACGTCATGCTGCCGCTCGAGTTGGCGGACCGACGCGACGCGCGCAAAGTTGCCACCGACATGCTGGGTCGAGTTGGACTCTCAGAGCGCCTGGGTCACTATCCCAAGGTACTTAGCGGTGGCGAGCAGCAGCGCGTGGCCCTGGCGCGCGCCTTCGTTGTCAAACCGGCCGTGCTGCTGGCTGACGAGCCGACCGGCAGCCTGGACTTTGCCACCGGTGAAAAAGTGATGGAACTGATGTTCGACCTGAACCGCGAGCAGGGCACAACCCTGGTGCTGGTGACACACGACAGCGCGATTGCCGAGCGCTGTGACCGGCGGATTACCATTGAGGCGGGGCGGGTGGTGGCGGCCTGACACAGCCGTCATCCCGTCCCCGGATCAAGTCCGGGGGATCCGGGATCCAGTGCCGTGCATTCACTGGATTGCGGATCGGGTCCGCAATGACAAGCACAAACGGGGCCGTAATGACTGGCGGGGCCGCCATGACAAAGGCGTGTGCCAGACAACCCGCGATAATCAACCGATGTCTTCCCCCAAAGTCCTGTTTGGCTTTCATGCCGTCGGTGTGCGTCTCAAGACCGCCCCCAAATCCATCGTTGAAATCTATTTTGAGCCGACCCGGCGTGACGCCCGGATGCGCCAGTTTCTCGACAAGGTCAATGAAGCGGGCGTGCGACTGATCGAGGCCGATGGACTGCGGCTGTCCAAGCTCTGCGGCGGTCATGGCCACCAGGGCGTGGCGGCGCGCGTGCAAGAGTTGGCGCAAGTGAAGTCGCTGGACGAATTGCTGGAACAACTCGAAGCGGTGCAGGCGCTGCTGCCCCTGGCTGAGCGCGTGGCACCGCTGATTCTGGTGCTCGACGGCGTGACCGACCCGCACAACCTGGGCGCCTGCCTGCGCGTCGCTGACGGCGCTGGTGTGCACGCAGTGATCGCACCGAAAGACCACGCCGCCGGCATCAACGCCACGGTGGCCAAGGTCGCCAGCGGCGCGGCCGAGACCGTGCCTTACTTCATGGTGACCAATCTGGCGCGGACCCTGAACGAACTCAAGGAACGCAATATCCGGATCATCGGTACCAGCGATCTGGCGCCCAGGACACTGTACCAGGCAGACTTGCGGGGCCCGGTGGCGCTGGTGCTGGGGGCGGAGGGCGACGGCATGCGCGCGCTCACGGCCAAGACCTGCGACGAACTGGTCAGCATTCCGATGCGCGGTGCGGTCGAGAGTCTGAACGTCTCGGTTGCCAGTGGCGTCTGCCTTTATGAAGCCGTGCGACAGCGCAGCTGATTCCTTCTGCCAAATCTCTTCAACATCAAGTCAAACCTGTCATGAAATCGAAAATTCTGCGCCTTCTTCTGGTCGCTCTCATCGTGCTGCTGTTGCTCGCCGGTGGCTGGCTCTGGCTTACCCTGAACTGGAGCTACTCGCAGGGTGAGCGCGCCGGCTATGTGCAAAAGCTCTCCAAAAAGGGCTGGCTGTGCAAGACCTGGGAGGGTGAAATCGCCATGGTGACCATGCCCGGTGCCATTCCTGAAAAATTTGAGTTCACCGTGCGGGACGATGCCGTGGCGCAGAGAATAAACGTGCTGGCCGGCAAGCGGGTGGTACTCAATTACGCGCAGCACCGCTTCATTCCGTCATCGTGCTTCGGTGAAACCGAGTACTTTGTGGCGTCCGTGCGGGAGGTTCTGGACAGCGCCTTGCCGCAGCCGACTTCGGTGCCGCTTGCTCCCAATGCGGCAGCTCAGGGCCAGTTGTCCGAGCCACGTTGAACGCCGACGGCCCATGGATCAAACCGAAAACCTGGATGAAAGTCGCCTGGCTGATGCCTGGGCTGAACTGCAGAATCATGCTGCCAACGGCGAGCCTCTTCGTGCCGATGCCTACCGTCACGCCTTTGCTGATCCGGAATTTTTGTTACGTCGTGAGACGCGGGGCATCCGGTTTCAGCTGGAAATGCTCAAGCCAGATCTGGCCCAGATGGTGCAAGGCATAGCCAACACGGTTGTCGTTTTTGGCAGCGCGCGCTTTGTCTCACCAGACGAAGCACAAAGCTGCATGCAGGAGGCGCAGCTCAGTGGTGATCCGGACGCATTGGCCTTGGCGCAGCGCAAACAGCGCAATGCCAAATACTACGATCAGGCGAGGCTCTTTGCTCGGATGGTGGCGACGCACAGCGCAAAGCTGCCGAGCGCCGAGCAGTTGTTCATCGCCACGGGCGGTGGCCCCGGCATCATGGAAGCGGCCAATCGCGGTGCGCACGAGATGGATGCCCTGACGGTCGGTCTGAACATCGCGCTGCCGCACGAGCAGCGTCCCAATCCCTATATCACGCCGAGTTTGAGCTTCAAATTTCACTACTTTGCGCTGCGCAAGATGCATTTCATGATGCGCGCCAAGGCATTGGTGGCCTTTCCCGGTGGTTTTGGCACGCTGGACGAACTGTTTGAGGTCATTACCCTGGTGCAGACGCGCAAGGCCAAACCGGTACCGATTGTGCTATTTGGCTCGGAGTACTGGCATCGCCTGTTCAACCCCGACGTGATGATCGAAGAGGGTGTGATATCGGTGCAGGACCTGGAATTGTTCAGCTATGTTGACGAGCCGCAAGCGGCGTGGGATGTCATTCGAAACTTCTACGACTTACCGTTGGTCGGCTAAACCAGGCCAAACCAGCCCAGCAACCCACCGGCTCCCAGCAGCCACAGCATGTGAATCCGGGTGCGCCAGACCAGCAGGGCGGTGACGGCGGTAAGCAGCCACAAAGGCCAGCTCTTCACCGCATTGCCGTTGTTGGCGGCCAGAATCCAGCCGGTGGCAATCAGCAGCGCAATCACGATCGGTGCCATGCCCTGCTTGAAGGCGCGCACGGCGCGCAGTTCGCGGTTCTGGTGGCCCCAGCGCGCGGCCGCAAAGGTCAAGGTGGTGCTGGGCAGCAGGATGCCTATCATGGCCAGCAGCACACCTAGCGCAGCGTAGGGCCAGGCAGCCAAGCCAGCCGCCACGCCACCGCCAGCGTTCATGCCAACATTCCAGCCGAACAGCGCGATGAACAACACGTTGGGACCAGGCGCCGACTGCGCCAGAGCGATGGAAGATGTGAACTGGCTGTCGCTCAACCAGTGCTGCTGCGTCACCAGAAAGCGGTGCATGTCTGGTGCGGTCGTGATCGCACCGCCCACCGCCAGCAGCGAGAGCGACAGGAAATGGGTCAGCAGGGCCAACCAGTCGGCGTTGGAGAGAGTGATGATCATGGCGCGGCTCCCGGCCTGCTTGCCTGACCGAGTTGCCGGTAGGCCCAGATGCAGGCCAGTCCGCCAATGCTCAGCAGGACCCAGGCCAGTGTGACGTGAAACAGCGCAATGGCGACAAAAGTGACGGTCGCCAGAACGCCACAAGCCAGGCGTCCCATGACATTGGTCTGTAGCGCAGTGATCAGTTTCAGCCCGGTGGCGGCGATCAGGCCGCCAGCGACGGCGCCCATGCCGCGCAGTGCCCCGGCCACGGCGGGTGAATCAGCCATGCCGGTAAAGACAGCGGCCAGCGCCAGGACGATCATCAGAGGAAAAGTCAGCATGCCGGCCAGTGCCATCAGGGCACCGCGCAGACCAAAGTAGCGGTCGCCAATCATCAGCGAAAGATTGACGACGTTGGGTCCCGGCAGGATTTGTGCCACGGCCCAGTCTTCAATGAATTCTTCGCGCGTCAGCCACTGTTTTTTTTCTACCATCTCGCGCTGCACGATGGCGAGCACGCCACCGAAACCCTGCAGTGCCAGCCAGGTGAATGACCAGAACAGATCGGTCGGTGAGCGCGGCTGCGGATGTGCCTCAGGCGTGGGCGCGTTCGCCGCAGCAGGGAGTTTCTCGGTCATGCGCTGATTATGGCTGGGCTGCATCGGCGGGGAGCCGGGTCGTCATCCTCAGAGTTTCAATTCCCAGGTCTCGCCCACCAGGTCGTGCCCGAAGCCGTGGTAGGGCGCGCTCTTGACCCTCTGAAAGCCTTTGCTCGCATAAATGTGACGCGCCGCGTCCAGGCAACTGTTGGTCCACAGCACGATCTTGCGGTAGCCTTTGCTGCGCGCAAAGGCCAGGCACTCGTCGGTCAGACGCGTCCCAAGTCCCAGGCCGCGCGCCGCCGGCGTCAGGATCAGCATGCGCAACTGCGCCACCGTCTTGGACTTGCGCACCACGAAGACCGAGCCGACGCGCTCGCCGTCGAGTTCGGCAATCCAGCAGCGCTCCCAAAGCGGCTGTCGGCGGCGCAGGTAGCGCGCCACGATGTCGGCCACCATCGCTTCAAATTCAGCGTTCCAGCCGTATTCCCGGGCATAGATTTCGCCGTGCTGCTGCACCACCCAGCCCATGTCACCGGGCTGGGGCTCGCGCAACGTGACTTTGCGTTTCAAGATGTCAGTAGACCGGCTCAAAGCGCCGGATGGCCGCCTTGACTTCGTCTGTCAGCACAAAACCGGCGCCAAAGCGCTGCGCCAGTTCATCGGCACGCTGGACAAACGTGTCTACACCCATGCCATAGATGAATTGCATCACGCCGCCCGTCCAGGCCGGAAAACCGATGCCAAAAATGGAACCGATATTGGCCTCGTGCACGCTGGTCAGCACGCCTTCGCTCAGGCAGCGCGCGCTCTCCACCGCCTGGCGATACAGCATGCGGTCCTTCATGTCGGTGATGTCCCAGGGGGCGTCCGCCTTTTCGTACAGGGTCTTGAGCTGCGGCCACAGGAACTTTCTCGCCCCTTTTTCCTTCGGGTATTCGTAAAAGCCGCCGCCACCCGCGCGACCTGGTCGCTGATGCTTTCGCACCATCTCGACAACCAGGGCTTCACCGGGGCTGGCGAGGTAGGTCTTGCCCTCAGCCTCAAAGTCGGCGCGCGTCTGCTCCATGACGTGCAGGCTCAGGTTCAGAGCCACTTCATCGAGCACCGCCAAAGGACCGACCGGCATGCCGCACTGCAGGCCGGCGTTCTCTATCGCCGCTGCCGGTATGCCTTCACCCAGCATCGCCACGCCCTCCATCACAAACGTGCCAAAAACACGACTGGTAAAGAAGCCGCGCGAGTCGTTGACGACGATCGGCATCTTGCCGATGGCTTGCACGTAGTCGTAGGCGCGCGCCACCGTTTCATCGCTGGTGTTCTTGCCACGAATGATTTCAACCAGTTTCATCTTGTCAACCGGACTGAAGAAGTGGATGCCGATGAATTTCTCTGGAGCAATGCTCGCTGCGGCCAGGCCACTGATGGGCAGCGTGGAGGTGTTGGATGCAAAAAAGCCTCCCGGAGCCAGCAGCGGTTCGGTCTCCCGTGTGACCTTGGCCTTGAGTTCGCGGTTCTCGAACACCGCTTCAATGATCAGGTCGCAGTCCTTCAGGTCCTGAAGCTGGTCGGTGGCATGGATGCGCGCGAGGATTTTTTGCTGCTCGTCGGCGCTCATGCGTCCTTTGTCAACGCGGGCCTGCGTCAGCTTGGCGCTGTAGGACTTTCCAAGATCCGCCTTCTCCTGGCTCACGTCCTTGAGCACGGTGGCAATCCCCTTGCTGGCCTGGCTGAAGGCGATGCCCGCACCCATCATGCCAGCACCCAGCAGGCCGACCTTGGCCGGTTTGTAGCGTGGCGCCGTGCCGGGGCGTGACTGACCGCTCTTGATCGCGTTCAGGTTGAAGAAGAAGGTGTTGATCATGGCGCGGGCGTTGGCGCCGGTCATGAGCTTGGCCAGGTGGCGGCTCTCGATGCGCAGCGCCGTCGGGATGTCGACCTGCAAGCCTTCGACCATGCAGGCCATGATGGCTTCGGGTGCCGGATACAGGCCACGCGTCTGCTTCTTGATCATGGCCGGTGCGACAACCAGCATCATCGCGACCTTGGGGCTGGACGGCGTGCCGCCCGGTACTTTGTAATCTTTGGCCTCCCAGGGGTGCTGGGCGCTTGGGTTGGCGGCAATCCAGGCCAGCGCCTTGCTTTGCATCTCGGCCGCAGCATTTTCAGACGGTGCCACCAGTTCATGCACCAGTCCCAGACCCTTGGCTTGCTGCGGCGAGAAGGTCTTGCCTTCGACCAGGTAGGGCTGTGCGCCCATCAGTCCCAGGTGGCGTGTCATCTTGGTCACGCCGCTGGCACCGGGCAGCAGGCCGAGCGTTACTTCAGGCAGGCCAAACTGCGTCTTGCGATCATCGATGGCGATCCGATAGTGACCCACCAAGGCCACTTCCCAACCACCACCCAGGGCGGTACCGTTCAGGCAACTTACCACTGGCTTGCCCAGCGTCTCCAGCGTGCGAAAGTTCTTTTTGACGAGTTCGATCTCAGTGAAGATCGCGCTGGCGTCGCTGACCTTCAGGCGCATCGCGCCCTTCAGGTCAGCGCCGGCAAAGAAGGTCGATTTTGCGGACGCCAGGATGATGCCCTTGATGGCATCCTTGTCCTGCAGCACCTGGGCCACCAGTGTGCTTAAGTCCTGCTGCCACTGCAGGCACATGGTGTTGACGGGCGAATTCGGTTCGTCGAAGGTGATGGTGGCAATGCCGTCTTGCAGTTGATATTTGATGGTTTTCATGATGTATTTTCATTCCGCGCTTGTGTATTGTCATTCCGGGCTTGACCCGGAATCCAGTAGATGAAATAAGTGATGGATGCTGCTTGAGAGATGGATCCCGGATCTAGTCCGGGATGACGTTTTAGCGTGTCGTACCGTGAACGCCTCAGATTCTCTCAACAATGGTCGCAATGCCCATGCCGCCGCCGACACACAGCGTGGCCAGACCGTAGCGCAGCTTGCGCCGGTGCAACTCGTCAATCAGAATGCTCAGGATCATGGCGCCGGTGGCACCCAGTGGGTGACCCATGGCGATGGCGCCGCCGTTGACGTTGACTTTGTCGTGCGGCACTTTCATTTCTTTCATGAAGCGCATGACGACGGCGGCAAAGGCCTCGTTGACTTCAAACAGATCGATCTGGTCTATCGTCATGCCGGCCCTCGCCAAAGCCTTGCGCGCTGCCGGCATCGGGCCGG
Source organism: Comamonadaceae bacterium (assembly GCA_037139995.1). GTDB lineage: Bacteria > Pseudomonadota > Gammaproteobacteria > Burkholderiales > Burkholderiaceae_C > Rhodoferax. The sequence goes on along the minus strand of JBAXFI010000057.1, from coordinate 4,039 downwards.
TGAGCATGATGGTCGGGTCGGCACCGCTGAGTGCGGCAGACACAATGCGGGCTCGCGGTGTCAGGTGATGGATCTTGCCAGCGGCCTCGGAGCCAATCAGGATCGCCGCCGCGCCATCGACAATGCCGCTGGAGTTGCCTGCATGGTGCACGTGCTCGATGCGCTCGACCTGCGGATAGCGCGTGAGTGCCACCTGGTCGAAGCCCATGCCGCCCATCTGGTCAAACGCGGGCTTCAGCGTGGCCAGACCTTCCATCGTGGTCTGCGGTTTGATGAATTCGTCTTCGCCCAGAATCACCTGCCCTAGCGCGTCCTTGACCGCCACCAGCGAATGGTCAAAATACCCTTTGGCACGCGCATCGGCGGCGCGCAGTTGGCTCTGCAGGGCGAAGGCATCGACGTCCTGGCGTGAAAAACCTTCCAGCGTGGCAATCAGGTCGGCACCAATGCCCTGCGGTACAAAGGCGGTCTGCGAATTGGTCTCGGGGTCCATCGCCCAGGCGCCACCGTCCGAGCCAATCGGCACCCGGCTCATGCTCTCCAGGCCACCGGCCACCACCAGATCTTCCCAGCCAGAGCGCACCTTTTGCGCTGCCAGGTTGACGGCTTCCAGACCGGAGGCGCAAAAGCGGTTGACCTGCACGCCCGAGCAGGTGAAGTCCCAGCCGGCTTTCAGTGCCGCCACCTTGGCAATCACCGAGCCCTGTTCACCGACCGGCGAGACGACGCCCATCACCACATCGTCGACGCGCGAGGTGTCGAGTTGATTGCGGCGCTGCAACTCACTGAGGACCCCGGCGAGCAGGTTGACCGGTTTGACTTCATACAGGCTGCCGTCTTTCTTGCCTTTGCCGCGCGGTGTGCGGATGGCGTCAAATACAAATGCTTCGGTCATGGGAACTCCAGTTCAAAATCGGGGGGAAAGCTGCTGCAAAAACCCGGAATGCAGTATATTCTTTTCGCCAAGCGAATGCTTTGTATAAATAGCCCATTTTTTTGATATCGGTGAAGCCATGATCCAGAGAACACTTTTCAGCCCCGACCACGAAGCCTTTCGCGACAGCTTTCGCCGCTTCATCGAGAAAGAGATTGCGCCTTTCCACGCCCAGTGGGAAGAGCAGGGTTACGTGGAGCGCGCAGTCTGGAACAAGGCCGGCGAGAACGGATTCCTGTGCATGAGCATGCCCGAGGAGTACGGTGGTGCTGGTGCCGACAAGCTGTATTCGGTGGCGCAGATGGAGGAACTGGGGCGCGCCGGATTCTCGGGCATCGGCTACTCGCTGCACAACGAGATCGTGGCGCCCTACATCCTGCACTACGGCACCGAGGCGCAGAAGAAGAACTTTTTGCCGCGCCTGGCCAGCGGTGAACTGATAGGCGCTATCGCCATGAGCGAGCCCGCCGCTGGTTCCGATTTGCAGGGCATCAAGGCCACCGCAATCCAGCAACGCGACGGCAGCTACCTGCTCAATGGCAGCAAGACCTTCATCACCAACGGCTGGCATGCGGACCTCGTGATTGTGGTCGCCAAGACCAATCCGGCGGCGGGAGCCAAGGGGACCAGTCTGCTATTGGTGGAGCGGGGCATGGCGGGCTTCTCGGTGGGCAAGCGCCTGAAGAAGCTCGGGCTCAAGGCGCAGGACACATCGGAGCTTTTCTTCGACAACGTCAGCGTGCCGGCGAGCCACTTGCTGGGCGGCGCAGCGCACGAAAACCGCGGCTTCATCTGCCTGATGGAGCAGTTGCCCTGGGAGCGTATGCAGATCGCCATCGGTGCCGTGGCAGCGTCGCAGGCGGCGATTGACTGGACGGTGGACTACGTGAAGGAGCGCAAGGTTTTTGGGCAACCGATCGCCGCCTTCCAGAACACGCGCTTTACACTGGCAGAGTTGCAGACCGAGGTGCAGATAGCTCGCGTCTTTGTCGACAAATGCCTGGAACTGCTGCTGGCGGATACGCTGGATACTGCGACGGCCAGCATGGCCAAGTACTGGTGCTCCGACCTGCAGTGCAAGGTGATGGATGAATGCGTGCAGTTGTTCGGCGGCTACGGCTATATGTGGGACTACCCGATCACCCGGGCCTACGCCGACGCCCGTGTCCAGCGTATCTACGGCGGCACCAACGAGATCATGAAAGAGATGATTACCCGGGCGATGGGGCTGGGCGGCAAGTGACGCCCGTGCTTCATTGTGTCGAGTGTAGGTTGAGGGTGCCGCAGCGGATGACTCCGCGAATGTCCCCCGGCCTGCGGCCTCCTCCTTGATTTGGCAAAACCCCAAGTCCACGCTGCGTTACGCACTGCGGCACCCTCGGTAACCTGTGTCGGTGGTTTGCGTAATTCGAATTCCAACACCGCTTGAAAGATCAGGTTGGCGGGGCGCTCAGCGCAGCGGCATAAAGGGGGAGTCCGCAGGACGGAGGACAGCCGCGGTGCTGAGTGCCTCGCCGGCCTGATCCACACGGCATGCCGGCGAATTGCATCCATCCCACGCTATGTCCCTGTCAATCCGAGTTGCTTCAGTGTTTCGATCTGCGCATCCTTGTCCAGCCACAACTGCTGTACCCACTTTTGATATGCCTCGCGCGCTGCCGGGTCGCCGGCGTAATCGCATTGCACCAGTTGCTGCGGTATCTCGATCGTGTGCACGCGGACGATCACGCGTTTCAGATTGCCGCGCAAGAACTGCCAGAAATCAGGGGCGCCGTCGGGGTAGACAATGGTCACGTCCAGAATCGCCTGAAACTTGTCACCCATGGCGTTCAGGGCCAGTGCCAGACCACCCGCCTTGGGTTTGAGCAAATGCCGGTACGGTGATTTCTGGCGCTGGTGCTTGGCTGGCGTGAAGCGCGTGCCTTCCAGAAAATTCATGACGCTGGTCGGTATCAGGGCAAATTTCTCACAGGCCTTGCGAGTTGTTTCCTGGTCCTTGCCGCGCATCTCGGGATGCTGTTTCAGATACTCCTCGCTGTGGCGACGCATGAACGGAAACTCCAATGCCCACCAGGCCAGGCCCATGATCGGTACCCAGATCAGTTGCTGCTTGAGAAAGAACTTGAGCAACGGAATGCGCCGGTTGAAAAGGTGTTGCAGCACCAGAATGTCCACCCAGGACTGGTGGTTGCAGTTCACCAGATACCAACTGTCGTACTTCAGACTGTCGATGCCCTGCACATCCCAGAGCGTGCGTTGCGTCAGGCCCATCCAGCCGCTGTTGCCGGCAATCCAGGCCTCTGCAATGCGCAGCAGCAGTGGGTCCACAGCCAGGCGAATGGATCGGAACGGAAGCAGCAGTTTCACCATGGCCAGCAGCAGCAGCAAGGGCACCCAGAACAGGATGTTGAGCAGCAGTAAGGACGTGGCCAGCAGACCGCGCAAGGGGGGTGGCAAGAAGTGAAACATTTGACTTGTGGGGGTGATGACGTTGACAGAGGGTAACGATAGCGCAAAACCGTACACTCCAACTGCTTCAACTTCTTATTTGCATGACCGAATTATTGGATGTTTCCTCCTTTGTGCGCAGCGCCAAGCCCCTGAACAGCTATCGCAAGTACTGGGCTGCGCGCTTTGGCACGGCCAAATTCCTGCCGATGAGCCGAGCCGAAATGGAACTGCTGGGTTGGGACAGTTGCGACATTGTTCTGGTGACGGGCGACGCCTATGTGGACCATCCGAGCTTTGGCATGGCGGTGATCGGCCGCATGCTCGAAGCGCAGGGTTTTCGGGTTGGCATCATTGCGCAACCGGACTGGCAGAGCGCTGAGCACTTCAAGGTGCTGGGAAAACCCAATCTGTTCTGGGGCGTGACGGCCGGCAACATGGATTCCATGATCAACCGTTACACGGCAGATCGCAAGATCCGCAGCGACGATGCCTACACGCCGGGTGATGTTGCCGGCAAGCGGCCGGATCGTGCCGCCATCGTTTACAGCCAGCGTTGCCGGGAGGCGTTCAAGGATGTGCCTCTGGTGCTCGGCGGCATTGAGGGCTCGCTGCGCCGCATCGCGCATTACGACTACTGGTCGGACAAGGTGCGCC
>JBAXFI010000056.1:0-15682 GCA_037139995.1 Comamonadaceae bacterium | reverse complement strand
TTTCCAAGCTTGGCTGCAGTCGGGGAGGAAGGCAACTTTTTCAGGGCGTTGATTGCGTCCTGAACGCCGGACGCTGGCTCTACGTGGCGGGCGCCAATGGCGTGGGAAAAACCAGCCTGCTGCGCATGGTGTGCGGTCTGGCGCCCATTGATTCGGGTCAGATTCTCTGGAACGACACGCCAATTCATTCGCAAAGCGATGTTTACCGTCAGGACCTTTGTTACCTGGGCCATTTGAACTCCCTGCAGGAATCGATGACGGTCAATGAAAACCTGGTGTTCACGGCAGCCCTTGCCGGCAATGCACCGGAGCCTACCCAGTTGCAGGAAGTATTGGCGCATTTCGGTGTGCGCGGACGCGGCGAGCAACTGGTAAAGCACCTGTCACAAGGACAAAAAAGGCGCGTCGCCCTGTCACGGCTGGCGCTGAGTCAGGCCCGGCTGTGGGTGCTGGATGAGCCCTTTGTGGCGATGGATGAAAAAGGGGTGCGCATGCTGGCCGATCTGATTGCCAGCCATCTGGGCAAGGGCGGTCTGGCCGTCATCACCAGCCACCAGCAGGTGGACATCGGAACCCTGGCGCCGCAGATGCTGGAGTTGCGCACATGAAGAAGCTTGGCCTGTTCGGTGTCATGGCTGCGCTGCTGCGCCGGGAAGTCTCGGTGGCCCTGCGGCAAAAGGGCGAGGTACTGACACCTCTGGTATTTTTTGTTGTCGTGGCCAGCCTGTTCCCGCTGGGTGTGGGGCCTGAATCGGCGCTGCTGCTGCGCATGGCACCGGGCGTGCTGTGGGTCAGTGCGCTGCTGGCGGCCATGCTGTCTCTGCAACGCCTGTTTGCGACGGATCATGCCGACGGCTCACTGGAGCAGATGGCACTTTCAAGCACACCGCTGGGCCTGCTGGTGGCGGCCAAGGCGTTGACGCATTTTCTGTTGTCCGGCCTGCCGCTGGTGCTGATGGCGCCTGTACTGGGTTTGCAGTTTGGACTGGAGAGCCGCTCGCTGGGAATATTGATGCTGACCCTGCTGTTGGGCACACCGACCCTGAGTTTGATTGGCAGCATCGGCGCAGCATTGACTTTGGGCGTACGCGGCGCAGGGGTATTGCTGTCCTTGTTGATCCTGCCCCTGTATATTCCGGTTCTGATATTCGGCGCAGGCGCCGTGGAAGCGGATGCGGCTGGCCTGGGTATCGGTGGCCACCTTTCCTTGCTGGCAGCGCTGTTGGTGCTATCGGTCTTTTTCGCGCCTTTGGCGACCAAAACAGCCTTGAGGATTTCCCTGGAATGAACACTCAAAAGATTCACTGGTTCAAATTTTCCTCGCCGCAGAATTTTTATTTTCTGGCAGGCCGGATGTGGCCATGGTTTGCTGTACTGGCCACGGTGCTGGCGGCGGTGGCGTTGTGGATCGGGCTCGTCATGGCACCCGTCGATGCCCAGCAGGGACAAGGCTATCGCATCATCTTCGTGCACGTGCCGGCCGCCTCTCTGTCCATGTTTGTGTACCTTGTCATGGCCGGCTGGGCCGGTTTTGGTCTAGCTTTCAACACCCGGCTGTCGGGCATGATGGCGTCGGCGCTCGCCCCCACTGGCGCGATACTGGCGTTTTTGTCCCTGGCCACGGGTTCGCTCTGGGGAAAACCCATGTGGGGCACCTGGTGGGTCTGGGACGCGCGCCTTACGTCGTCGCTGATTCTGCTTTTCCTGTACCTGGGGTTCATCGCCCTGCAGTCGTCCATTGACGACCCGCGCCGCGCCGACAAGGCCAGCGCCGTGCTCGCGCTGGTTGGCGCGGTGAACATTCCCATTATTTACGGCTCGGTGTATTGGTGGAATACCTTGCACCAGGGAGCTTCGGTCACCGTGAAAGGTGCGTCCATTGCACCTGCCATGCTTTGGGGCATGGGCCTGATGACCGCGGCATTCTGGATGTACGCCATCACGATGACACTGGTACGTGTGCGCGCCATCATCCTGGATCGGGAACGTCATACGGAGTGGGTAAAACATGCAGTGGAATAACTGGAACGAGTTTTTGGCCATGGGCGGCTATGCCCAGTACGTGTGGCCGGCCTTTGGGCTCACCGCTTTGGCGGTGGTCATCGAAGTGATACAGGTTCGCGCCAAACGGCGCGAGGTGCTGCGCAGCCTGCACGCCCAATTTGAATCGGAAAAAGGTGATTCCCAATGAAACCACGTCACAAGCGTGCCGCCATGATCGTCGGAGGGCTGGCTGCCCTGGGTCTGGCAGCCTATCTCGTGCTCAATGCGTTCGAGAGCAATCTGGTGTTCTTCTTCAGTCCGACGCAGGTGGCGGCCGGCGAGGCGCCCAAGAACCGGACTTTTCGCATCGGGGGTCTGGTCAAGACCGGTTCCGTCAGCCGCGACAACCTGACGGTCAACTTCATCGTGACCGACACCGCCAAGGAAATGGGCGTTTCCTACACCGGCATCCTGCCGGATCTGTTCAAAGAGGGCAAAGGCGTCGTTGCCCAGGGCAAGTTTGACGCCGGCGGCAAATTCGTTGCCACGGAAGTGCTGGCCAAACACGACGAGAACTACATGCCGCCCGAGGCCAAGGATGCGCTCGATAAGGCCCAGAAAACCATGAAGACCCTCAAATGATGTGCAAATTTTGTCACTGCGAGCGAAGCGCGGCAGTCCATGCCCCTTGTATAGAAAATCTGGATCGCCGCGCTGCGCTCACGATGACTCAGACTAGGACAAAAACATGATTCCTGAAATTGGTCACTTTTCCCTGATCCTCGCCCTCTTTGTGGCGCTGGCGCTGGGCACCCTGGGTGTCATCGGCGGTCAGCAAGGACGCGCCGACTGGATGGCGCTGGCAAGACCCGGGGCGCAGGCACTCTGGTTTCTGGCCTCGCTGTCCTTCGTCTGCCTGACCTACGCTTTCTTTACGAACGATTTCTCGGTCTCGTATGTGGCGCAGCATTCCAACTCGAAGTTGCCCGACATCTACCGCATTGCCGGAGTCTGGGGTGGCCACGAAGGCTCGCTGCTGCTGTGGCTGGTGATGCTTTGCTCGTGGATGATGGCGATATCCCTGTTCTCCCGCCAATTGCCCGACGTGATGGTGTCCCGGGTGCTGGCGGTCATGAGCCTGGTGGCGGTCGGATTCCTGCTGTTCATGCTGATTACCTCCAATCCCTTCCTGCGCCTGAGTGAGATTCCGCCCGATGGCCGCGACTTGAATCCGCTGCTGCAGGACCCGGGCCTGGTGTTTCACCCGCCGATGCTTTACATGGGTTATGTCGGCATGGCCGTACCCTTTGCCTTTTCCATCGCTGCACTGCTGAACGGCCGGCTTGACGCCGCCTGGGCACGCTGGACGCGGCCCTGGGCCACTGCCGCCTGGATCTGCCTGACCATCGGTATTGCGATGGGCTCCTGGTGGGCTTACTATGAACTCGGATGGGGCGGCTGGTGGTTCTGGGATCCGGTCGAAAACGCGTCTTTCCTGCCCTGGCTGGTTGGCACAGCGCTGATGCATTCATTGGCGGTGACGGAAAAACGAGGACTGTTTCGCAGTTGGACCATCATGCTGTCGATCATCGGTTTTTCACTCAGCCTGCTGGGGACCTTCCTGGTCCGCTCCGGCGTTTTGACTTCCGTTCACGCCTTTGCAACCGATCCGAAACGTGGCGTCTTCATTTTGCTGTTCCTGTCGGCGGTGGTCGGGGGCTCACTGACCCTGTTCGCCATGCGTTCCGGCAAGGTTCGCGCTGGTGGCGCTTTTACGGTGGTATCGCGCGAGACTTTCCTGCTGATCAACAACGTGCTGCTCACCACTGCCGCCGCCGCTGTGCTGCTGGGTACGCTGTATCCCCTGATCGTTGACGCGCTCAACCTGGGCAAGTTGTCGGTCGGGCCGCCTTACTTCAACTCGGTGTTTGCTCCCATCATGCTGCCGGTGCTGTTTTTCATGGTGGTCGGATCCTATGCGCGCTGGAAGAACGACAGCGTGGCCGAACTCAGCAAGAAACTGCGGCCCGTGGCCATTGTTTCGGTCCTGCTGGGCTGCGCCGCACCGCTGCTGGCCGGCGCCTGGTCGTGGCTGGTGGCCTTGAGTTTGACGCTGGTATTCTGGATTGTGCTGTCTTCATTGCAACAAATTTACCGCCAGCTCAAGGATAGCCCGAACTGGAAAGCGATACCCATTTCTTACTGGGGCATGCAGGTCGCGCACATCGGCATCGCGGTGTGCGTGGTGGGCATCACCATGGTCAAGGGCTACGAGACCGAAAAGGATGTGCGCATGGCCATCGGCGACACCGTTGAAGTGGCCGGCTACACCTTCAAACTGACGGGTATCAGCGAGGTACCGGGTCCCAACTACAACGCGGATCGTGGCATTGTCGAACTGATCAAGAACGGCAAGGTTCTGCGCACGCTGCAACCCGAGAAGCGGACTTATTTCTCGTCCACCATGCCGATGACAGAAACCGCGATCGACAGCAATCTGGTGCGCGACGTCTATGTTGCACTGGGTGAACGGCTGACGGACGGAACCAGCCCGGCCTGGGCGATGCGGGTCTATCACAAGCCTTTTGTCACCTGGATCTGGGGCGGCTGCCTGTTGATGGCCCTGGGCGGCGCCATGGCGGCGCTGGACCGGCGCTATCGCCGCAAAGCGATGGCCAGCAAAGCGGTCAGCCAGGGAGTGCCGGCATGAACAGGAAGGCACTGATTCCACTGGGAATTTTTGCCGTCCTGGTGGTCTTTCTGGCCATCGGCCTGACACGCGACCCGCACGAAATTCCCTCACCCTTCATCGGCAAGCCCGCACCTGCGTTTACCGCGCCGCAACTGCAGACACCCGAGCAAACGTTTTCCGGCAAGGACATGCTGGGCAAAGTGTGGATCCTCAATACCTGGGCTTCCTGGTGTGTCGCCTGCCGCCAGGAACACCCGATACTGATGGAGTTCGCCAAGACCAAGACCATCCCTGTTATCGGACTCGACTACAAGGATCAGAACACCGAAGGCCTGAAATGGCTGGCCCGCTATGGTGATCCGTACGACCTTTCGATCACCGATCAGGACGGCCGCATCGGCATCGACTTTGGCGTTTACGGTGTGCCGGAAAGCTTTTTGATCGACAAGATGGGCATTATTCGCTACAAGCAGATTGGGCCGGTCACCGAAGAGGCGCTGCGCGACAAGATTCTGCCGATGGTGCGGGAGCTACAAAAATGAAATACTGGCTGGCCCTGATTCTGGCGCTGCAATGCGCCTTCTCGAGTTTCGCTGGCGAGGCGATCCCGCTGGCAGAAGACCCGGTGGTGGAACAGCGCATGATCGCCATCTCGGAAGAGTTGCGTTGCCTGGTTTGCCAGAACGAGTCGCTCGCTGGATCGCGCGCTGACCTGGCGATGGATTTGCGTCGTGAACTTCGCACGCTGGTCAAGGCCAACAAGTCCGATGCCGAGATCATGGAGTACATGGTCAGCCGCTACGGCGACTTTGTGCGCTACCGGCCACCGGTCAAGCCGCTGACCTGGATGCTCTGGTTTGGCCCGTTCCTGCTCTTGATCGGCGCCCTGTTTTTCCTGGTGCGCATGGTGCGGCGCCAGCAGACCGGCAGTGCTGCGCCGGTGCTCGATGCAGACCAGCGCAAAAAGGCGCAGTCTCTTCTCAAAGATACGGAACTTCCCTCATGACTGTTTTTATTGCCATCGCCGCCGTCTTGACCCTGTTGGCTCTGGTCTGGTTGGTGCGCCCCTTGATGTGGCCAGCCGCTGCAGGCGCCGCCGGAGTTTCAAGCCAGGGCCTGAACGCTTCCATCTACCGCGATCAACTCGAAACCCTGGAGCGCGATCTGGCACGCGGCATCATCAGTGCGCAAGAGTGTGAGGCGGGTCGCGATGAGTTGCAACTGCGATTGCTCGATGACGTGGAAGAAGCGCCGGCCTCGCATGTCGGCGCCAGCAGTTTCTGGTCTGGCCGGCGCACGGCAGCGGTGATCGCCTTGCTGTTACCGCTTGGTGCTGGTGGCATGTATTGGTGGCTTGGGGCTCCCGAAGCGATCGATCCGGTGGCAAGCCAGAAGGCCAGTAACGATCAGGTCGCCAGCATGGTCGACGCCCTGGCAGCCCGCTTGAAGGCGAGTCCGGACAACCCTAAAGGCTGGGCCATGCTGGCCCGATCCTATAAAGTGATGGGGCGTTTTGCCGAAGCTGAACAGGCTTTCCTGAAAGCCGGTGAACTGGTCAACAACGAACCCGATCTGCTGGTGGACTATGCCGACCTGTTGGCAGTGCGCAATAACAACAACATCGAAGGCAAGCCGCTTGAGCTGGTCACCAAGGCGCTGAGCTTGAACCCACAGCACCCCATGGGCCTGATGATGTCCGGCGTTGCCGCGTACCGCCGCAACGACTTCAAGTCTGCAGTGACACAATGGGAGAAGCTGTTGCTGGTTCTCGATCCGGGCTCACCCGACGCGCAGCAGGTGGAGGCTGACATCGCCGAAGCCCGCGGCAAAGCTGGACTGCCTGCATCTGCCCAAAGCTCTGGCGCTGCCAAACCACCGGGCAGCGGTTCCGAGGCTGCCAAGATGCCGCCGGTGGACCCGGCAGCGGCAGGCGCCATGTCCCCCGAGAAGATCAACCAGATGATTGACGCTCTGGCTGCCAAGCTGAAAGCCAATCCATCGGATCTGGCCGGCTGGGCCCGGTTGGCCGGTGCCTACAAGGTTCAGGGTCGTCTGCCGGAGGCCGAGCAGGCCTTCGAGAAGGCCGGCAAACTGGTCGATGGTGACGCCGGTCTGCTGACCCAGTACGCCGACTTACTGGCCCTGCGCACGAACACGCTGGAGGGCCGCCCGCTGGCACTGGTCAACAAGGCACTTGCGATTGATCCCAAACATCCGATGGCCCTGATGCTGGCCGGCTCTGCCGCCTATCGACGCGCCGACTACAAACTGGCCATCACGCATTGGGAAAAAGTGCTCACGGTGCTGCCGCCAGGCTCACGTGATGCAACGCAGGTGGAAGCTGAAATCGCCGACGCGCGCAGCAAGGCCGGTCTGGGCCTGCAACCCAAGGCCAAACCCTGAACACGCTCCAGCCTCAGGGCCGGTTCATGCCATTTTGCTGAGCTTGCGGCCAAACTCCTCAACCGCCTGCCAGTCCGTGAACTCGACCACAACAGAGGGGTCGGTGGGCCCCTTGGTGATCAGCATGATGAACCGGATCATCTGGCGGTCAATGAAGCGGTAGCGCGGGTAGTCGAGTTTGCCGGCAAAGACCCCAAGCAACTGGGGTTTCCAGCTGATGGTCCGCAGGAACTTGAGCAGATAGGGGTTATTCTCGGGCCGGTTCTTGTTGGGCTTGCGCGCCACAATATTCACAGTGAAAAACGCATTGGGTTTGCTTTCCAGCAGCGCCTGGTGCTGCGCTATGAACTGCGCCACCTCCGGCTGATGCTTGCCGTAGCGGATGCTCGCACCAATGACGATGACATCGAACGCCGCCAGATCGAGCGCATCAGCCTGGGACAAGGGAGCTACCTTGGCCGCATGCCCCTGCTGCTCGATGACCTGTCGCAAGCGCTCGCAGATGCGTGGCGTGTGGCCGTCGGTGGTTGAATACGCCAGCAGAACACGGCTCATCGAGCCGGCCCTGCCGGGGCATCATCGTCGAGATTGACGGCCTTGTACTTGCTCGCAAGCTGCTGCTGCGTGGCATCCGGCACTTGCGCGTAGTGCGAGAACTCGATGCTGTAAGAACCCTCACCGGCCGTCAGTGATTTCAGGCGCCCCTGGTAGTCACCCAATTCGGCCAGCGGGATCAGTCCGCTGATGGCCACCGCCCCGTTCGGGCGTGGCTGGGTGCCTGTCACATGACCACGCTTGCTGGCCAGATCGCCCGTCAAATCGCCGATCGTGGCCTCCGGTGCCAGCACCTCGATATGGACCAGCGGTTCCAGCACCATGGGACGCGCCAGGCGCACGGCGTCAATGGTCGCCTTGCGGCCGGCCGAGGTGAAGGCAATATCTTTTCCATCAACGGCATGCGTCTTGCCGTCATGCACGATGACGCGCAGGTCGTGCACCGGGTAGCCAGCCACCACACCTTCAGCCAGCGCCTGGCGCACGCCTTTTTCCACCGCCGCCATGAAAACGCCTGGAATGGCGCCGCCTTTGACAATGTCGACAAACTCGAAGCCAGCGCCACGCGGCAGGGGTTCGACGCGCAGCATGACCTCGCCGAACTGGCCGGCACCGCCGCTTTGCTTCTTGTGGCGGCAATGACCCTCGGCGTTGCCATTGATGGTTTCGCGGTAGGCGATTTGCGGCACGCTGGTGTCGAGCTCGAGCTTGTACTGCTGCAGCATGCGCGAGAGCTTGGCTCGCAAATGCATGTCCCCGAGACCCCGAATCACGGTTTCATTGGTGCCTGGGTGGCGCTCCACCTTGAAGCAGGGATCTTCAAGTTCGAGCTTGTGCAGAATATCGAAGAGTCGCTGCTCATCACCCTTGCGCCGCGTTTGCACCGCCAGACCGTGCATGGGTTGCGGAAAAGCCAGCGGCTTGAGGTGAATGTGATCCTCGTCGTGCGAGTCATGCAGCACGCAGTCGAATTCAATCTCTTCCACCTTCGCAACAGCGCCGATATCACCCGGCACCAGGTCTGCGACCTCGACGTGATCCTTGCCCTGCAGTCGATACAAATGCGAGACCTTGAAAGGCTTTTTGGCGGATCCAACAAACAGTTGGGCATCGCGCCGGATCGTTCCCTGGTGCACCCGAAAGATCCCCAACTTGCCGATGAAGGGGTCGATCACAATCTTGAAAACGTGCGCCAACACGTGCAGGGCGTCGTCAGGTTGCGCCTGAAAGGGCTGCGGCTCAGCGCCGGGCTCGGTACGGTAGAACGGTGGCGGATTGCCCTCGGCCGGATTTGGCGCCAGACGCGCCAGCGCGTCCATCAGTTGCGGCACACCAGCACCGGTCCTGGCAGAAACAAACAGGATCGGAATCAGATGCCCGGCGCGCAAGGCCCGCTCAAAGGGCTCGTGCAGTTGCTCCAGCGTCGGGTCGGCACCGGTTTCCAGGTAGCTGGCCATCAGGCTGTCATCTTCTTCAACGATCTGGTCAATCAGGCTACGGTGCGCGGCAGCGACTGAAGCAAAATCGCTCTCGCCATCATCATGGCCCAGCAGTTCCACCACATCCTGACCGTTGTGAGTCGGCAAATCCAGCAGCAGGCACTGCTTGCCAAAGCGCTCGCGGATCTCATTGACCAGCGTCGGCAGATCCACGTTGTCGGCATCAATCTTGTTGATCACAATCATGCGGCACAAACCACGTTCGCCGGCCAGCGTGAACATCCGTTCGGTCGCAAGTTCAATGCCGTTCTGTGCATTGATCACCACCAGCGCGGTGTCCACTGCCGCCAGGGCGCCCATGGACTGGCCGGAAAAGTCCGGGAAGCCGGGCGTGTCAATCAGATGAATCTGGGTGCCGTCCCAGTCAAAACCCACCACTGACGCCTGAAGGGAGTGACCCAGTTCCTTTTCAATCGGATCAAAATCGCAAACCGTGTTGCCTTTCTCGATCGATCCCCGACTCTTGATCGCTCCACTGGCTGCGAGCAGGCTCTCAGCCAGTGTGGTCTTGCCAACGGCACCGTGACCAACCAGGGCAACGCTGCGAATATGGGTACTGCGTGTCTGACTCATAGATGACCTTTGTCTTTATCAAATTTCAAATTCGAACATACATCTTACTGGACAAAATGGGCCCTTTAGCGGCTTCGTCCGGCCTTGTATTTACCGCTGCCGGCGCCAATCACGCCGTCGGCCAGCGCCAGGCGTGCCAGCGCCTTGGCAGCATGCGCGTGGGTGATCGCTAGGCCCAGCGCGTCGGCGGCGTCCGACCCCGGCAAACCGGGCAGCGCAAGCAACCGGCGCACCATCTCCTGAACCTGCGTCTTGTCCGCCCTGCCATAGCCAACAACCGCCTGCTTCATCTGCAGCGCCGTGTATTCCGCGACCGGCAAATCCAGCGACACAAGGGCCGTCACGCAAGCGCCACGCGCCTGACCCAGCAGCAGAGTGGATTGCGGGTTGACATTGACAAAAACGATCTCGACCGACGCGCCATCGGGCTGGTAACGGGCAATGACTTCACGAACACCATCAAATAGCACCTTCAGGCGCGCTGGCAACTTGTCTTTTTCGAGGTGGACGGTGCTGATGGTGCCGCTGGCCACATAAGTCAGCTCGGTGCCCTGCACCTCAATCACGCCGAAGCCGGTGGTGCGAAGGCCGGGGTCAATACCGAGGATTCTCATCGAGTTACAGCCCAAAATACCAGCGGACCGAGTGAAAGAAAACCGGTGCCGCAAAGCACAGGGCATCGACCCGGTCGAGCAGGCCGGCAGCGCCGGTCACCGCCGTGCCCTGACCACGCCAGATGGGTATGCCACGATCACGCTTGAGCGCTTTCATGACCAGATGGCCAAAGGATCCGGCCATGCAAGCGATAAAGGACAGCGCAAACGCCTGTCCTGGGACGAAGGGCGTGATTCCGGCCAGCAAGGCACCCAGCAGACTGCCCACGGCAATACCAATCCACCAGCTCGGCCAGTTGAAACTCTGGCTGATGGCTGGCGCCACCGGCGGCTTGTGCAGTCGGCGCGAGGCCAGGTGCTGCGCGATCATGCTGGTTTGCACAACCAGCACAAGGAAGAACACCAGAAAGGCGTTTTTCTTGTCATAGTTTGGAAAGTCCAGCAACAACAGAGCCGGTACATGGCTCATACCGTAAATGCAGACCATGATGCCCCACTGCAGCTTGGCATTGCGCTCCAGAAAACGTTGCGGGTCATTAGCCAAAGCACTCACCACCGGGATCGCCAGAAACACGTAGACCGGAATGAATACCGTGAACAGGTTGAAAAGTTCGTTGCCAACCAGCGCGTACTGAACCGGCAGCACGACAAAAAATGCCAGCACCAGACTGCGGTGATCACCGCGGCGCGTCGGCGACAGCGTCATGAATTCACGCAGCGCAAAAACGGAAACCAGACCGAACAGGGTCAGCGCAACCCAGTCACCTGCCAACCAGCCCACCCAGAACACCAGCATTACCAGCCAACTGGTCCTAAGCACACCCTCGAAATTGCGCAGATCACCACGTTGTTGCTCGGCACGATGGCTGTCGCCCAGTTCGCGCATGGACAGCAACACAGCGACGACACTGGCAAGCAGCAAAATACCGAAAACAATGGTGAAGAGAGCACCCACCTGCTGGGTGGCGCTGAGATTTTTCAAAGCCTGGTACATGGTGGTCAGACCTCGCGCAAGGCAATGACGGCGTTGCGGGCGCGCTCTAGAAAGACCTGGCGTTCCTCTCCATCCTGTAAATGAAGCGGTGCGCCAAAGGTGACAGAACACAGGACCGGCACCGGCACCACCTCCCCCTTGGGCAAGACGCGTTGAACGTTGTTGATCCAGGCCGGCACCAGTTCAACATCCGGATACCGGCACGCCAGGTTGTAGAGTCCCGCCTTGAAGGCTTGCGGCTCGTCCTTGTTGCCACGTGTGCCTTCCGGAAACAGAATGATGGAGTCGCCATGCTCCAGCGCCTCGAACAGCGGCTCCAGCGGATCTTCTTCGGCGTTGCGCTCACGCGAAACATAAATGACATTGAACACAGCCGTCGTAATCCACTGCTTGAAGGCGGTCCTGGTCCAGTAGTCTCTGGCCGCGATGGCCCGGGTTGTGGAGCGAAGTTCCTTGGGCAGCGCAGCCCAGATCATGACCAGATCGGCATGACTTTGATGATTGGCAAAGTAGATGCGTTGCTCCGCTTTGGGTGGGCAGCCATACCAGCGCGCCTGGGATCCGGTCAGGACACGGATCAGCCCGAGCAGGAAGTAACTCATCAACTTGGCGCGCATGGAGAGATGATAAATCGATTAAGGATGCTGAAACCCTGGACCCCGGATCGAGCCCGGGGCAAGCTCTGATCCGGGGACGCAATGACAAACCAGCAGTGCGCAGTGACAAACCAGCGACTCGCAATGAGCAACATGAGAATTGTCATGCCGGGCTCGACCCGGCATCCAGTGGTGCCCAATGGCGAGGACAAAAAAAGTGGCCGTCAAGGCAGTTCGGCGCCACCCAGGCGACCAGCGATGACACCGGCGCGCTCCGCGAGGTAGCTCGAGTTGGGCAACTTCTCGAAGTATTTGGGTCGCGGCAGCATCACCGCCAGCCGTGCCGACTCATAGGCACTGAGTCTGGACGCTGGTTTGCGAAAGTAGTGCTGGGCCGCCGCTTCGGCACCAAAAACGCCTTCGCCCCACTCCACGCTGTTGAGGTAAATCTCCAGAATGCGCTGCTTGCTGAGCAACGTCTCCAGCAGCAGGGTCAGCGCAAACTCCTGTCCTTTGCGTAGCAGCGTTCGCTCGCCCGACAGAAACAGGTTTTTTGCCAGCTGCTGTGTAATCGTCGATCCGCCAACGACTTTCGGCGTGCGCAGCACGGCTTTGTTATTACTCCTGGCCGCTACAGGCGCTTTGTTGCCCGACGCCTTTTCTGCCTGAGCCTGCGCCCTGGCGTTCTTTTGCCAGGCTTTTTCCAGCGCATCCCAATCGACACCATCGTGATTACTGAAGCCGTCGTCTTCGCTGGCAATCACCGCCTGTTTGAGCAGGTCGGAAATCTGTTCATAGGGCACCCATTGCTGGCGCCAGGGCAGGCGCGCCTTTTCGGATTGCACACGCCAGGCTTCGGAACGCTGAAAGGCCGTTGATTGCGGCTCCAGGACGGCCATGGCCGCGATACGAGAGACAAAAAAGAGTTGCAGGGCCAGCACCGCAAGAAGCGTCAAACCGAACCAGCGCAGCAAAGGCTTCATTGCTGTTTTCGGCTCAGGCCATGAGCAGGCGCAGTTCGGCGAGCACCTGCTGAGTCGGTGGGCGAACGCCGCGCCAGATCATGAACGCCTCGGCCGCCTGTTCCACCAACATACCCAAACCGTCACGCGACTGCGCACCATGCGTCTGGGCCCAGCTCATGAAGCCCTGCGCCGCACTGCCATACATCATGTCGTACGCGAATCCGTCAGGCTTGAGGGTGCTCGCAGCCACCGGTATCGCGCCAGCGGTCAGACTGCTGGTCGTGGCATTGATCAGCACATCAAAACTGGTGGTCAATGACTGCAAGCCCTGCGCCCGCAGCACCGTCCCCTGCTGTGCCGCCAGCGCCGCATGTCGCGCCACCAAAGCACTGGCTTTGGCCAGCGTGCGATTGGCCAGCGTGATGCTGGCCGGACCGGCCAGCAGCAGCGGGCCGAGTACCCCGGCGGCGGCCCCGCCGGCGCCAATCAGCAGCAAATGGCGACCGCGCAGGCGAACTCCGGCATTGCATTCAATGTCCTTGACCAAACCAGCGCCGTCGGTGTTGTCCGCCATCAGCTTGCCATCCTGCAAGGTCAATACATTGGCTGCACCTGCCAATGTGGCACGCTCCGAATGATGGTTGGCCAAGGCCGCTGCCTCAAACTTGAAAGGCACGGTGATGTTGCAACCATGCCCCCCTTCCGAAAAGAAGGTCTTCACTTCGGTGGCAAACCGATTGAGGGGAACAAGCCTGCGGTCGTAGTGCAGAGTCTGACCGGTAAGTTCAGCAAAGCGTGCGTGAATCCACGGCGATTGGCTGTGCTTGATCGGATTGCCCATGACGCAATAGAGATCCATAAATGTTCTTGTTGGTCCTTGGTTCAACGAGTGTTCAGTTTGCCGTCAGTCGGCTTTCCAGCGTCTCGTCGCGCGTGAACTTGAAACGCGAAACGACCCAGATCTGTTCGGCCTGACGGCGCATGGTCGCGTTAAATTGGCCAAACGGGCCGGCGCTCCTGGCAATCGCCACGGCACGTCGATCCAAAGCGCGGTTGCCGGAGCCTTCAACAACTTCGACCTGGTGAATCCTCCCGTCAAAATTGACTGTCACGGCCAATGTCAACTCTCCGTACATCTTCTTGCCCGCCGTTTCCGGGAAATTCTCGGTGCCCTTGTCCTCGATGCGTCGGCGCAATCGATCGTAATAGATGGCGTACACCTCTTCCCGGGTCGAAGGTCCGATGTAACGCTTTCTGGGGCGCTCGTTCTCGGTCTGGATGCGCTTCTCGATTTCTGCCAGCAGTTTGCTTAGCTGGCGGCGCGTTTGCTCGCGCTGAACCTGCTCCGGCGCCGGACTGTCAGGCCGGTTCGGGTCCGGCGCTGGCATCGCTGCCAGGCGTGATCTGACTTCGGCCAACAGCAGATTTTGCTGTTCCGTCAGAGTCTGCAACTGGGCCTGCGCCTGCGCCTCATTGGCATCACCGGACTGCGACAGCGGTGCCGGCGGCAAGGGGCTGGTGGCCCGACCCGCTGGCGCATCACCGCCACCCACGATATTGGCCTGGGCAATGGCCTGCGCCTTGGTCGGACGTTCGTCGGTACGCGCATTAACCAGAATCACTTCCAGTGGCGTCTCCTGAAAAACGCGGTTGAACGTCTGCGGATCAACAAAGCGTACCGCCAGCAAAGCAGCATGCACGGCAATCGATGCGCCCAGCGCCCACTGCAGATTGCTAACGGACAAGCACTTCACGATGCGGAGTCATCACTGGCCGCTGCGCTGGCGGCAGCATCGGCATCGTTCATGTCGACCGCAATGGCAATCGGTCCGACCGCGACGCCTTCATCAACTTCATCCTCATCGCCGTCCAGCGCTGCGTTGCCATTCGCTGGCAAGGTGTCCAGTCGCGCCAGCACCGTTCCCGTCACATCCAGCGTCACTTCATCAATCTGGCCAAGCTTGACGCGCAAGCGCGCACCGCGCGGCAGACCCTGTGCGCCGATCACCGGCAGCACCAAGGGCAGTTCATCCGCACGCACCATGTTCTCCTTGAACACCGTGGCATCGATTTCGGTCACGGCATTTTGTTGCAGGTACTTGAGTGTCCAGAATCGCTCCATCGCTCCCTGGTATCCGTTGTACTCGGAATAGGCGGCATCGAAACTTGAAATGATAGAAAACAGATCCGCGTCTTTGGGTTTGAATGGCGCCACCAGGGCGGCCGTCTTGCCATGGCGCGCGCAGGCAATGATCTGCCACTGGTTCACCAGATCGGTATAGCGGCGCAGCGGCGAACTGCTCCAGGCATAGCTCCTCACACCAATACCCGCATGCGGCAGTGCCTTGGTGCCCATGCGAACCTTGACGCCTGGCAGCAACGAAGCCTGGCTGCGGTAGATGGCCGGCACTCCATGTTCGGCCAGCCAGCTGCCCCAGGTACTGTTGGCCAGAATCATGGCTTCCGAGACGATCAGATCAAGCGGTGCGCCGCGCTGACGAACGCTGATCTGAACGGTCTCCGTGCCCTGCGGCTCGGCGCCCTGGTTTTCAATCAACCTGAAGTTGTAATCCGGCCGATTGAAGGTCTCGGGCTTGCCGCGTGCGAGTTCGCGCCCGGCTTTCAAATGCTGGGCCAATCGGAACAGAAAGGACAACGCCTCGCGTTGTGGCTGCAAAGCCTCCGGCTCTGTCGGATGCAGCCAGACGGGGTCCTGCAGCCACTGCGTGGTGACGATGGCGTCGAGTTGGTCGTGGCGCAGATTGGCGGCTATGTGCACACGTTCGATCTGCGTTCGACTGCTCAAGA
>JBAXFI010000055.1:0-15763 GCA_037139995.1 Comamonadaceae bacterium | reverse complement strand
TGATGGTGGGTGCCATGGGGACGCTGGGCGTGCTGACGGAAATCTCGCTGAAAGTGCTGCCTCGTGCCTCGGCGGAGGCGACCCTGTCCTGCGCCGGTCTGGATCAGCAGACTGCTCTTGACTTGCTGCACCGCTGGGGTGGTCAGCCCCTGCCCCTTAACGCCAGTTGCTGGCTGATGGAAACCAGCGCGGCTTCCCCACCTGGACATCTGTATGTGCGCCTGCGCGGCGCTGCCGCAGCCGTGGAGGCAGCCTGCCCGCGCATGCTCGCCGACCTGCAGGCGATGGGTAGCGAGGCAGCGCGCATGGACAACGCTCAGGCAGCACCAGACTGGAATGCCTGTCGTGACCAGACCCTGCCCTTCTTTCAGGTACCGGCACCCGAGCACGGGCTGTGGCGCCTCTGCGTGCCGCAGACCGCTCCAGCGCTGGAGCTGCCGTTTCCCACCCTCGTCGAGTGGCACGGCGGCCAGCGCTGGTTGTGGGCCCCTGTGTCGGCACTCGCGCAACTGCGCCAGAGCGCAGCTTCGGTGGGCGGCACGGCAACGCTGTTCCGCGCTCCGGCCAGCGCTGACGTCGAGGTGATCCAGCGCTTCAGCCCACTGCAGAGCGCCTTGAGCGACATTCACCAAAGACTCAAGCACGAGTTCGACCCGGCTGGCATTTTCAACCGCGGCCGCATGTACATAGACCTATAGAGGAAATTTGGCTCGATTGCGGCTCAAGGCCGCAATGACAGCATTTATATGCATACCGATCTCGCCCCCGAGTACCAGAACAGTGCCGACGCCAAGGCGGCAGCAGCCATTTTGCGCAAGTGTGTGCATTGCGGCTTTTGCACCGCCACCTGCCCGACCTACCAGTTGCTCGGTGACGAGCTCGACGGGCCACGTGGCCGCATTTACCTGATGAAAGCGGTGCTTGAAGGCGCCACACCGACGCGCAAGACGCAGATGCATCTGGACCGCTGCCTGACCTGCCGCAGCTGCGAAAGCACCTGCCCATCCGGCGTGCACTATGGCGAGTTGCTCGACATCGGCCGCAAGCTGGTGGAAGCCAGAGTGCCGCGCCCTCTGGGCGAGCAGGCACTGCGCTGGGCCTTGAAGGAAGGCATCCCTTCGCCTCTGTTTGCCCCCGCCATCAAGTTGGGTCAAATGCTGCGCCCGCTGCTACCCGACGCACTGAAGGCAAAAGTGCCGGCCAGGCAGGACGCTGGCGACTGGCCAGGCAGGGTGCATGCGCGCAAGGTGCTGCTGCTCGCGGGCTGTGTGCAACCGGCCATGGCGCCTAACATCAACAGCGCCACAGCGCGTGTGCTCGATGCCGCCGGCGTCCAGTGTTTGATAGCGCCGAAAGCAGGCTGCTGCGGCGCGGTCAAGTTCCACCTGAACGACCAGGAAGGCGGCAAAGCCCAGATGCGTGCCAACGTAGACGCTTGGTGGCCCCATGTGCAGGGCAGCGTCGAGGCCATCCTCATGAACGCATCGGGCTGCGGCGTCACGGTCAAGGAGTACGGACATCTGCTGAAGGACGATCCGATCTATGCCGCCAAGGCGGCGCGCATCAGCGAACTGACGCAGGACCTGAGCGAATGGCTGCCTGAAATCAGTGCGTGTTTGAGCGGCAAACTCGACGCGCACAGCGTGGCGCAGGCCGGCTCCGTAGCGTTTCATCCGCCGTGCACACTGCAGCACGGCCAACAATTGCGCGGCGGCGTGGAGAAGTACCTGCAAGCGCTCGGCTTCAACATCAAGGTGACAGGCGCTGAGGCGCATCTTTGCTGCGGCTCAGCGGGCACTTACTCGATCATCAACCCCGTACTGTCCCGAGAACTGCGAGATCGCAAGCTGGGCCATCTGCAAGCCACCTTTGCCGGCACGGCGCCGGACCTGATTGTGTCGGCCAACATGGGCTGCATCACGCACCTGCAAAGCGGCACCAGCACACCGGTGCGGCATTGGGTCGAAGTGCTGGACGAGGCCTTGCCACAGGCAAACTAAAATCGGGCCATGCCCTTTCCCACCGCCCTTGAAAATCTAAACGTGCTGTCGCAGCTCACGCTGCTGCCGCCCTCGCAACTGCACGACGACATCCCTGCCAGCCCCCGCGCCACGCAGACCGTGAGCGCCGCCCGGCGCACCATGGCCAGCATCCTGGCCGGTCGCGACCGGCGCCTGTTCGTGGTGGTCGGTCCCTGCTCCATTCACGACCCGTTGGCGGCGATGGAATACGCCCGGCGACTCAAAGCACTGGCCGATGAACTGGCGGACCAGCTTTTCATCGTGATGCGGGTGTACTTTGAGAAGCCGAGGACCACCGTCGGCTGGAAAGGCCTGATCAACGATCCGCACATGGACGATTCGTTTTGCATTGACGAGGGACTGCACGTGGCGCGGCGCCTGCTGGTTGATCTGAATGATCTGGGCCTGCCCTGCGGCACCGAGGCGCTGGACCCGATCACACCGCAGTACCTGGGCGACCTGATTGCCTGGAGCGCGATTGGCGCGCGTACGACCGAGAGCCAGACGCACCGCGAACTTGCCAGCGGCCTGTCGAGCCCGGTTGGCTTCAAGAACGGCACCGACGGCAATCTGGACGTGGCTCTGAATGCGATGCTCTCGGCCGCGCAGCCGCACGCTTTTCTGGGTATCAACGGCGACGGCCAGGTCGCGGTGACGCAGACCCGCGGCAACGCCTTCGGTCATCTGATTCTGCGCGGCGGTGCGGTGCCGAACTACGACTCAGTCGCCGTTTCCGAAGCCGAGAGCGCATTGCAATCGTCCAGGTTGCCAGTCAACATCGTGGTCGATTGCAGCCACGCCAACTCGCGCAAAAACCACGCGCTGCAAACCCTGGTGCTCAAAGACGTGGTGCACCAGATCGTCGACGGCAACCAGGCCATCAAGGGCGTGATGCTGGAATCGAACCTGTTTGAAGGCAATCAGAAACTGGGCAACGTACAAGACCTGCGTTACGGCGTCTCGATCACCGACGCCTGCCTGGGCTGGGACACCACCGCAGCTTGCCTGCGCGAAGCCGCAACACGGCTGCGTGCGCGAACCTGACTCCGGGGCGCGGCGGTCGTCGGAACTGATTTGAGTGACCGTTGGGATGGTGGTGACAACTGCAGTTTCAACCACCAAGCGGAACCGGCCCCATCCGATCTGCCTGTCCCGCAGCCGAAATAGAAACCCCGGCACGATGACCGGGGTGTTGAGCCTCTTGGTTGTTGAACATAAGGCTCCCGCTTAACGAGGTAAGCGGAGGGACGCAATCGCGTCTGGGTTCACTGTAGCACTGCGACAAGGAATGATTAGCGAGAAAAGAGCGCCATTGGTGCAGCAGATGCTGCTTTTGGGTTGCAGACCAAAGTGGTACAAGTCGTTCGAGCACCACTTATACGGACTCATGCCGCCAGGGCCACCTCGATGTCCTGAGCCAGGCTGGCTGGCGTATCGGTTGGCGCGTAGCGCTTGAGCACGCTGCCGTCCTTGCCAACCAGAAACTTGGTGAAGTTCCACTTGATTGACGTGCTGCCCAACACCCCCGGCGCCTCGGCGGCGAGCCACTGGTACAGCGGGTGCGCCTTTGCACCGTTGACATCGATCTTGGCCATCATGGGGAAACTCACGCCATAGTTCAGCTGGCAGAACTCGGCGATCTCGCCGTTGGAGCCGCTGTCCTGCGCACCGAACTGGTTGCACGGGAAGCCCAGCACCACCAGACCTTTCTTGCCATAAGTTTTGTGCAGTTCTTCCAGACCCGCAAACTGCGGCGTGAAGCCGCAGGCGCTGGCGGTGTTGACGATCAACATCGCCTTGCCCTTGAACTGGCTCAGGGCAACGGATTTGCCATTGATCTGCAGGGCGTCAAAATTGTAAACAGTGCTCATGGCTCAGGGCTCCTCAGCGTTTGCGGAACGATAGCACCGACAGCAATGACGCAAGAACAATAAGGACTCCACCCAGCAAGGTGCGCATCGACAATTCACCGCTGCCCAGCAGCACCGAGGAAACACTGGCAAACACCACTTCTGACAGCATGATGATGGAAGTCGTACTGGCATTCAGATGCGCAGCGCCGTATTGCAGCGCCAGATTGGCCACCAGCATCGCCAGGCCGGTGAACAGTGCCAGCACCGACCAACTCCAGTCAGGCGTCGGCAGCGCCGTCACCACGCCCCAACTCAGGCCCAGCAACGCGGCGCCGGTGGCCATGAGGGTACCGCCAGCAAACATGGCGAGCATGCGCCCATCACCCGGCGTCTGGTTCAGTTTGCGCAACAGGATGTTGGTCAGCGCAAAACACAATCCTCCCGCCAATGCCAGCCAGTCGGCCAGATTCTGCGGCAGCGGCCAGGACGAAGCCGATGTCTTGAGAATGATCACAACACCGGCGAGCGCCAGTGCCAGACGAAGCATCGAACCGCGGCTGGGTTTTTCACCCAGCAAAGGCCAGGCCAGCAAGACCACCCAGGCCGGCATCAAGTAGAAAAGCAGAACGACGCGCACCACATCGCCTATCGTTATCGCCCAGTTGAAGCAGACGTTGGTCAAGCCCGATGCCAGCAGCAAACCCCAGAGTTGGGGGTGGCTGATCAAGCCACGCCAGGCTTGGGGCCGCAACAGCAGCAAACAGACCAGCGCCATGCCCAGCGTCATGCTGGTAGCCCACAGCGGATGCAGACCCTGGTTTTGCAATGAGCGAAACGGCCACCAGGACAGCCCAAAGACAAAGGCGTTAAGAAGCAGCGCCGCCGCAGCCAGGACGCGACTTGACATCAGCCTTCAAGCTTGTCGTTGCGGGCAATGTCCAGCAGGTGTTCAACCTCGGTGCGATACAGAGTGCAGTTGCGGCGATGCCAGCGCCGGATGAACCACATGAAGCCCGCAATCACCAGGCCAAAGGCGGTGATCGCCGCGAAGGTCGGCAGACCCAGACCAGTTGACAGGCTGTACGCCGCACCAAGCGCCAGGATACATGCCTGTTCATTAAAATTCTGCACCGCAATCGAGCGCCCGGCGCCCATCAGATTGTGACCCCGGTGCTGCAGCAAGGCGTTCATCGGCACCACCAGAAAGCCGCCCAGTGCGCCGAGCAGAATCAGGAACGGCGCAGCAACCCAGACATTGGTGATGAAAATAAGCATGATGATCAGCAGCCCCATGCCGATGCCCAGCGTGATCACGCGCGGTCCGTCTTCAAGCCGCATGCGCAGCGAAGCCACCACGGCGCCCACCGCCATACCAATCGCTACCACCCCTTGCAGAGCCGAAGCCTGTGTCACTGTATAACCTAGCGCGGCGGCGGCCCAGGCCAGCACGATGAAACGCAAATTACCGGCCACGCCCCAGATCAGCGTCGTGGCAGCCAATGAAATCTGACCCAGCTTGTCGCGCCACAGACGAATGTTGCAGGTCCAGAAGTCGGGCAGCAAAGACGTGATGCGCCGCGGCATGGGGCGCATTTCGACACCGGTTAGCGGAATATGGGTGTTGAACCAGGCGGCCACCAGGTATACAAAGATCAGCACGCTGATGGCGGCTTCGGGCGGCGTATCGACACTGGTGGTACAGAACGGAAAGTCAAATGACAGGAGCATGGGCGAGAGCATCGGCCCGACCAACTGGCCGCCGAGCAATACACCGAGAATGATGGAAGCAATCGTCAGACCCTCGATCCAGCCATTGGCCTTGACCAGTTGCGAGGCCGGCAAGAGCTCGGTCAGGATGCCGTATTTCGCGGGGGAATAGGCGGCCGCACCCAGACCCACAATCGCATACGCCATCAGGGGGTGTGTACCAAACAGCATCATCAGGCAGCCCACCACTTTGATGAAGTTGCTGATCAGCATCACCTTGCCCTTGGGCATGGAGTCGGCAAAGGCACCAACAAAGGGTGCGAGGATCACGTAGAACAGCGCAAACATGGGCACCAAAGCGGCTTGCTGCCACTCGTGTGCGTCGCTGGTCCGGAGTAACTGAACTGCCGCAACAAACAAGGCGTTGTCCGCCAGCGAGCTGAAAAACTGCGCCGACATGATGATAAAAAAGCCGCGTTTCATTGTCTGCACAGGCATGTCAGCGTGGCTGACACGATGGAGGGGTTATTTGTTTCTTGATAGGTCTTGCAACGATGCCGGGTTATAGCACGTCTGTAGGTGTCAAAATCGATACCACCGTCCCTTGAGTTCCATAGCACCATGCCGCGCCCGATCCTTGCCACGATTCATACCGCCGCCCTGCGTCACAATCTGGCGCGCTGTCGCGCCCAGACGGCGGACGCCAGGCTATGGGCCATCGTCAAAGCCAATGCCTATGGGCACGGTATCGAACGCGCCTTTGAGGGCTTGCGTGCGGCCGACGGCTTTGCCCTCTTGGATCTGGACGAAGCGCAGCGTGTGCGCACCCTGGGCTGGCGCGGCCCGGTGCTGCTGCTTGAAGGTGTTTTTGAGTTGCGCGATCTTGAACTGTGCTCGCGTCTCGACCTCTGGCACACGGTGCATTCCAATGAGCAAATCGACATGCTGGCCAGCCACAAGACCAATGTGCCGCACCGTATCTTTCTGAAAATGAATTCCGGCATGAACCGGCTTGGCTTCACACCCGGGCGCTACCGCAGCGCCTGGACACGCCTGAACGCCTTGCCGCAAGTCGATGAGATTTCACTGATCACGCATTTCAGCGACGCCGATGGTGAGCGCGGCGTGGCCGAACAGATGGCGGTTTTTTCTTCCGTCACCAGGGATCTGCCGGGTGAGCGCTCGGTCTGCAACAGTGCGGCCACCTTGCGCCACAGCGAGTGGGCGTCGGACTGGGTACGCCCGGGCATCGCCATTTACGGCAGTGCGCCGGACTTTCCACAGCACAGCGCCACCGCATGGGACTTGCAGCCGGCCATGACGCTGGCGGCAAGAATCATCGCGACGCAAGATCTGGTGGCTGGCGACAGCGTTGGTTACGGCTCGACCTTTGTTGCCAAGCAGGCCATGCGCATTGGCATCGTTGCCTGCGGTTACGCTGACGGTTACCCCAGGGTCTGCCCCAGCGGAACTCCGGTGCTTATCGATGGCATGCGCGGCTGTACCGTCGGGCGTGTCAGCATGGACATGCTGGTGGTCGACCTGACAGCACTGCCGCAAGCCGGTTTTGGCAGCGAGGTGACGCTGTGGGGCCGCGCCAGCAACGGCGCGGTACTGAGCATTGATGAGGTGGCACACAGCGCCGGCACGGTGGGCTACGAGTTGATGTGCGCGCTGGCGCAGCGGGTGCCGGTGCAGGAGGTGCAAGCCTGAGCCCCGACTGCGGGTCTCAGGGCAGGCTGCTCAAGTGAGCTTGCGCTGCAGTAGCCAATTTCTCGTCAAAGGTGGCCAGCGGGCATTTCAGCTCGGCGGCGAGCCAGAGGTAGGACGCGTCGTAGGCACTTAGCTGGTAACGGATGGCGAGGGCCAGAACCTCTTGCGGCTTGACGGCGTGCAACTTGATGTCCATGGTGGCATAGTTTTGCATGCCGACCACGCCCAGGTTTGGATCACCACCTCGGTTCTTCTTCAAAGCCACACTGGCGATTTCAATGTCCAGCAAGCAGGGTGCATTCAGACTGCGTCCGTCGATTCGCTGAAGCGCCTGATCGCGCCAGTGCTCGCTGAAAACCAGGCCCGCTAGGGTCCTGCAGTCGACAACCAATGGAGGTTGCAGAAGGTATTGCGCCGGCGGCTCGGCCACAAACAGTGAGCGTACAGTGCCGCTCATCGCGAATCACGGTCTTCGCGGATGATGTCCACACCCAGCGGTGCATCTGTTACCGGCTCCGGGTACAAAACCCGCAACTCGGCAGCCACTTGCTGGACCGTCTTCCAGCCCTTGCGAACAATGGGATAGCCCCCTGCGCCGTAGCCCACCACAACATCCTGTGAGCCCGGCGTTGGCACCGGCACCATGGGGACGGTGTTGACAAGCGCCGCCTCAATGATGGCCATCAACTCGCCTTGCAGCGATCGGTGGTTGCGCGCAGCGCGCTGGCGCAGGGCTTCGGCCCAGGCCTCGGGCACGTCTTTGATTGATATGTTTGACATATTGGCTCCGAAATGGATTTCGAGTCCATTATGGAACCATTATGGAATCATGTCAATCCAGTGACTTGACGTCTTTGCGACAGCGTTGCGTCAGTTTGATCGCCTCAAACCAGAGCACGCTGAGTAGCCCAAGGCCAAGCGCAGCCAACAGATCAGGGCCTGACAGCGGCACAAAGAAGAACAGCTTGGTCAACCAGGGCAGGTAAAGCGTCAAGCCCAACAGGCCCAGGGTGATTCCGATGACCGCCCAAAGCGTGCGGTTCGGCACGCGCAGCGAAGCCCATAGCGTGGCGCTACCCGTGCGGTTGGAGAGAATCAGTGCCACATCCCCCGCAACCAGCGTGCTGAAGGCGAAGGCGCGTGCCGCCGGCTCGGCAAGCCAGGTCGTACTCCAGGCGTAGGCGCCGAGCACGACTGCCAGCACACCCAGCCCCTGCAACAGGGCCAGGGCCAGGGTCATCCCGGCAAACAGCGGCGCCTGCGCATCGCGCGGCGGACGCTGCATCACGTCCGACTCGGAAGGTTCGTTCTCAAACACCATGGAGCATGCCGGGTCAATCACCAGTTCGAGAAAGGCGATGTGCAAAGGGAACAACACGGTCGGCCAGCCCAGCAGCACGGGCATCAGCGCCATGCCAGCAATGGGCACATGCACGGCCAGGATGTAGGACATGGATTTGCGCAGGTTGTCAAAGATGCGCCGCCCAAGGCGCACGGCGCGCACGATGGAGGCAAAGTTGTCGTCCAGCAGAACAATGGAAGCCGCCTCGCGCGCCACATCGGTGCCACGCCCACCCATGGCCACGCCGACATGCGCGGCCTTGAGCGCCGGCGCATCGTTCACGCCGTCCCCGGTCATGGCGACGATCTCGCTGTTGGCCTTGAGCGCCTGCACGATGCGCAACTTTTGCTGCGGGGCAATGCGGGCGCAGACGCTGACCCGCTTCATGCGCTGGCACAGTTCAGCATCGCTCAGGCGTGCCAGTTCGTCACCCGTGAGCAACTGGTCGGGCTGACTGACATCCAGTTGCGCTTGCAGCGCAATCGCATGCGCTGTGGCCGGGTAGTCGCCGGTGATCATCACGACACGGATGCCGGCGCTGCGGCATTCGGCCACCGCCTCCCTGATCTCGGCGCGCAGCGGGTCAGCCAGACCGAGCAAGCCGACAAATTCAAACTCAAAGTCATGTTCGCCGGCGGGCCACTGGTCCCCGACAAAGCGCGCCTGAGCCACGCCGAGCACCCGCAGACCCTTGGCAGCCATGGCGTCAACGGCAGCAGAAATCGGCGCTTGCGCTGCAGCATCGAGATGGCACAAGTCAATAATGGCCTCGGGCGCGCCCTTGGCCGCCACCACATGACACTGGCCATCGCTCTCCAGCGCCTGCCAGACATGCGACATGGCGCGCAACTGTGGCGTCAGGCCATATTCCTGCAGCAAGGTCCAGTCACGGTGCAGGTGCTCCGTGTCTTTCAGGAAGTGCTGACCGAGGCGATGAAATGCCTTCTCCATCGGATCAAACGGGTCAGCCATGCTAGCCAGAATGGAGTACTCCACCAGCGTATGAAAAACTTCCGCCAACTGCGCCGTGCCGTCGTAGTCGACCGCCAGACTCTCACTGCTCGCTGGCGCGTTGACAGACACGTACAGTTGCGTGACGGTCATGCGGTTTTCAGTGAGGGTACCGGTCTTGTCGGCGCACAGCACCGAGGTCGCACCCAGGGTCTCAATGGCGGCAATGCGGCGCGTCAACACCTTTTCTTTCGACAACCGCCATGCACCGAGTGCAGGCAGCACCGTCAAGACCACGGTAAATTCCTGCGGCAGCAAGGCCATGGCCAGCGCGATGCCGGCCAGCAGCGCGCCCAGCCAGTCGCCACGCAGCCAGCCGTAGGCAAGAACCATGAACAGGCTGGCGCCCAGCGCAATCAGGGCCAGCACGCGCACCAGACGCGCTGTTTGCAGTTTTAGCGGCGAGCGCTCGCTGACAAGGGTCCCGAGCGCCGCGCCGATGCGCCCGATTTCACTGCGCGCGCCGGTTGCCGTGACCCGCGCCGTGCCGTGGCCGCTCACCAGCAGGGTGCCAGAGTAGAGGCGAGCCTGCGCCTGGCCACGCGCATCCGGATCGGCGAGCTTGAGCACCGGCACCGCCTCGCCTGTGAGTAATGACTCATCCACCTGTACTTCGTTGCCATCGAGAAGCAGCGCGTCGGCGGTGATGCGGTCGCCTTCTGCCAGCAACAGGATGTCGCCGCACACTACTTCGGCACCCGCGATGCGCTGCGGCTGGCCGTCACGCATCACCCTCGCCCGTGGACTGGTCATGTCGCGCAGCGCGGCCAGCGCATGCTCGGTCTTGCCCTCCTGGTACAAGGTCAATGCCAGCACCACCAGCACCAGCCCAAACAGGATCAGACCCTCCTGCAGATCGCCCAGTACCAGGTAGAGCGCGCCGGCAGCCAGCAGCAGCATGAACATCGGCTCCTGCAGTGTCTCGCGCGCGATCGCGCGCAGGCCGCGCCGCTGCTCACCGGGCAGTTCGTTGGGGCCGTCCTGGCGCAGGCGCTGCGCCGCTTGCGCCGTGCTCAAGCCCTCATCAGACGTCGGTAAAACCACTGTTTACCCCCTTCCACCATCAACAAATAGAGCCCCAGCAAGGCTGTGAGCAAACCAAAGAACGCCAGCGGCAAGGGCGTGAAACCAAGATACGGCGCCAGCGACGTGAAGGGCAGCGCCATGGCTGTCGCCACCACCGCCAGTGAGGTCGCTACCAGCCAGCCGTTGGGGCGACTGCGCAGCGGATTGCGCCGTGTGCGAATCACAAAAATCACCAGCACCTGCGTGGCAATCGATTCAACAAACCAGCCGGTCCGAAACAAGGACTCATGCGCATCAAACAGCCGCAGCAGCAGATAGAAGGTCAGGAAGTCAAAAAGTGAACTGATAGGCCCGATGGTCAGCATGAAATTGCGGATAAAGGCCATGTCCCAGCGCTTGGGTTGCGCCAGATCTTCGGCATCAACATGGTCCAGTGGCAAGGTAATTTCTGACACATCGTAGAGCAGGTTGTTCAGCAGAATCTGCAGCGGCAGCATCGGCAGGAAGGGCAGGAACAGGGTGGCCGCGGCCATGCTGAACATATTGCCGAAGTTCGAACTGGTAGCCATCATGATGTACTTCATCACGTTGCCGAAGGTGCGTCGTCCCTCCAGGATGCCTTTGTGCAGCACCATCAAGTCTTTTTCCAGCAGGATCATGGCAGCAGCCTGTTTGGCCACATCGACCGCGCCTTCAACTGAAATACCCACGTCCGCCGTGTGCAGCGAAGGCGCGTCGTTGATGCCGTCGCCCAGGTAGCCTACAACATGCCCGCGCGCTTTCAACGCCAAAATAATCCGGTTCTTCTGCGACGGGTTGACGCGGCAAAACAGATTCACATCCGCCACTCGCGCACGCAGCGCATCGTCGTTCATGGCGGCGATCTCGGTACCGGTCAAGACACCATTGACAGGCACTCCGAGTTCGGTGCAGACGTGGCGCGTCACGCGCTCGTTGTCACCGGTCAAGATCTTCACCGCGACACCACTGGCCGCCATGGCCTGGAGCGCTTGTCCAGCACTGGCTTTGGGTGGGTCCAGAAAAGCCGCCAAGCCGGCAAACACCAGTTCACTCTCGTCCGACACCACCGCGTGCGGATGGTCCAATGCCACATCGCGCCAGGCGATGCCCAAGGCCCGAAAACCCTCCTGGCCCAGGCTGTCAAACAGGGCGTCGATGCGCGCGCGCGCCGCTGGGTCCAGCGCCACGCTGGCACCGCTGCTGCTCTGGTACCGAGTGCACAAACGCAGCACATCCTCCGGTGCGCCTTTCACCACCAGGCGGCGCGCGCTTTCACGCTGCACCAGTACCGAGACGCGGCGCCGCTCAAAATCAAACGGCACCTCGTCAATCTTGCTCCAGCCAGACACATCAATTTCCTGATGCGCCAGAATCGCGTCATCTAACGGACTCTTCAGACCACTCTCGAAATAGCTGTTGAGGTACGCCAATGCCAGCACCTGCGGATTGCTCTGCCCGCTGGCATCGATATGCCGCTCGAGTCGGATGCGCGCCTCGGTCAGCGTGCCGGTCTTGTCGGTGCACAGCACGTCCATCGCGCCCATGTCCTGAATCGCCGAGGGCCGTTTGACGATGACCTTCAGCGCCGCCATGCGCAGGGCGCCGCGTGTCAGGGTCACCGAGACCACCATCGGCAGCAACTCCGGCGTCAAGCCAACCGCCAGCGCCACAGCAAACAAGAAGGACTCCAGCAACGGGCGCTCGAAGGCCACGTTCACCAGCAGGGTGAACAGCACCAGAAGCAAGGTCAGCCGCATGATCAACATGCCAAAGCGCCGAGTGCCGATCTCGAAGGCGGTTGGCGGTGCGTCTGCGGCCAGACTGACCGCAATCTGTCCGAGCGCGGTGCCACCCCCGGTGCGCCCGATCAGAATACGCGCCGAGCCGCTGACCACCGAGCTGCCCATGAAGAGGCAGTTTGTGCTCTCCAATGCCCAGTCCTGCAATGTCCCAACCCTGTGCTCCGCTTGCGCCACGGCCGGCGCTCTCTTCTCGACCGGGAAGGGTTCGCCGGTGAGTTGAGCCTGATTCACAAAAAAGTCGTTGGCCTGCAGCACTCGGGCATCGGCCGGCACCAGGTTGCCAGCGGACAGCAGGACCACATCGCCCACTACCAGTTGCGTGACCGGCAGCTCCAGGATGTTGCCGTTCCGCAGCACACTGGCCGTGACCGCCACCTTGAGTGCCAATTGCTCCGCCGCGCGGCCAGCCCGATACGCCTGCACAAAGTCCAGCGTTACGCTCATCAGCACAATCAGTCCGATGATGAGGGCGCCTGTGAGATCCCCGGTCAAGGCAGAAACGCCGCTGGCCACTAGCAGCACCAGTACCAGCGGATTCTTGAAATGCGCCAGAAACTGCAAGACCACCGAGCGCTGCGTCGCCGGCGCCAACCGGTTCGCGCCGAATTGCTGGAGGCGCTCGCCAGCCTCGGCGCTGCTCAGTCCATTGTTCATCGTAGTTGGCAGCTTACACCCAATGAGAGCGTCAGACTGTGAGCAAGCGCACGTTCGTCGTCGCCAGGTCCTGATCAAATCGTCACTACGAGCCTGTGTGTCATTGCGTCCCCGGATCGGGTCCGGGGTTTCAGCACCCGCAATCCAGTGCATGCGTGGCACTGGATCCCGGATCGAGTCCGGGATGACGACTCGGGGTGGGAACTACGCCGGCTGCTTCCATTCGCGGTGCAGCAGTCCGTACAAGACCGTACCCGGTCAGTACAGGCCGCGCACTCGCGCCTGCAGCCTTGACAGGCCAAGCAGGGCATCGGTGAACGGTGTGGCCACGCCAGTCAGGGCACCCAGTTCCTTCACCACCGTCACCAGGGCGTCGAGTTCGACTGGCTTGCCGGCTTCCATGTCCTGCAGCATCGAGGTCTTGAAGGCGCCGAGCTTGCGCGTGACGGCATGCCGGTCTTCGGGTTGCTGCGCTATCGGAATGCCGATGCGCGCCCCGATTTCCTTGGCCTCCAGCATGACGCTGGAGACAAAGCCGCGCACCAGTTCGTCGTCCAGAATCCGGTCGGTGGTGGCGCCGGTGAGGGCGCTGATCGGGTTGACGGTCATGTTGCCCCACAGCTTGTACCAGACGTCTTTTTGAATCTGCTGCGAAACGCTGGCTTCGAAGCGCGCCGCCTGCAGCAATGCCGCGAGTCGCGCCACCCGTTCGCTTGGCTGCCCACCAGGCTCGCCGATGATCAGCTTGTTGCCAAAGTGATGCTGCACATAACCTGGCTCGGCCGCGCAACTGGCGTGCACTACGCAGCCGATGACGTTGCTGCCTGGGATGGCTCTGCCGATATCCCCCGTGGCGTCCACGGCACGCAGCAACGTGCCTTGGAGGCGGCCACCAAAACCCTGAAAGAACCACCAGGGCACGCCGTTCATGGCACTCAGCACCACGGTGTCGGGACCGAGCAAGGGAGCGATGCGGCGCGCCACCTCCAACAGGCCCGGCGCCTTGACCGCAATAACGACCAAGTCCTGCACGCCCAGTTGCGCCGGTTCCGCGTTGACCTGCACCGGCCAGACGCTCTCGGCGCCGCTCTCGCGCAGGCGCAAGCCGTTGCGCTGCAATGCGTCGAGCGTGGCACCGCGTGCCACCATGCTCAAGCGGCAACCGGCACTGGCCAGGCGCGCACCGATCCAGCCACCGATAGCGCCGGCACCGTAAATACAGACCTTGTTGAAGGATTCAGAAGTCATCTTAAAGCTGCTTTGGCCTGGGCCCTAAGACTGCCTTAAGGCAGCGCGCCGAAGATCGCAGCATGGATTCACTTTACCAGAGAGGTTCACCATGAATTTGTTCCTTCGTCAGTTCATTCGTCAGTGGCTGTACGTCGCGCTTGCGGCGCTGGCCCCCGTCGTGCTGGTTGCTTTCCTTTCCATTCCCTACTCGCTGGGTGGGCATCCTGGCGATGACCGCACCACCGCCGCTTCAGGCAGTCAGCACATGACCTGAGCGCTGCGTTGCCCTACACTTCGCAAATCATGAAATTCACTGAACTGGCTGACGACGCCGAAGACACAGAGCACAGCCCGGCCGAGCGCATTGCAGCAGCCTCACGTAGCACCTGGGTCAGCGTCTGCGTCAATCTGGTCCTGACGATTGCGCAAGTTGTTGTCGGCGTCTTGGCCAAGTCCCAGGGCTTGATTGCCGACGGCATCCATTCGCTGTCGGACCTGGTGGCCGACTTCGTCGTGCTGCTGGCCAGTCATCACAGCAAGAAGGATGCCGATGCGGATCACCCTTACGGTCATCAGCGTTTTGAGACTGCTGCCTCGCTGGTACTGGGTACCCTGTTGCTGGTGGTCGGTGTTGGTATGCTGTGGTCGGCCGCACGCAAGCTCGAAGCGCCCGAGACCGTGCAGACCGTGCACATCATCGCCTTGTGGGTAGCGGGTGGTGCCTTGATCGCCAAAGAACTCTTGTTCCGCTACATGTTGTCGGTTGCCAAACGCGTCAAATCAAGCATGCTGGTTGCCAACGCCTGGCACGCCCGCTCTGACGCCGCGTCATCTTTGGTGGTGGGCATAGGCATCATCGGTAATCTGGCAGGCTACCCGATTCTGGACCCGATTGCCGCGCTGATTGTCGGCTTTATGGTCACGCGGATGGGCTGGGGTTTTAGCTGGGACGCCTTGCACGATCTGATGGACCGGGCGGTGGACGAGCAGGAGGTGCAGGCGATTCGGAGAACCCTGCTGGAAACACCCGGTGTGAGTGACGTGCACGACGTACGCACGCGCAAGATGGGCGACATGATTGTGGTCGATGCGCACATTGAAGTTGACGCAAATATCACGGTGGAAGCGGGACACGATATTGCGGTGGAGGCCAGACAGCGTGTGCTGCAGCATCATCGCGTGCTTAACCTAATGACGCATGTGGACCCCTGGCATCGTCCGGATCTGGATCACGTCCGGCCTGAAAGCAGAATGCCCACATAAAGTGGGCATTTGCTAACGGGGCAAACCTCTAATTTATTGGTTGCGCGAGCAGGATTTGAACCTGCGACCTTTGGGTTATGAGCCCAACGAGCTACCAGACTGCTCCATCGCGCGGTATGT
>JBAXFI010000054.1:0-15855 GCA_037139995.1 Comamonadaceae bacterium | reverse complement strand
GGAATCTGCTCCGCCGCGCGGGTCGCGCTGCCGCCATCAAACTTGACGCCTTTGCTTTTGAGCCAGTTAGCTACTTCCACGATGGGTTTGCCAGCCGCTACCATTGCGCGCAGTTGATCGGCCAAGCCCGGGGCGGTCGGCGTCACAATTTCCTGCACATTGAAAATGCGACGTTCTGAAAACAAGGCCGGATGCTCGGCGTAGTACTTCTTTACCTCTTGGGCGTTGGGTTTGGGCACGTTGGCAGCCACTTTTTGCATGTAGGCGCGCGCCAGAATGTCGCGCCGGGCAGCTTCAATTTGTGCCACCACCTCGGGTGAGCGGTGCAGTTTGTCGTCGGTGGCTTGCTCTACGGCCAGTTGCTGGTCGATGAGCTTTTCGAGCACTTCGCGGCTCATTGCTTGCACCGCTGCGGGCGACGCGCCAGCACTGCTAGAGCGACTCAGCACCTGGTTGATCTGATGCACAGAAATTTCTTCCGATCCCACCTTGGCGGCCACCTGCGTGGCCGCCTTCTTGTCGTCCTTGTTGCCGCAGGCCGTCAAACCCAAAACCAGCGCCGCGCTCAAAATAGCGTGCATGAAGAGGGGTTTGGAATAACGAAGTTGCGAAGTGGTCATAGTGCTAAAAAATCAGTAACTGAATTGGGCTGAAACAGTGGCCATTTTGCCCTCATAGTCCAAGCCTGCCAAGTTGGATCTTCGGGTGGCATTTTCCAACGAAGTGCTAATGGTAAGGTGTTGGTAGGGTTGCCAGTCAAAAGCCAGGCTGGCAGCACTGGTGGTGTCGCTGCGCGGCGTGGCAAGTGCTCCGAACGGCGAACCCAGGTAGTCGCTTTGGGCGACCTCGTAACGCGCCCGGACTACCGCTTTCGGACTCAGTTGCCAAACCGGCCCCAATGATAAGCGAGCGGTCTGGCTGTAGTTGGACGTGCTGGTCTGGTAACTGGCAAGTTCGCGCGCCCAACTTGCTACCAGCGCTGACTTGCCGCTCAGGCTCCAGTTCAAATTGACGCCGGCGTTGCGGCCACCGTAGTCGCGCTGTGCGTAGTGTGGATGCGTGCGGCTGATCTGGCTGGTGTAAAGCTCTGCGACGCTCTTGCCGCTGGCGATCCAGCGCAGCCGGAGTTCGCTCTCGATCTGCTGGAAGCCATCGTCGTAAAGGCCCGCCGGCGACATGGCAAGGTCGATGTAGTTGCCGTTGGCGCTGCGCAGGGTATAGCTGACCGTGCTGCCTGAGCCGGCGTTGTAGCGCAAGCCCAGGTCCGCAGACTGCTCCCGGTAGTCGCCTTGGGCGGTCAGGGCCTGCTGGTTGGTTTGACTTGCTCGCGACACCCCGGCGACCACACTCCAACTGCCATCCAGGTCATAAGCGGCATCCAGACGGCTGCTGCTGTTGGTCCGCAGGTTCTGCAAGCCGAAGCCCTGATAGTCAGCAAAGCTGTTGATGGTCTCTTGGCGTTGGCTGCCCAGATTACCCCGCAAAGAGGGCGTCAGCGCCCAGCGCCAGGCAGCGCTGTAATTATGCGCAACGTAGCTCAGGTAACCGAAGTTCTGATAGCGGAAGTTGGTCAGGCTGGCGGACAGTTCAAATTTTTGCAGGCTCAGGGTCGTGCTGAAACTGAGGCTCAGTGAATTGATGTCGATTCTTTCTGCCGCGCTGGCTGTGCCCAGCAGTGCATCAAGGTTGGCATCTGCGGGCAGCCGAAACAGGTTGTTGTCAAAGCGCAACGACGATTCAACTTTAAGTTTGAGCGTGTCTTCACCTTGTGCCCGAACCGTGGCTGTACAAAACATCAACAGCACGGCCAGACTTACCCAGTAGCGGCGCCGCAGCCCCATGGTCAATAGGCCTTTTGGTCTTTGATGACAAGGCTAATGGTCTTGAAAATAATGTACAGGTCAAGCCGCACGGACCAGTTGCGCAGGTAGTCAAGGTCAAAGTCGATGCGGCTCTGCATCTTGTCGAGCGTATTGGTTTCGCCTCTGAATCCATTGACTTGAGCCCAACCAGTGATGCCAGGCTTGACCTTGTGTCGAACCATATAGCCCTTGATCAGTTTGCGATAAAGCTCGTTGTGGGCTAGGGCATGTGGTCGCGGGCCTACGATGCTCATGCGCCCCTGCAGCACGTTAATGAATTGAGGTAACTCGTCGCACGAAGTGCGCCTCAACAATGCACCCAGTGGTGTGATACGAGCGTCATTTTGAGTTGCCTGCGTAATGTTGCTTCCGTCCTCGGTGACGGTCATGGAGCGAAATTTGTAGACCACAATTTCGGTGCCGTCCAGACCACAGCGGCGCTGCTTGAAGATGATGGGGCCGGGGGAACCGGTCTTGACAGCCACAGCAATGATGATCAGCAGCGGGGTGATCAGGATCAGGATCAGCGTCGCCAGGACGATGTCGCTAAGGCGTTTGATGGCACCGTCCGATCCATTGAAGGGCGTGTCGCAAACCGAGATCACAGGCATGCCACAGACCGAATCGGGGTGCGCCTGGATCAGGTCCGTAACAAACATGTCCGGCACAAAATAGATCGACGTCGTCGAGTCCTTGAGCTCGTCCAGAATATGCAGAATGCGTGGCTGCGAGGCCATCGGTAGCGACAGGTAAATGATTTGAATTCGCTCGCTCTGGACCAGCGCAAGAAGCTGGGCCTGCGTCCCCAGCAACCGGTAAACCGAGCTGTTGTTCAGTCGCGTGGCCTGACGATCGTCGACAAAGCCAACCAGCTCGGTTCTGGTGTAGCGAGCCTGACTCATCCTGGATGCCAGTGCCAGCCCCTGCTCGTTCATGCCAACAATAATGGCCCGCTGCTTCGGACCCTGCAGTCTGAGCAGCGTCGGCGCTGCTGCGCGCAGTGCAAGGCAGGCGCCTAGTTTGCTTAGCGGCGCAACCCACAACCAAGCATACAGAATTTTCTTTGAAAACTCGTGGATGTAGCCTGAGGCAATACCGATAAACAATAACAAGCCAGCGACCCAGGCCCAGGTGACGGCAATACTGATGCACACTGAAAGGATGGAAGACTGCAGCCTGACCTGACCGGGAAAGGTCAGCGCGAACATCAGTGCACCCAGGATAATGAAGGAGGCATGAACCTGGCCCTCAAAATAGTAGGCCAGTCCCCATAAGGAAAAAACCAATGCGCTGGGGCCGACCGTTAGTTCAAAAACGCTCAGCAGGTTGTCCTGACCCAGAGAGGCTGGTTGGGAGCGGTTGCTGAATGCTGCGGCCGAATCGCTTGCCGGTGCATTAGCCATTGCTCACCATTGCCTTGAACCGGCCGACCGCTTGGGCGCGGTTGCTGACATCCATTTTCTTGAAGATGCGCTGCATGTGATTCTTGACGGTAAATTCACTTATCTTCAGAATTTTTCCGATTTCCGGATTGGTTTTTCCAAGGGCGACCCATTGTAGGATCTCGACCTCGCGCCCGGACAGGCCGCGACTTTGGAGCAAGTCATAGATAAGCGGTGTAGAGATAACAGCGCTGGCTTGGCCTTGATGCGGCAGCAGCTCAACCTGGCGCAACGCTATGTCGATATACGGCAAGGCCAGCGTCATGACTTCATGTTCAGACTCATTGAAGCCTTCCTTGACCCGCAAGGTGACGTACAAACAGTCATAGCTGTCTCTCTTGTCACTGATGCCATGGGCCATCGCATATTGCATTGTTCGCATGGCATCGCCCAGCGCTGTGGTCCGCTCGCTTCCTTCGATCGCAAAACCTTCGCATCCAGCCATGGCGGCAACAGGCTTGCTGCCAGACTCGATCCAGCGCTTGAAGAGGTGCAGCAGCAAGGGTTTCATGATTTGCTGATCGGTGCTCAAGGAACGCACGCCGTCGAGGGCGGAAATGATGTCGTACTGAATCGTGCCGTTGGAAAAATCGCCCCAGCTGGCGATCATGATGTCATGTGGAAGATATTGCTGCATTTCGCCTTGCAACCAGGTGAATACATCAAAATGGCTGCGCGCTTCCACCGAGCGGGCAACAACCTGCTGAAAGCGCTGAAGTTCCTCAGACGGCAGTGAATGCCCCATGGTCATTGATCAGTGTGCATTGAATTGCAAAATGGAAGGGCATCTGAAACGGTGCATTTGATTCTAGGCAATAAATGAAACGAGCGTGGCGAAAATTGCAGGCTCCAGCATCGTTGGAGCTCCAAATTAGAGAGGAGCCGAGTTTGGCGAACTCAGCTTCACCGTTTCAAGCCATTTTGCTTCGTCGTCGAGCTTGCGCCACAGGAAGCGCTCAGGCAGTTCCCACACCAATACCTTTGGCTTGTTGGAGCGGAAGGCCTCGTCCTTCAAATACAGCGTTGTCGCTTGCAGAAAGCCGCCGCCGTCCTTCGCTGCGTTAAGCACCTTGCTTGAGAGAGCTTGTTGTAGATGGCCGACAAAGTTGGCGCGCAGGGAGTAGGAAGTCCCTGTTACGACGACCGGCACCGCATCGTCGCCAAACAGTCCGGTGCTCTCTGCACTGCTTTGTTGGGTCACTACAGGTGCTTCCGTGTCTGGTAGCAGGCCCAGCGCTTTGGAGTTGTCGCCAAGGCCCATCAGCCTGATCAGGTCGCCCGGCCGCTCAGTCGGTGTGCCTTGGTTGCTTGTGAAGTCGGTCTTTGGGAGTTCCAACCCCGACTGCTTGATCACCGAGGCAAGCGCCTTTGCGGCTACTTCGGCACCGGTCTGGTTCCAGTGAGTATCGGTGCGGTAATAGACTTCGCCCTGAGCCGACGCCTGTGCCAGTGCTTGCAACAGGTCCACCGTCGTGATCCCCTGCTTTTGAAACGCCTTGAATGCATCGGCGTAGCGAGAGCGGTTGTACTCAGGGTATTGAGCGTTGGCCAACCTGCTTGAATAGACTCGGGCCTTGTCGGGCACCAGGGCCACAATCAACTTGACGCCCTGGCTCTCCAGGTTGCGGGCAGCAACTCCAAGCAGTTCTGCACGAACCTTCAGGTTGGCACTCCCATCAGCGTCAAAGCGTAACTCTTCAGTCAGAAACAGCCAGCCGTCTTTGCCGGTTCGCACCTGGTCGCCGCCGCTGCCAGTGAGCAGGTAGCGCACGCTGTTGGCCGCGCCAATCAGGGCACTGCGTGCTGGCAGCCTCTGGTCAAGTTGCTTTTCAAGTGCGCCGGTGCTGCGACCTTCGCGGAAATCGAGCCAAGTGCGCGGAAATTCCAGACCGGCTGGTTCTACCGTGGCAGCAATGATTTGCCACGCACCTGCCAGCATGACCCCGGTCAACGTCAGCGCTGCCAGAGCGTCGTAGCGGGACAGGGCTGCTGCTTGCTTGGGTGGTAAGGCACTGTGGGGCATCGTGAGCTCAGAACTGAAAATACAGGAAGGGCGTAAAAGACTGCGCGGACAGCGTTGCCACGGCCCACAGGAATAAAGGCAGCAGCAGATAGCGCAGGTAGCTGCCACCCTGGCGTTTGAGCCAGGGCATGGCATAAACCAGCACCACCCCAAGCGCCAGGACCATCAGCCGATCGGCAGTCACCTGCCAGGCAACCGGAGGGCTGAAACCGATGCCATGCAGACCCAACATGCCTTCGAACATGCGCGCGGCGCCGGCGAGATTGGTGGCTCTGAACAGAACCCAGCCAAAGATGACCAGCAGCATGGTCTTGATGACACGCAACCAGCCAGGCAACAAGGGTTTGCCCCAGCGCTGCTCCCAAAAGCGCTCCAGTATCAAAATGCCACCGTGCCAGGCGCCCCACAGCACAAAGGTCCAGTTGGCGCCGTGCCACAGGCCGCCGAGCAACATGGTCAAGAACAAATTGATGTAGGTGCGTAACAGGCCCTTGCGGTTGCCACCGAGTGAGACATAGAGGTACTCACGCAGCCAGTTTGAAAGTGACATATGCCAGCGCTTCCAGAATTCGGTGATGGAACGCGACACATAGGGGTCGTTGAAATTCTCAGGGAAGACGAAGCCGATCATCAGCGCCAGACCGATGGCCATGTCGGTGTAGCCGCTGAAATCAAAAAAGAGTTGAATGGTGTAAGCGCCGGCACCCAGCCAGGCGTCTGCCAGGGTAGGCAGGGGTGCGGAGAACGCGGCTTCTACCAGTGGTGCAACGCTGTCGGCAATCAGGACCTTCTTGCAAAACCCGACCATGAAGACAACGCAGCCGCGCGAAAAATTGCCGAGAGAGTGCGTACGGCTTCTGAACTGCTCCGCCAGCAGGTGGTAGCGCAGTACCGGTCCAGCCACCAAATGAGGAAAGAGTGCAATAAACGCTGCAAAGTCGACAAAATTGCTTGCGGGTGGTGCCTCGCGCCGGTAAATATCAACCAGATAACTGATGGCGTGAAAGATATAGAAAGACAGGCCGATGGGAAGCAGCACGCGGGTGAATTCAATCGCGTTGAAACCCAGAGCGTTCAAAGCCACGTTGAGGCTGTCGATACCGAAGTTGGCGTACTTGAAATAGCCCAGAGCAAGCAGGTTCAACGTCACACCTGCCGTGAGTAAACGATGCCGGTGTGCCTGCTCGCCGCTCGCACCAATGGCCAGTGCAAAACCGTAGCTGACGCTGGTGACGCCCACCAGCAGGGCCAGAAAATCAGGTCGCCACCAAGCGTAAAAGGCCCAGCTGGAGATCAGAATCAGTGCCGACCTGGCGCGCCAGGGGGTCAGGTAGTAGCAGGCAAGAAAGAGCGGGAGAAAGGCGAAGAGGAAGATGTTTGAGCTAAAAACCATACTTCAGCCACTGCAAACTCATTGTTCGATGCTGTCGAGCAACCAATCGGCCACGCTTTGAATGTCAAGGCTCGCCTTGCAGCCGGGCTCATATTGGAGCACCGGTCGCTCAAAGCCAAGGGCCTGTGACACACGGGGGTCTTTGTGGACAGCAACCGGCACCATTTGATTGGGAAAACCGGCGTACAGGGACGAGCGCACCTGATGGCTCAGTTTGTTGTGAACTGGCATTTGGTTGATCAATATGTTGAAGCCAAAAAAATCAGCACGACCAGCCGTGTATTGCTCCACCAGTGAGGTGATCTTGGGAATGGTGGCGTAGGACGCTGCATCGGCAAGTACGACGACCAACGCACGGTTCGCGGCTACCAGAGCCTGCTGCAGATAGGCCGTCGGACCCGGTGGAGTGTCGAGTATGACGAAATCAAAAGAACCAGGATTGAGTGAGTCAATGCCGTCCGAGACCCAGCCCGGATACTTCTTGAGTTCGGCCTCAAAGGCTTCCAGTTCGGAATCGGTGATTCTGCCAAAAGGGATAAATTGAATGCCAAACGGACTGTCAAAAATCGAACTATGCGAAATACCTTCCCGCGTCAGGCCGGCGATTTCTTCCGGGTTCATTCCCAGGTGGAGGCGTTGCACGTTCTGCGGATCAAGGTCGATCAGCAGCACGCGTTTGTTGCGCAACGCCAGCGCCACGGCGATGTTGACCGCAAGGGTGGTCTTGCCAACTCCGCCTTTGCCTGAAATGAATGCGATAACCTGCATGGATCGTTTTCGAAAGATTCAGGGTTGAGGTTTCACAGGGGCAAGCTCCAGTGAGCCGGAAAAGTTCATGTTTGGATCGCTGGTTATTTTCGTGCCAGGCGCAGTTGCTTTCGACCGAGATGGCGCAGATGTTGGCAGTTTAGCTGGTGTCGAGGGCTTTGGCTTGGTGGCCACTGCGGGCGCGGGAAGGGGCGGGGGTGGTAAGTTGCTGGCACGCGCTTCAATGGCGCCAAGCTTGGCCAGAGCTTCAGGGTGCTTGGGGTCAAACCGCAGCACCTTGCGCCAGAGTTCGGCCGCCAGGTCGTCGCGACGCTTTTGCTGCCAATGGCGTGCCTGGTCCACCATTTGACTGGTCTCCAGGTCGTCGCTCGCCAGCGCCGGTGCTACCAGCGCCGCCAGAGTCAATGTCAGACATCCCAACTTTTTCATATTTTGCATGACAGTATCAAGCGCTCGCTTTGGCACGTTTGGCGTTGATGGGACCCAATTTGCGGTAGATGATTGCAGCCATCAGCAGGCAAATGAGACCTCCGAGAAAACCCAGCACAAGCGGCTGATCTGACAAGAACCAGCGCAACTTGCTAAGCCAGGGCAGTGAACCGATGTAGTAAGTGCGGCTGACTTTCGTATGGTTGACGCTCTTGTCGTCGACGATAGCGAAATCGCCCTGAATCAAGGGAATTCGCTCGGGATCGGCCAGGACATCGGCAAGCTTTCGCAGGTCGGCAGCTTTATCGGCGTACAAGAAGACGACGCTACGCCCCGGTTCCAGAGGCGATTCGAAGGCCATCACTGTTGCCAGATTCCCGACCCCGATCCCGGTCAACGTCAGCCCCCCCTTGGGCTGCGTTGGTTCCTGAACATCTTGCTGCTCCCAGCGGTAAGTCGGGCGCCAAGTGGCGTCGGGTTCTCGCACGTAACGCTCGCCGTTACTCTGAACCATCGGTAACCTATCGGCCCACTTGGTCATCAAGGTCTGGCTCCTGGCGGAGCCAATCACAAGAAGGTCCCGTTTCGACATTTTTTCGACATCGGCGCTTGCAACCAGTGCGTGATGCAGCGCGGGATAGGCGGTTGCTTCACCCATCCGGCCCATCAGCGTCAAGTAAAGGCCCAGTTCATCCGCGTTGGGGCTGTCTGGCAGAACCACGGCAGTTTCGGACAAGTCGGCCATTCGTGTGAACGGAAAGCCAATATTGGAAAAATATGCCAAATTGGGTAAAGCGACGTAGTGCGGGAAGTCACTGAAATCCATCGTCGACTCCGGGTCAATGGCGCCTTGCAAATTGTCCGGTGGCATGTTGCGGCAATGGCCTTCCTTGACGAAGTCAAAGTAGTAGCTGAACTGAAGTTGATCTCGACCCGTAACGCCGTACGGAGGAACGAAAACGAGTTCCTCTCGCAGCGCGGTCTTGTCTTTGACGAAGTCGGCCTCCTTGGCGCCCTTGTAGGGTTCATCGATCGCGATCGCCTGAATGAAATTGGAGTTAATTCCAAGGTTAAGGCTGGAACTCTTGTGACCCGGCAAGCGGATGGCGCGGTACTTGAGCTTCATGGGTGTACCGGGCGTGCGCCATGTAAAGAGGTCTGGTGAGACACGGTAATTGAGTCTGATCACTTCCGGGAAGTAGCCCTGTGTGCGCAGTTCCTCCGGTCGGGCCAATTCGCCAAAGCGTACAGGTCGGTCAGTGGTAACCCAAGCCGGCGCATCGTAGGGCTTGCGCGGTGCAGTGGCAGTCTCTTTGTTTATGGTGGCCGAGGAGCCCGAAAGAGTTGAGGTAAACAATGCCACCGCACGTGCGGCGCGTGCCAGGTCCTCG
The DNA here is from genome assembly GCA_037139995.1 of Comamonadaceae bacterium. Classification (GTDB taxonomy): domain Bacteria; phylum Pseudomonadota; class Gammaproteobacteria; order Burkholderiales; family Burkholderiaceae_C; genus Rhodoferax. Next base: position 6,547 of record JBAXFI010000054.1, on the reverse strand, counting down.
TCGTTGCCGCCGCTGATCAACAGCAACTTTGCCTGCGGATTGCCTGGATGGGGCTGAATTGAAACCGTTGAAGACGTTGTCCCCTTGAGTCCCTCGAAGGTCTTGCCAGCCTGCAAGAAGACCACTGCATTGCCTTCCGGCAGATTGTTGATAAGGACCGGAAACTGCGCTCCACGGGCGCCGGCTTGAAGTCCAAACCAGGACGCAAGCACCCCAGCCGCCTTGAGGGTACCCAAAGATGGACTGCTGGCAAAAACAAAGGGCAAGCTTAATGGAACGTTGTCGCGCTTATCAAAAAATGGCGCCGGCAGGTTCTTCAGGTCGTTCACCGTTGACAAGGGTGCCAGTGTCAGTTCCAGACGACCCAAGTCACTCAGGGTCAACCACAAAGAGGAATGAAAAGGGTCTTCGCAGTCCCGTGTGTAATGGCCGATCAGTTTGAAGCGGAGATAGTTGACGTCAAAAAACCAGCGTGGATCTATGTCGATGTCGCGCGTATTTCCAACACTCTTGTCTTTCGGTAATGGCAGCACCGTCGCAAAGCGTTCGTTGAGTGAAACCTTCAAATGGCTCAATTCGGGAATAAGAGCAGGCGAATAGTCGTAGGCAATTCTGAGCTTCGCCGCGACCACGACTTCATCGGCGCGAATCGGGAAGGAGAGTGTTTGAGACCCATCCACTCCGCGCAGTTTGATGGCAGACCACGCGCCCATTTGCTTGAAGGTAAAGGAGACCATGCGCGATTTGGCAGGCCCTTTTCGAGTATCACTCTCTTCACTGGCTTCTTGTGCCGCCTTGAGCCGGTCGGCCTTGGGGACACGAGACTTGGACTCGACCGACGTTGCCGTGAACAGCATGAAAAAGCCAAGAGCAAGAACTGCCGCCAGCGAGTGCCAACGAGTCGGGTATGGCAAAAGTCTTGGTTCAGTCATTTTTTCTTCCCTATTTGCATCCGGACACGGTTGAGTTGTCTGCCCATCAATTTGTCAAAATCTTTCACGAGCCTGAATACCCTATGGCGCAGAGTCGCGAGAGCTGGAGTTAACCACTTGGGTAGCGGATGGTCGGCATCGCGTGCAGGCAACCATTTTGGCCAATCTTGCCCTCGCGAGTATGCCGCAACGGCCAGGGAGTTGTACACATTTTGTGCCGGGCCGTCGATTTCGACTCGCAACAGCAGATCCTGCGCCAAGGCCACTCGCGCCGGAAAGGAAAACTCGTGGTTATTGTGGAAAATTGAAATGCTCACGGTCATCTCATTCTCGATGGCTATTGGCATCGGCAGTTGCAGGGCCAACGTACGTTCAGGAAAATTCTCGGTGGTGCACGACACGGTGCGCCCGGTTGGCAGTCTGATCATGGCTGGCAGGTGTCTTTGCATACTGGTATGCAGGCGGATGTGTCTGCTTTCTTCGGCTACCGCGAGCATGGCGGTGAAAAACATGACGTTGTAGACAGCCCAGGCAACAAAAAGGACAGTCATCTCATCAATAGGGCGAGGCGAGGTCACCAAATCGGTGACACCACTGGTCAAGGAAGCCAGATTCAGGACAAATAGCGCCAGATACGGCAAGACAGCTTTCCATTTGAAGGCCGGGGGCTTGACAGGGGATGTGCGCCGAAGCAGATTCTTCCAATTGGCGATTTCTGTCCAGACTAGCGTCAACGTTGTCCAGCACAGGATATACCAGGCCAGCAGCATTTCAAGGAGTTCTGTCCATTCATTGAAACGGTGCCCGCTATGCTTCCTTTCCTTCGAAATGTAACCATGGATCAGATGGGGCAAGGCATAGGCGCCCAACAGTGCGACTGAAGTCTCAATGAGCCGAATGTCAAGCAGTAGATAAGCTGCTGGCGCACAAAAAAGGAAGAGACGAGGAATTGGACGAAAAAACCCCAGCGCGTTGTGCACAGACTGCAGTTCTAGTTTCCATCGAAGTGAATAGTCGCCGAAAGGGCGATAGGCCATAAACACGTCGGTCGTGGTGGGTTCGGCTTTGGCGCCAAGACCAAGATACCCGGTGCTATATCCGGCCGCCTGCAACTTTAGCGCAGTATGTGCTCGCTTTGACACCGGGCCTGGTTCAACGCCGTTGACCTCATTGAGCATGGAGCGGCGGATCAAGGCACAGGGGAGGCCGATAGCGGACTCGCCGAATATTTCCATGATGCGGGGTGAAGGCGGCGGGGCCAGAAAGTGCCCGGGAGTCTGCAGCATTGCCAGATTCGTGTCCGACAAGAACCAGCCAAGCGTCATTTTCAAGAAATCGGCACCTGGATTGGAGTGACACTGGAGAATGGCAATCACATTGCCGTTGGACTTGGCGACGGCCTGGCTGATACGGCTTGTCCTGTCGCTGGCGTCGTCGGCCGGGGTGAGGTAAGTGATTGCCATCGAGTCGGCCAGTGTCTTGACCGCATCCCGCGAACAGTTATCCAGTAGATAAACCTTCAGCATCCGCTTGGGCCAACTGAGCCCCAGAGCGGCCTTTGCCGCCGATTGGACGGTCGGCAATGTTTGGTCATCACAGAGGATAAAAATGTCCACCTCCGGCCAGCCCGCCGACTCGCTTGGTAAGGGAATGTAGTCCTTCTTCACTGGCCAAAGGTCCTTCATTGCGCCGGTCATCGTCAGCAACCAAAGGTGAAGTTCCGCAAGGCAAAGGCACAGGCCAATGAAGAAGTTCGAATCGAAATCTGTTGCCAACGTTGCAGTCAAACGCCAATACAGATAGCGCGCCGACATTACAGCGCTCAAGCCGAGCAGCAGCAGTGTCACAAAATGCCCGGCATAGCGGCGGACGTACAAGGCCAAACAGACCATAAAGACCGAAAAAATGATCTGCTCATGCAAGGCAAGCTGAACCACCAGAACCAGGTTCACGAGGACCATACAGCACAGAACCGCAATGATGGTGACGCCCGGCAGGGACCAGACCGACCCATACGTCAGCCAATGGATCCATCGATCAAATCGCCCCTGCCAAAATCCTGTTGCACGGGCTTGTGCCCCAGGTTTGTCCCAGCGTTCGCGCCAGAGACTCAGCAGCAACCGTGGGCTCATCGGTTCAGCGTGGTGATCATCCATGTCGCGAGTCGAGCAATGTCATGACTGGCCTGTCCATAAGGATCGTAAGTCAGCACCGGCTGCTGAAAGGCAAGCGCTTCGCTGACAGCCTCATCACCATGAATGCCAAGCGGGGCTAGCCGATCCCCGATGTCGCGCTGCAACAGGTCTGCCACGTCGCGGTTGAATGAGTCGCTTCGATCAATCTGGTTCAGCAGGTAAACGCTTCGAAGCTGAGGGGAAACAGCGGACATTTCGTCGAGCCAGGACTCCATGGCCGGAATCGTTGCGTACGATCCGGCATCTGCCAACAACACGATGAGCACCAGGTCGGCACAGGCGAACACTTGCCTTAGGTAGACGGTGGAACCGGGTGGCGTGTCAATCAGTACCACACGGTCTTCGGCCAGACCCGCCTGTCCGATCTGATCCCCGATCCAATGCGACTGCTTCGACAGCAGTGCCTCAAAGGCTTCCCGTTCGGGTTCGCTTGCAGCCCCATAGGGCAGGCAGGTTACGTCAAATTCGCTCGCCAGTGCGATACCGCCCCAGCCTTCACCGCGCAGCGATTGTCTGCAGACGCCTTCGGTCTCCGGGTCGTGAATGCCAAAGTGCCAGTGCAGCGCATTTTGTGGGTCGAGGTCGATCACCGAGACGCGACCTGAACCGAGTTTTTGTGCCAGGGCAGTGGCAAGATTGGCTGTGACGGACGTCTTGCCGACGCCGCCTTTCATCGAAACAATGCCAACAACGCTCATCGCCGGCCTAGTCGTCCCAGGAATGACGGCCGCTTGCCGGCAGATTTCCCGACGGCCTGGTCTTTGCCTTCAAGTCGATTGAACAGCTTGGCTAGAGAATCGTCAGTGCCAACGGCCGCTGGCGGCTCCAGCGCGTCGTCTGGTTCGCGTGCCGGTGATTTTGAAAACAGCAGGCCGCGACCCTCTGTCGGTGGTGCCGGCGCAAATTTGGCCGCGCCGCGCAGCGACTCCGGCAATGGACTTTCGCGCTCAGCCCGCAAAGGAGGCCTGGTAACAGCACCCTGGGCGCTGCGCCCACCCATCATGTTCAAACTGGCGGCCAGTTTGCTGCTTACGCCAGGCAAGGTCAAAGCCTGTTTTCGTTGAAGACCACTGGGTCTTTCCTGTTTGCTCCAGAGCGTTCTTTCCTGTGCCGAAAGTACCGGTGTGGGCTCCTGCTTCCTCGGGGACACTGCTTTGAACAGCGGCCACCTTTGTTCTGCCTCCCGCGCAGCAGCACTTGCGCTCGCATGAAAAGATTCTTCGTCCGGTTTAAGTGACCGGAACAATTTCGAGGGATCCGCTCCCGCCTTGGCCATGCCTTCGCTCCTTCAATCTGCTGTTTAGTCTGGTCGCCCAAAGCGTAAGCGGATGTCCATCCCGTTCGATGACTCACCGATGCCTTGAACCACCATGGTTTCACTGGCCCCAAGTACTTTAAAAACACTTTGGTAGAAGCCTTCAAGCAAGCCCACACTCCATTCGAGAGCATCATTGCCAAATGCTTCTGCCAGGGGAGCGGCTTGATGGGAAATTTCGATATAACTCTTGGCTTCCTTCAAATCGACCCAGCCCCAATTGATCTGTGACCAAAATTCATTGAGGTGTTCCTCAAGCTGGACCAGTGATTGCACGGCTTGAAAACGATCTTCCGCATCATTGGCGAAGTGTTCGCCAATCTTGAAGAAAAGCGAACGCAGTTCCTTGGTTTCAGCATTGGCTGACATTTCCAATGCCAAGGCGCGCAATATAGGCAGCCATTGCAGGGATACTTGTTGTCCTCTGAAATAGTCTTCTAGATTATCGATTTTCATTGCGAATACCCGAGTAAAAGCCAATCATAACGAATCCAACGCTGTACCCCCCCCGAATCCTGCATGGTGGAAGAGCTTTGTGGGTATTGTCCAACAAGAATGCGGTGGGAGAATACCGATCGCTCTATGCACTTTATCGTCGTTTCCCTGTTCATCGCACTGCCGTGGCTAAATCCGTTTTCGCCTGGTCCTTCATCGGTCGTTGCGCCCTGGTTGCTGACGCTGGGATGTTTGGCGCTGATCTTGCTGTGGGCGGCGCCGGTGCGGCTCGATCGGTGCGCTGCGTCGGGCTGGCTGGTGGCGGCCCTGATCAGCGCGGCGATCGGCTTGTTGCAGTATTTTGGGGCTGCGTCGGCACTGGCACCGTGGGTCAACAGCACTGAATTCGGTGAGGCCTTTGCCAACCTGCGACAACGCAATCAATTTGCAACACTGACCAATATTGGCCTGGCTGCCTTGCTCTGGTGGAATGACCGACTCCGAATGGAGGGCGCTGCCGCTGCGCGGCGCTCCATGCTCGCGCCCAGCATCACTGCAACCTTGCTGGCGGCGATTCTGCTGGCTCTGGGCAATGCGGCCTCGTCTTCGCGCACCGGCATGGTGCAACTGCTCGCGCTGCTGGTGCTGCACCTGATCTGGCGTCGGCCTGTTGCCGCTGGACGTCCATTTGCCGGCTGGTCCGTATTGCTGGTTGCTGTCGTGGCGTACGCGATGGCGGCTCTTGCCTTGCCGGCCCTGGGCGGTCTGGACGCGCAGTCCAGCGGCATTCTCGGGCGATTGCACGAGGGCGCCGCCCAGTGCACCAGTCGCACCACCCTGTGGTCCAACGTGCTGCAGCTGATAGCGCAAAAGCCCTGGCTGGGTTGGGGCTGGGGCGAACTCGACTACGCGCACTTCATCACGCTTTATCCGGGGGAGCGCTTTTGTGACATTCTGGACAACGCCCACAATTTGCCGCTGCACCTGGCGGTTGAACTCGGTGTGCCGCTATCGCTGGCGGTCTGCACTCTGGTCGGCTGGTCGCTGTGGCGCGCCAGACCCTGGGCTGAAACTGACGCAACGCGGCAAATGGCGTGGGCCGTGCTGGCGCTCATCCTGCTGCACAGCATGCTGGAGTATCCGCTCTGGTATGGCCCGTTCCAGATGGCCTTTGGCCTGTGCATCTGGCTGCTTTGGCGCGCTCCTGATCGCGCTGCCGGACCATCAGCCAGTGTGTCGCTTGTGCCAGGTGTGCTGGCTCTGTCGCTGGCGTTGGCAGTGGCCTACGCCGGCTGGGACTATCGCCGGGTCAGCCAGATCTACCTGTCTGCGCCGTACCGCGTCGCAGCCTATCGCGAAAATACGCTGGAGAAGATTCGCGACTCCTGGTTGTATTCAAACCAGGTTCGTTTTGCTGAACTCACGATGTCCGAGTTGACGCCCGAGAACGCGGCCTATATGCATGATCTGGCGAAGGACTTGCTGCACTTTTCGCCGGAGGGGCGTGTTGTCGAAAAGCTGATCGAGAGCGCCACGCTGCTGGGGCGTCAGGACGAGGCTTTGTTCTACCAGGCGCGCTACCAGGCGGCTTTTCCCGAGAGCTATGCGCTGTGGCTGCGCGAGAGTGCCGGCCGGCCGTTGCAGCAGCCCTAGCCAGCAGCCACAAAACT
>JBAXFI010000053.1:0-15900 GCA_037139995.1 Comamonadaceae bacterium | reverse complement strand
CAGTGGGGCAGGAGTTCGTCGAAGAGCCACGTCGGTCCTATTTCACAACGGACAACAGGACAACAGTTTCAACGCTGCCTGTGACAGCGCAGGCTGCGGCACCGGAAAGCACCATTGAAGTGCCAGTGGCCACGACAGTGACTCCGACGCCGGCCGTGATAGTCGAGGTCGTCGCCATGCCCAAATTGGAGGCGTTTTCGCTGCCCCTGGAAGAATTGGCCCAGGTCGCCGCAAGTTCGGGTTTGACATGGGTAAATTCAGATGCCGCAAAGATCGCAGCTGTGCAAGCAGCCATCGAAGCTGAACCGAAGCAGATTCATATTCCCAGAGAACGCCCGGCAATGGTCCAAGTCGACACAGCACCGCTGATCCTGGTCGAGACCAAACGCAATTTGCGCACGATGGAGTTGCCATTTGAAGCACCCCAATAGACGCCGCAGCTGGTAGCAGAAGCAACAAAAGGGCGCCTTGTGCGCCCTTTTCAATGCATCGTGGACCCTCGGGCGACTACGGCATTCCGGATTTTGCGGCCATCTTCCACGCCTGCGCCGCCTCAGCCGTGTCGCCGCGTTGCTCTGCGAGTTCAGCCAACGCCGCCCATGCGCTTCGCTCCAGTCCTGGGTTATGCAACCGCGGCAGCGATTGCTTTAGCAACTGTTGTGCTTTGCCCCACAACTGCAGGCGCAAACAGGTGACCCCTGCCAGGTACTGCAAAATCGGATCCCCTGGATTGGCCATTTGTGCCTGCTCGATCCGACTCAGCCAAAGCGCCTGCGGTGTGCCTGATGCGGCAGCAAAGCCATTCTGCAGACCCAGCACAAGCCCAATGCGCTGAACTTCCGTCAGTGTGCCTTGACCATCCACCATTCGTTCCCACACCGGCAACAACCAGGCCAGCGCGGTGTCCACATCCCCACCCATCTGCAGCAGACGCCGGCAGGCCTCCAGCGCCACCTCGGGTGTTGTTCTTTCTGCATTGTCAAGCTGCTGCCAGACCGCCAATAGCTGCTCCGGATCGTGCGCCGTCGCAACGAGTTCGAGCGCCAACGCGCGCAGCAAACCGAGTGCTGCCGCCTCCGAAAAAGCACGATGCTTGGCCAGCAAGCGCGCAGTTTCCAGGGCCAGCTTCGGTTGGCGTGCGAGGCGCTCCGCCTTCAGACGCAAGCGCAAGGCAATGGTGCGCCGTGAGGCACCCTGCGACAGATCGTCGATCCAGGCAAGAGCTCCCGGCGCGTCTCTGTCCTCCAGCGCCCAGCGAGCGGCGCGCAACTGGATACCGTCGCGCATTTCCTGCGCCTCGCGGCTTGAACTCTGCTCCAGAGCGGAACGAAAATGTTCTTCGCGGGCCGTTTTGTCCTGCAGCACCTGCGCGCTTTCGGCCGCCAGCAGGTGTGACAGGGTACGCAGGCGAGCAGAGTAAGCCAGTGGTTCGCCGCTCGAGGTCATGGCACGGTCACGTGCAAGAACAATTTCGGCAGCTTTTCTTGCCCGAACGAAGCGCCCCGCAATCAAGTGCGATATCGCGTCAAGCAAGGCTTGCGCAATCGTGCGCTCCTGGTGCTGGATGCGCCAGCGCCGCGCCAAGCCCGGCATCGCAAAAAGTGCTGCCAGGGCACGCAATGCAAGATGCATGGCAATAAACAACAGGGCTGTCACCAGCAGCACGAGGTTGAGCGACAGATCGACGCGGTAAGGCGGCCAGAACAGCGTGATAGTTCCCTGATTGTTGCCAGCAAACAGCGCAGCAGCAACCGCGACACCAAACAATCCCAGAAACCACAATGCCGAGCGCATCGCTAACGTCCAGCAGCTGCAGTTGCGAGCGCCGCCAGCGTCTCGTCAACACGCGGAATCTGCAGTGTTTTCATCTGCGATTGAACCTGCTGCAGCATGGAAGCCACCAGCTGCGTCTTGCGCGAACCTGGATCAAAATAGCGATTCAGTGAAACCGCGGCGGCTGCCAAATCGGCGCGCGCCGAGTCGAGTTGACGGGCTAGTAAACCAAGTCTGGCATTGAGCAATTTCAGCTTGAAGTTTTCGCGCAGGAAAAAGGACTGTTCAGGGGACAATAGGGCCGCCTCCGGCTGCTCGATCCGGCTGACCCGTAGCAGCGAACTGGCCTGCTCACGCAGTACCTGCAAGCTGCGCAGCCATAGGGTCGAGGCCGCATCAGAAGGCTCGCGCTTGACGGCGCTGGACGCACGCACTGCTGGCACCGCATTGGCAAGCGTCAGTTCATCGGTAAGGTGCACCAATTCGTCGAGCTTCACCAACAGGCCTGGTGTATCGCTGATCGCAACGGATTTGATCCTGTCAATATCGCGCGCGATCGCCCGTTGCAGGGGTGTCAGACGCGGTTGTGCGGCGCGCGCGACTCGTTGATCGGCACTCTTGAGTGCCGCCAGCAAGGGTTCGACGCTGCCGGTCAATTGGGCCTGTTGCTGCGCCAGGCGAATGGCCGATTCGATGTCAACCACCATATTTTCATCGCGTGAACGCGACAAACTCTGCATCAGTTCCTCGAGCTGCGTGCGTTGCAACGAAACCTCGCTTAGCCTGGCATCAAACACTGCCACGCGCGCGGCCGCCTCTCGGGCCAGCTCCTGGGCCTGTCGGGCAATGGCCCGGGCTTCCGTTGATTGCAGTCCTGCATCGGCGCTTTGACGTGCCAGTTGCTCCTGCATCGACGACAACTTTTGCCACAGGAAGGCACTGGACAGTAATCCCACCATGGACAACACTGCCAGACTGGCGATGAACCAGCGCGATGCGATGGTTGACTTCGCCGGAGTCAACGGTTGATCGACACCGGCAGCCACAGCAGTCAGGTCATCGGCTTGGGCCTTGGCATCGGAGTTCATCGTTTGATTTTAGCGCTGCCAACACGTCAGACAGTGTTGGTCGAGACTCCAAAACAACACCAAACCCGGCGCTTCGTGCGGCCGCAGCAATCCGCGCATGAGTTGCCAGCGCGTGCCCATGAACCCAGCTTTGTTCGGGCCACGCCGTTTGAAGATTGCGCACCGCCTGGGCGCTGCTGAACAACCAGACGGATCCGTCACGCGCCGCCTGACGCGCCAGCGCACACTCATCCGCGCTGAATCTTGGCACCTGACGCTGGTAGGCGGCAACCAGTTCCACCTGCGCCCCCGCGGCCGCCACTTTTCCGGCGAACCAGTCCCGACCACTTCCAGCAGCCCACGCTGCCCCGTCGAGTGCATCGGCACCGCGCACAATCAGGACACGATCCGCTGCGCGCAGCTGTGGACCGACGACTTGCCATAGCGCTTCAGAATCGAATTGAGCAGCGTCGCTTGGTGGCATGTCCAGTCGTTCGGGCGCAACGCCGGCTCGCAGCAGCGCTCTGGCGGTGCCGGGGCCAGTGGCCCATGCCCTGGTCCTGCCGTGGTCGTTCGCAGTCAAGCCAGTTGCCAGCGACGTGTCGGAAGCAAAAAAATAGTCTACGGCATTGACACTGACGAACATGACAGCGGCGTACTGGTCCAGTTGCCGGCGCGCCTTGGTCAGTTCCGTCTGATTGCGCACCTGGCCAATCTGGATCAGTGGCAATGCCAAGGCCTCAATACCTTGCGCCGACAAATCAATCACCCAGCGCTGTGCTTCACGCTCAGGACGGGTAACGATAACGCGCATTTCAGTCGTGGTCAGGCGGCAGCATAAGGGACCCACCCCTAGCCAAAACGAGAGAGCGCAAATCCGCAGCCAACTGCGTTCCCAACGCCGCTGCGCTGGCCAGGTCAGTCACCGCCGCACTGGCTCGCACACTGACCAACTCAAGCACACCTTCGGGATCACCCCAGGCCGCATCCATGGTCAAAGTTGCGCCGGCCAAGGTCGCAAACGCCGCCAGCGGCATCGAGCAACTCCCACCCATAGCCCGGCTTACCGCCCGCTCGGCCGAGACCGCAAGCCAGGTGTTGTGGTGCGCCAGCGCTGCCAGTGCATCAATCACATCCTGCCGTGCACTGAGCACCTCGATCCCGAGCGCTCCCTGCCCGGCGGCAGGCAGCATCACGGCGGGTTCAAAAGTGGCACGAATTCTTTCCTGCAAGCCCAACCTTTTCAGGCCCGCTGCGGCCAGCACAATCGCGTCATAAAGCCCATCATCGAGCTTGCGCAGTCGCGTATCAAGGTTGCCACGCAAAGGCTCGATTCTGAGGTCTGGACGTGCTGCACGCAGCAGCGCCACGCGACGCAGACTCGAACTGCCAACTAAAGCACCGTGCGGCAAACTGGCCAGGTCGGCATAGCGATTGGACACAAACGCATCGCGCGGATCCTCGCGCTCCATCACGCAAGCCAGGCTGAATCCCTCGGGCAGTTCCATCGGAACGTCTTTCAAGGAATGGACCGCCAGATCAGCACGCCCGTCCGCCAGAGCCACCTCCAGTTCCTTGACAAACAGCCCCTTTCCGCCAACCTTGCTCAGTGCCCGGTCCAGTATTTGATCGCCCAGCGTTGTCATGCCCAGCAGGCTGACCTGGTGCCCGTGCTGCTCCAGCAGGGACTTCACGTGCTGCGCCTGCCAAAGTGCCAGACGGCTCTCTCGTGTTGCTATCGTCAAACTGCTCATAAGCTGTGCTTCTTGGTTGTAACTTGCTTGTAATCCAAAGCGGACGCAGGATGCTAGCATGGCTAATGAATGACTCTTTCGCCTCAGCTCTGTCAATGCCATGATCAAGACGCCAAAATCCGAATCGCCCGGAGCCAGCAAAATCAATGAACGTCCGCTGCTGGAAGACATCCGACTGCTGGGTCGAATCCTTGGCGATGTCATTCGTGAGCAGGAAGGACCCGCCGCCTTCGAACTGATCGAACGGATCCGCCAATTGTCAGTCGCTTTCAGGCGTGACGCCGATGCCAGCGCCGACAAGGCGCTGAAGAAGCTGCTCAAAGGTTTGAGCAGCGATCAAACCGTGAGCGTGATTCGTGCCTTCAGCTACTTCAGCCACCTCGTCAATCTGGCAGAAGATCGCCACCACATCCGTCGCCGCGCCATCCACGAGCGCGCTGGTCAGATGCAAGCCGGCAGCCTGGAAGCAGCCTTGCTGCGTTGTCACCAAGCCGGAATCAGTTCGGCAAAGATAGCAGCCACGCTGGGGACGAGTTTTGTCTCGCCCGTGTTGACGGCCCATCCGACCGAGGTGCAACGAAAGAGCATTCTGGACGCAGAGCGTGATGTTGCCGGTTTGCTCAGCGTCCGTGACGACATCAAGATCCGGGCTGCCTGGTCTCATCAAGGCAAAGACGCGCTGACGCCACGAGAACTGGCCGGCAACGAGCAGCAGATGCGCTCCCGCATTTCGCAGTTGTGGCAGACCCGTCTCCTGCGCTACTCGAAACTTACTGTCGCCGACGAAGTCGAAAATGCGCTGAGCTATTACGAATTGACATTTTTGCGGGAAATTCCGAAAGTCTATGCCAGCCTGGAGCGTGAACTCGGGCATTACCCGCTACACAGTTTCCTGCGTATGGGTCAGTGGATCGGCGGCGACCGTGACGGAAACCCCAACGTGACCGAGGAAACTCTGAAGAACGCACTGCGCCGCCAGGCTGAAGTGGCGCTGCGCCACTATCTGACAGAAGTGCACTTGCTGGGCGGCGAACTGTCCCTTTCATCGCTGCTGGTGAACTGTCAGCCGCAAATGCTGTCACTTGCCGACCAGTCCCCGGACAACAGCCAGCACCGGCAGGATGAGCCTTACCGGCGCGCCCTGATCGGAATCTACGCCCGACTCGCTGCCAGTCTGAAAGAGCTGACAGGCGGCGAGGCGGCGCGCCATGCCGTCGCGCCACAGAATCCTTACCCCCACGCGCAGGCTCTGCTGGTCGACTTGCGCACGATCGAATCCTCACTGCTGGCAAATCATGGCGGTGCACTGGTAACGCAGCGTCTGCAACCCTTGATTCGGACCCTTGATGTATTTGGGTTTCACCTGGCAACGGTCGATTTGCGCCAGAGCTCAGACCAGCACGAGGCAGTGGTGGCCGAATTGCTGGCGATAGCACGCCTGGAGTCAGGCTACGCCAAACTCGACGAGGCGGCCAAGCGCCGACTGCTGCTCAACTTGCTGAGCGATGCCCGCCCACTGCGCGTCATCGGAACCACTTATTCGCCGCGCACCCAAAGTGAACTCGCCATCTTCGAAGCCGCCAAAGTCTTGCGTCAACGCTTCGGTTGCGAAGCCATACGCCACTACATCATCAGCCACACCGAATCAGTCAGCGATCTACTTGAAGTCCTGCTGCTGCAAAAGGAGGTTGGCCTGTTGCAGGGAACGCTTGATGCCGGTGCGCGTTGCGACCTGATCGTGGTCCCCCTGTTTGAGACCATCGATGACTTGCGCAACGCAGCGCCCATCATGCGCGAGTTTTACGCCCTGCCCGGTATCCTGCCCATGGTGCAGCGTGGCCGTGCGGACCAGTACAGCGAGCAGGACGTCATGCTGGGGTATTCCGACAGCAACAAGGATGGTGGCATTTTCACCAGCAACTGGGAACTCTACCGAGCCGAAACTGAACTGGTAAGACTGTTCGATGAGCTGGCCAGCGCCGCTGTCGAGAAGCCCATTCGCTTGCGCATGTTCCATGGTCGGGGCGGCACCGTCGGTCGCGGTGGCGGACCCAGCTACCAGGCCATTCTGGCCCAACCTCCAGGGACGGTTCGTGGTCAGATACGCCTGACCGAGCAGGGCGAAGTCATCGGCTCCAAGTACGCCAACCCGGAAATCGGCCGCCGCAATCTGGAGACCCTGGTCGCGGCAACGCTTGAGGCGACGCTATTGCAAGCAACAAGATCGGCCAGCACTTCCTTTCTCGATGCCGCTGCTGAACTTTCCGAAAGCAGCATGGCGGCCTACCGCAAGCTGGTGTACGAAACCCCAGGCTTCAGCCAGTATTTTTTCGACTCAACACCGATTCGTGAAATTGCCGAACTCAACATAGGCTCACGTCCCGCATCCCGCAAGGGAACAAATAGCATTGAAGACCTGAGAGCCATTCCCTGGGGTTTTAGTTGGGGTCAGTGTCGCCTGACCTTGCCCGGCTGGTTCGGTTTCGGCTCCGCAGTGGAACAATTTCTTCATCAGCCAAGCGCGGCCTCCGCCAAGAAGCAGCTGCAGTTGTTGCGCCAGATGTACCAAGACTGGCCCTTTTTCAACACGCTGTTGTCCAACATTGACATGGTGATGGCAAAAAGCGATCTGGCTCTGGCCCGCCGCTACGCGGAGCTGGTCACCGACGCACGACTGCGCAAGAGTATCTTCCAAGTTATTGAGTTCGAATGGCACAGTACGGCCAATGCGCTCGCCCGCATCACGGGCGACAGGCAGCGCCTGACCCACAACGCAGCGCTACAGCGATCCATTCGGCACCGCTTTCCTTACATCGATCCGCTGCACCATCTGCAAGTCGAACTGGTACGGCGTTACCGCTCGGGACAGACCGATGCTCGGATCCAGCGTGGCATCCATATCTCCATCAACGGCATCGCCGCTGGACTCAGGAACACAGGTTAGCCACCAACTCGCGCACTGCCGCGAGTTGGCGTCGCGACACCAGCAACGACTCCTCAATACCGTAGAGTCGGACCCCCCAACTCTCACCGTCAGCAGTATCGCGCTGCCTCTCAAGCGAGCGCACACGTCCTTTGGTGACCAGGGTGTTTCGGTGAATGCGCAGAAAGCGGTTGGGGTATTTGGTTTCCATTTCGTTCAGTGAACCTTCCAGCAGATAACTGGTAGTTTGCGTTCTCACCGTGAGGTACTTCAGCTCTGCCTTGAGATACAGCACTTCGGACAGTGGCAAACGCTCTGTTCGGCCACGCTCCTGGATGATCATTACCTCCTCCGGCGGAACCGGTTGCGTGTCGCGCCGCGACTGCACAAAGCGCGCCGCCTTTTCCAACGCCCTCTGCAAGCGCTGCAGGCGCACGGGTTTGGTCAGATAGTCCAGCGCTTCGAGCTCAAAGGCCTGTACGGCGTGTTCAGCATGTGCGGTCACAAACACCAGCGCCGGCGGATTGGGTAGCCCACGCAGGGCTTGAGCCAGTGCCAGACCATCGGCTCCCGGCATGTGAATGTCCATCAAGGCCAGGTCAAAGGATTGGCGCTGCAGCCATTGCAGCGCCTGCGTCGCGTTGCCTGCCTCCGCCTCAACACTGGCTTGTGGCTCATTGCAGTCTGCCAGCAAGGTGCGCAGGCGCGCCCGTGCCAGTTGCTCATCATCAACCAGCAGCACTTTCAGGCGCATGATGGGCAGGCTCGCGAAATCACAGCGGCACCTCGATCCTGACCTGAAAAATGCCGTCTCGCAAGACACAGCTGAACTGGCACTGCACGTCATGCAACAAGCTCAGTCGGTCCCGTACATTTTCCAGCGCCAGCCCGCTACCGGACTCGCCCTGACCGGCTGGAACCGTATTGATGACCTTGATGACGACGCGGGAACCACGGCGCTCTGTCGAAATTCTGATCTGGGCGCCGCTTGCGCTGGGTTCAACGCCGTGCTTCACTGCGTTTTCCACCAGCGGCTGCAGCAATAAAGGTGGCAATTTGGCCGCCGCCGCCGCCGCATCGAGCGACCACTCGACTTGGATTCGATCGCCAAAGCGCACATGCTCTATCGCCAGATAGCGTTGAGCCAACGCAATTTCATCGGCCAATGTCACTGATTCGCCCTGCTCGACCAGCGCGTGCCGGAACAAATCGCTCAAGTCTTCCAGCAGCGCCTCGGCTTTGGCCGGCTCAGCGCGCACCAGTGCGATCGCACTATTCAAGGTATTGAACAAAAAGTGCGGTCGAATACGCGACTGCAGTTCATTCAAACGCGCCTTGGTCTGTGCTGGCGCTTTGCTGCGCTGGCGCCACAGCAGCGCCAGCACCAACAATGCCGCCAACAAGGCACCAGCAAAAGCACTTGCCAGCCAAGGTACCGGCTCCTGCCAGCCAGCCATGTACAACATGGCGCAGCCGCAGAGGCCAGCCAATGCACCCAACACCACGCCCGCTGCATGCTGAAGAATCGGACCCATCAGCGCGATCAGGATTTTCAGTCCACAGGCAGCAATAAGCCAGACCAGGGTAGCCGGCAAAGCAGCACCTGTGAGCACCGACAAACGAGTCACCCACTCGAAAAAAGTCGCCGCGCCGAACATAGCCCCAACCCCGACCACCAGTTCCACAAACAGCACGGCGCGCAGCGCCACACCAACGTGGCAGGCATCAAACAACAATGCGGGCGCGGACGCCGGTCGGCCTGGCTCCGGCGGGAGTTCCTGGAAGGTCGATAAAATTTGCAGGTCTTTCATTCAGGATTCGGGCGTATGCTCACTTGACAGACCCGATTATTGATGATCCCTTGCCACCAGTCCAATGGGGCTGCGAAGGCCGGCTTTTTAAACCAGGTTCCAAACGCATGACACACAACCAATTCGACAACAAGTCCCAAGCCTGGTCAGCCCTGTTTTCTGAACCCATGAGCGACCTCGTGAAACGCTATACCGCGAGTGTTTTTTTTGACAAGCGGCTTTGGCAAGCCGACATTGCAGGCTCGCTGGCTCACGCGGAGATGCTCTGCGCCCAGAAGATCATCTCGCCACAGGATCGCCATGCCATTGAGCAAGGCTTGAGCACGGTGACAGCGGAGATCGAAGCTGGTACGTTTGAATGGAAACTCGACCTGGAGGACGTGCACCTGAATATTGAGGCACGCCTGACGCAACTGGCGGGCGATGCCGGCAAGCGTTTGCACACGGGTCGCTCACGCAACGACCAGGTCGCCACCGATGTCCGCTTGTGGCTGCGCGGAGAAATAGATTTGATCAGTGCGTTGCTGCGCGAACTGCAAGCGGCACTCCTCAATGTTGCAGAGAGCAACATCGACGTCATCCTGCCGGGATTCACTCATCTGCAGGTCGCGCAACCGATCAGTTTTGGCCATCATTTGCTGGCCTACGTCGAAATGTTCAGCCGCGACGGCGAACGCATGAGCGAGGTTCGGCATCGCACCAACCGTCTGCCCCTGGGGGCAGCAGCGCTGGCCGGCACCAGTTACCCGCTGGACCGCGAACGGGTTGCCAGAACCCTGGGCATGGTCGATGGCAGTGGACAAGCGCAAATTTGCCAAAACTCGCTGGACGCAGTCAGTGACCGTGATTTTGCCATCGAGTTTTCGGCTGCCGCCGCTCTGTGCATGGTGCATATCAGCCGCTTGAGCGAAGAACTCGTTTTGTGGATGAGTCAGAGCTTTTCGTTCATCAAGATCGCGGACCGCTTCACCACAGGCAGCTCCATCATGCCGCAGAAGAAAAACCCTGACGTGCCGGAACTGGCACGCGGAAAGACGGGCCGCGTGGTGGGTCATCTTATGGGCCTCCTGACCTTGATGAAGGGACAGCCGCTGGCCTACAACAAGGACAATCAGGAAGACAAGGAACCCTTGTTTGACACGGTCGACACCCTGAAGGACACGCTGCGCATATTTGCCGAAATGATCGGCGGCCAACCCAACCCGTCGACTGGGCGGCTCGAAGGCGGCATCCTGGTCGACGCCAAGGCCATGGCACGTGCTGCCTCATTGGGTTATGCCACAGCTACCGACCTGGCAGATTACCTGGTGAAGAAGGGGCTGCCCTTTCGCGACGCGCATGAGACCGTCGCCCACGCCGTGAAGACGGCGATTTCGCGGCAGCTCGAATTGTCCGAATTGCCACTCGACGTATTGCAACAGTTCAATCCTCTGATTGAAGCCGATGTATTCCAAGTGCTGTCTCTACGCGGGTCGCTCCAGTCGAGGGACGTCACGGGTGGGACAGCACCTCATCAGGTACAACTGCAAATTGCGTCGCACCGTGCAAGGCTGGGATGATGGAGCGCAACAAGGCGGTAATCAATGATGATGGCCATGCGCCCCGTGCACATGACCGTGTGCAATCTCTTCCTCAGTGGCAGCGCGAACTTCTGTCACGGTGAGTGAAAAGCGCAAGTCCTTGCCGGCCAGCGGATGGTTGCCATCAAGCATGACCGCTTGACCCTTGATCTTCATCACGGTAAACATGCGGGCTTGCCCGTCTGGGCCCTGGGCCCGAAGTTGCCCGCCGACCTTGACACCCGGCGGAAAGTCCGACTTCTGGATGACCTGGGTCAGACTCTCGTCACGCTCGCCAAAGGCGTCCTGCGTCGAGAGATCGAGTGTCGTCTGGTACCCTGAGGTCTTGCCCTCCAGCGCCTGCTCCACCTTGGGAAACAGACTGCCATAGCCACCATGCAGATAGGCCAGCGGCTCGCTGCTCTGCTCCAGCACCTTGCCCGCGATGTCGCACACTTTGTAGCGCAATGTGACGGCACAATTCTTTTCGATCTTCATGAGTTTGTTCGCCTTAATGTCAGTATCTCAATGTGCTATTTTCGCGCATCGATCACGCCTGTCGCCGCTACTACGTAGAATCGGCGGCTGATACTTTCGCTCCGTGGCGAAAGACACTGATTCCCATTGCAACTCTGAGCTCTATTTGGCATGCCCGGCAATCCACCCCCAAAACCACTGTCCATGCTGCAGGTTCTTCTGTGCGGCGCCACCATCGTGACACTGTCCATGGGCATCCGCCACGGCTTCGGCCTCTGGCTGCAGCCTGTCACGCAGAGTCAAGGATGGAGTCGTGAAACCTTCGCCTTTGCCATTGCCCTGCAAAACCTGGTTTGGGGATTTTCCGGCATATTTGCCGGCATGCTGGCTGACCGCTTTGGTGCCTTCCGCGTGATTGTTGGAGGTGCCATTTTTTATGCACTCGGACTCACCGGCATGGCTTTTGCCAGCACCCCATTGCTGTTTTCAATGACTGCAGGGGTTCTCATCGGCATGGCGCAGGCCGGCACAACTTACGCCGTCATTTACGGCGTCATTGGTCGCAACGTATCAGCAGAGAAGCGCTCCTGGGCCATGGGCGTGGCAGCGGCAGCCGGCTCGTTTGGTCAATTCCTGATGGTCCCAACTGAAGGGTTCCTGATCGGCAGCCTCGGCTGGCAGGAGGCATTGATCGTCCTTGGCATCGCCACCTTGATGACAGTTCCCCTGGCTTGGGGCTTGCGCGAGCCCGGCTTCGCCAGTGGTCATGCGAGCCGACGTGAGCAATCCATTGTGCAAGCCCTGATCGAAGCTTTCAAGTACCCAAGTTTCCAGTTGCTGATGGCTGGCTATTTCGTTTGTGGTTTTCAGGTCGTCTTCATTGGTGTCCATATGCCGAGTTACCTTAGGGACAAGGGCCTTTCACCGCAAGTGGCTAGTTACGCCCTGGCCCTGATCGGCTTGTTCAATGTATTTGGAACCTATGCAGCAGGTGCGTTAGGACAGAAACTGCAGAAAAAGAACATCCTGGCCTTTATCTATTTCGCTCGCTCCATCGCCATCAGCGTGTTCTTGCTGGTACCTCTATCGCCCTTGAGCGTCTATGTGTTTTCGAGCGTCATGGGGTTGCTATGGCTCTCTACCGTTCCCCCTACCAACGCCACGGTGGCACAGATTTTCGGCGTGGCGCATCTTTCCATGCTCAGCGGCTTTGTTTTCTTCAGCCATCAAATCGGCTCCTTCATGGGAGTCTGGCTGGGTGGCTACCTGTACGACCGGACCGGCAGCTACGATCTGGTCTGGTATATCTCCATCGCCTTAGGTGTTCTGGCCGCGCTTGTGAATCTTCCGATCAAGGAAGCCTCCATCGTCCGCGCTGTGGCACTTCAAACGACCTGAAATCGTGAAGAACGGCAAGGAAATTCTGCTCTTTGTCACGGCCGCCGGACTGCTTCTGGCGGTGTTTTCACTTTATGTTCGGCCCGACTTCCTGGTCACGCTGGCAAATCAGGTATGGGGTTGCTTCTAGACCAGACAGGTATGACCCATCGACCTGACCAGCACATTTCGCAGGACTCCATGGCGGCATCTGCCTGGGTCCAGCGCTGGTCTCATTTGGTTGCGCCAGGGCAATCGGTCCTGGACATCGCCTGCGGAAGGGGTCGCCATATGAAATGGTTTACCCAGCAGGGTCATGCTGTCACTGGTGTTGATCGCTCCACCGAGGCACTGGAGGCGGCAGCAACGTTCGGTCAAGTCATTTTGGCCGATCTCGAAAGTGACCCCTGGCCACTCCAGAATGACCAGCACCTGCAGCAATTTGGGGTTGTCGTTGTAACCAACTATTTGTGGCGCCCCCTCTTCCCGCGCATCGCTGCCAGTCTGGCCCCAGGCGGTCTGCTTATTTATGAAACCTTCTCCGCTGGAAATGAAACCGTTGGCAAACCCAGCCGCGCAGATTTTCTGCTGCAGCCGGCGGAATTGCTGCGCGCCTTTGCGAGCCTGCACATCGTCGCCTTTGAAGAAGGCTTTCTTGATCAACCGGCTCGCTTTCTGCAGCGAATTGCCGCCGTAAAACCGGATTCGCCGAATCCGGGCATACAGTCGCCAAGGCGCCTGACTCTCTAGTTAGAATGCTTCTTTACGACGTTAACAAGCACTTGGACATGACATCCTCATTCAGCCAAATCACCGGCAGCATCGTGGCACTCGTCACACCCATGCACGAAGATGGCAAGGTGGACTATTCCTGCCTACGCAAACTGATCGATTGGCACATAGCAGAAGGCACGGATTGCGTCGGTGTCGTTGGCACCACCGGTGAGTCGCCCACTGTCAATGTCCAGGAGCACTGCGAAATCATCCGTGTTGCGGTCGAACAGGCTGCCGGGCGCATACCGATCATGGCTGGATGCGGGGCCAATTCAACAGCCGAAGCCATTGAATTGGCAAGTTTCGCCAAGGCGGTTGGTGCCGACTGCCAACTGCAGGTTGTTCCCTACTACAACAAGCCAACCCAGGAAGGACAGTATCTGCACTTCAAGGCCATTGCAGAGGCGGTCGACCTTCCCATGGTGCTCTACAACGTTCCGGGTCGGTCGGTCGCAGACCTGGCCCACGACACGGCACTGCGTCTTGCTCACGTCGACGGTATTGTTGGCATCAAGGAAGCTACCGGAAATATTGAACGGGCGCAGTGGCTTATCCGGGAGGCGCCAGCGGGCTTTGCTATTTACTCAGGTGATGACGGAACAGCCGTCGCCCTTATGCTGTGTGGTGGCCACGGCAACGTCAGCGTTTCGGCCAACCTGGCGCCCAGACTGATGCACGAGTTGTGCATCGCTGCCATCGCTGGTGACAGAGCCAGAGCGATGGAAATTCAATTCAAGTTGCTTCCCTTGCATAAGCATCTTTTTGTGGAGGCCAACCCTATTCCGGTGAAATGGGCGATGGCACGAATCAAGTTGTGTGGGGGAACGATGCGCCTGCCCATGACGCGTCTGACGCAGGCCAACGAGGCGGTCGTCGAGAGCGCTTTGCGCGCAACCGGCCTGCTTTGACAAATTCCACCCGACCCAATTCATCACCGTAAGGGAACATTTTTTGTGAATCATTTCCGCAAACTCGTACTACTGAGCCTCCCGCTGGCATTGGCAGCATGCTCGGTTCTCGATACCGACAAAATCAACTACAAGAGCGCAGGCAAGGGCCCGTCGCTGGATGTCCCGCCCGATTTGACCCAGCTCTCCCGTAACACCAGGTATGCCGTTCCCGGCGGAGTAGTCACTGCGTCAAGCTTCCAGCTCGGCCAAGCCGCCTCGACCACGCCGACTGCAATCACAGAGTTGGGAGATGCACGCATTGAGCGCGCCGGCAATCAACGCTGGTTGGTCATCAGTCGACCCGCCGACAAGCTTTGGGATACGGTTCGAGATTTCTGGCAGGAAAACGGCTTCCTCTTGATTCTCGACCAGTCCAATCTTGGGATCATGGAAACAGAGTGGGCCGAGAACCGCGCCAAGCTACCACAGGACTTCATTCGCAGCACACTGGGACGTGTATTTGATTCACTGTACTCGACCGGTGAGCGCGACAAATTTCGCACTCGGCTGGAACGCAATGCGAGTGGTGGAACTGAAATTTACATCAGCCACCGCGGCATGATGGAGGTGTACAGCAGCAAGGAGAAGGACTCCACGGTGTGGCAACCGAAGGCACCGGACCCGGAACTTGAAGCAGAATTCCTGAGCCGATTGATGGTCAGACTCGGGGCCACGCCTGAGCAATCGAAGGCCATCATTGCGGTTGCACCGGGCAAAACAGCTGCTCGCACCGCCGTGGTCAACGGCGTCTCGGTAGTCCAGATTGACGATGGCTTTGACCGCGCTTGGCGACGTGTTGGCTTGGCGCTTGACCGGGCCAACTTTACAGTCGAAGATAGGGATCGTAGCCAAGGCATCTACTTTGTCCGATATGTCGAACCTTCGGCTGACAAGTCGGAGCCCGGTTTCCTGGCATCCTTGTTCGGGACGTCAAAGGACAATGTTGCGCCTTTGAAATACCGCATCAAACTGGCCAGTCAAGGGGAATCAACAACCGTAACTATTTTGAATGCCAGTGGTGCTGCGGACAACACGGCCAACGCACAGCGTATCGCCAAAGTCATTGCCGATGACCTGAAGTAGGCCACACGCCCGATCAGTTTCGACCAATCTTCCAAAAAAAAGCCACCTGACGGTGGCTTTTCTTCTCAAACTGGTTGAGAAATCAGAAGCTTTACTTCTTGGCGCTGGCAGCAGCCTCTGGTGCCGGAGCAGCAGCGGAAGCCGGAGCAGCAGCGGAAGCAGCAGCCTCAGGTGCCGAAGCAGCAGGAGCGGGAGCAGCAGCGGGAGCGGGAGCCGGAGCAGGAGCTTCCTCTTTCTTACCGCAAGCAACCAAAGCGGCCGCAGCAATAACAGCAGCCAAAATGAGCGTTTTTTTCATTTGAAAATTACCTAGTGAGTTAATGAAACAATTTCCGGAAATTGTCACTGCAGC